>JBKBRT010000167.1:0-6670 GCA_046291585.1 Hyphomonas sp.
GCGAGAAGAAGTGGATGCCGATGAACTTGTCCTTGCGCTTGAGCGGTGTGGAAAGCTGCGTGATCGGCAGGGTGGAGGTGTTGGAGCCGACGATGGCGTTTTCGCCGAGGGCAGCTTCGGCGTCAGAGAGCACCTTGTGCTTCAGCTCGATGTCTTCATAGACGGCTTCGACGATCAGGTCGCAGTCTTCCAGAAGCTTATAGTCCGTGGTCGGCGTGATGAGGGAGAGGAGCGCGTCGCCCTTCTCTTTCGTGCTCTTGCCGCGCGAGATGTCTTTCTCGACGAGGCGGACGGAGTATTGCTTGCCCTTGTCGGCGGCTTCCTGCTTCACGTCCACCAGCACTGTGCGGATGCCCGCGCGCGCCTGCTCGTAAGCAATGCCTGCGCCCATCAGGCCGGCGCCGATGATGCCGACTTTCTTGAGCTCTGCTTTTTCGAAGCCTGAAGGGCGGTTTGCGCCTTTCGACAGAGCCTGCGTGGAGAGGAACAGCGACCGGATCATCGCTTTTGCTTCCGGGCGCTGCTGGGTGTTGATGAAGTAGCGCGTTTCGATGCGCAGGCCGGCATCGATGGGCACCTGGATGCCTTCATAGATGCAGGAGAGGATATTCTTCTGAGCCGGATAATTTCCGTAGGTTTTCGAGGCCAGCATCATGTTGGCCATCGTGGCAACCTGACCGGCGCCCGGAGATTTGTGCGGCACGCCGCCGGGGACCTTGAAGCCTTTTTCATCCCACGGAGCTTTCGCCTTGGGATTTGCCTTCACCCAGGCTTTGGCGCGGGCAACGGTTTCTGCGCCGGGAGCAAGCTCCTGGACAACGCCCATGGAATGGGCTTTTTCGGCATTGAAGCTTTCGCCCTGAAGGATCAGCGGAAGCGCGGCCTGAACACCGACGAGGCGGGGCAGACGCTGCGTGCCGCCCGCGCCTGGCAGGAGGCCGATCTTGGCTTCGGGCAAACCGAACTGAATGCGCGGATTATCATTGGCCGCAACGCGGTAATGACAGGCGAGCGCCACTTCCAGGCCGCCGCCAAGGGCGAGACCGTTGAGCGCGACCGCCACCGGCTTGCCGCAGGTTTCGAGCTTGCGCAACGTGCCGTTGAGGGCAAAGCCGGCTTCGAACTGTTCTTTCTTCAGTTCGTCCTCGGACTTTTTCTTCTGTTCGCCGCCAGCGCCGGCGCGGCTCCCCATCTCGCCAAGGTCAGCGCCTGCGCAGAAGCCGCTTTCCTTGCCAGACGAGATAACCAGGCCTTTGATCGCGTCGTTGGTGGCCACTTCCTGGGTGATGGCGATGATGTCCTGAACGGCTTTGCCGGTCAGGGTGTTCATGCTGCGGCCCGGCACGTCGAAGATGGCGTGGGCGATGCCATCGGCATCGATGTCGAATTTGAATGTTTCGAGTTTCATGTCTTACTCCTGTTCGCTTTGCGCACTCCTCCCCCGTTTACGGGGGAGGTGACCGGCGGAGCCGGTCGGAGGGGGGAGCCGCAAGGCAATTGCTTCGAGGACTTCGTCAGTCCGGTTGAGTAGGTCGTCATTTGGGAAGCGCAGAACGTGCCACCCAAGCTCCATGAGCCTGCGGGTGCGGCTTGCATCGCGCTCGACCGCATCGGCTGAACCGTGCGCGGAGCCATCGAGTTCGATGACAAGCCGGGCAGGAATACAGGCAAAGTCGGCGATGAAGTCGTCAATCGGATGCTGCCTTCTGAACTTCTGTCCAAAGAGTTTCTGTCCTTTGAGCCGGGCCCAGAGTATGGTCTCGGCTCGTGTCAGGGTCCGGCGGAGAGGTTTTGCATGAGGATTGGAACGCCATTCCTGTTCTCGCATGCCGCTCCCCCCTCCGTCCCTGCGGGCCACCTCCCCCGTAAACGGGGGAGGAGTAAGCCCTGCTCTAGATGCGCTCGATGATCGTGGCGGTGCCCATGCCGGCGCCGACGCAGAGGGTGATGAGGCCGGTTTCCTTGCCCGTGCGCTCAAGCTCATCAAGCACCGTGCCGAGGATCATGCCGCCGGTTGCGCCGAGGGGGTGACCCATGGCGATGGCGCCGCCGTTCACGTTCATTTTCTCGTGCGGGATATCCAGCATTTTCATCATCAGCATGACGACCGAAGCAAAGGCTTCGTTCAGCTCATAGATGTCGATGTCGCCGGGATTCATGCCGGCTTTCTTGAGCACCTTCTGGGTCACATAGGTGGGGCCCGTCAGCATTATGCCGGGCTCAGACCCGATCGACGCCATGGCGCGCACGCGGGCGCGGGGTTTGAGGCCCATCGCCTCGCCCATTTCCTTGGAGCCGAAGAGAACAGCCGACGCGCCGTCCACGATGCCCGACGAGTTGCCGGCGTGGTGGACATGGTTGATCTTCTCAAGCTCGGGATAACGCTGCTTGATGACTTCATCAAAACCCATCGCGCCCATGCCGGCGAAAGAGGGATCGAGCGCGGCAAGGCTCTGCATGGTGGTGTCCGGGCGCATGAATTCGTCATGCGCGAGGCGGATGCCGCCCATCTGGTCGCGGACGGGGACCACGGAGTTCTTGAAGCGGCCTTCCTTCCAGGCCTGGGCGGCGCGGCGCTGGCTCTCGACGGCGAAGGCGTCCACGTCATCCCGGCTAAAGCCGTATTTGGTGGCGATGGTGTCGGCGCCGATGCCCTGCGGCGTGAAGTAGGATTTGAGCGCGATCTGCGGGTCAGACGACCAGGCGCCGCCAGCGGCGCCCATCGGCACGCGGCTCATCGATTCAACGCCGCCGCCGATTGCCATATCGGCCTCGCCGGTCATCACTTTCGAGGCGGCCATGTTGCAGGCCTCAAGGCCGGACGCGCAGAAGCGGTCGACCTGAACCCCGGCCGTCGTCTCGGCATAGTCGGCGTTCAGCACGGCGATACGCGCGATGTCGCCGCCCTGCTCACCGACGGGCGAGACGCAGCCGAAGACCACGTCATCGACCTTGGATGTGTCGAGATTGTTCCGGTCACGGATGGCCTGCAACACCTGCGTGCCGAGGCTGAGCGCGGTGATTTCGTGCAGCGCGCCGGAGGATTTGCCTTTGCCGCGGGGGGTGCGCACGGCGTCGTAGATATAGGCTTCGGGCATGGGTGGCTCCTTTGGAGGTCAGGATTTGGGTGTTTTGGCCGGCGCTTTGGCCGGATTGAGTGTGAGAGAGGCGGTGGCCCGCGCGGCTTCCTTGCCGCGGGAGTCGAAAAGGTCGGCCTCGGCGAAGATCATCGCCCGGCCGACATTGCGGAGACGCGCGGCCACCTCGATGGGGCCGACGCGGACGGGGCGGAGGAAATGCGTGTGCAGGTCCACCGTGGAGGGATATTTAGAAGTTCCGGCCTTGATGGTCGTCAGCATGCCGATGACATCGTCCATCATGGCGACGAGAAAACCGCCCTGAATATAGCCGGCGGGGTTTGTGAAATCGGGGCTGCCATTGAACCGGACGCGCGTGGTCATCGCCTTCGCGTCCAGCTCAATGATCTCAAAGCCGAGGGACAGCGAACTACGCGCGGGCGTGGGGAAAACTTCGCGGAGCAGGTGGCGGTCGGGCATGATACCTCTAGAGTGTCCTCGCGATCAGCATTTTCATCACTTCGTTGGCGCCGCCATAGATGCGCTGAACGCGGGCGTCGGCATACATCTGGGCGATGGGATATTCATCCATATAGCCAAAGCCGCCATGCAGCTGGAGGCACTCATCGATGATCTTGCACTGCAGATCGGAGATCCAGTATTTCGACATGGAGGCCGTGGACGCATCAAGCTCTTCCTTCAGGAGAAGCTCTGTACAGTGATCGGCGAACACTTTTGCGACAGTTGCCTCGGTCTTGGCTTCGGCGAGCTTGAACTGAGTGTTCTGGAAGTCAAAAATCGTGCCGCCGAAGGCCTTGCGGTTTTTCACGTAATTGACAGTCTCGTGGATGGCGCGCTCGATCATGCCGACGCCCTGGAGGCCAATGATATGACGCTCCTGCGGGAGTTTCTGCATCAGCTGGATGAACCCCTTCCCGGCTTCTTCGCCGAGGAGGTGGGAGGCAGGCACGCGCACATCATCGAAGAACAGCTCGGAGGTATCGGCAGCATGCTGGCCGACCTTGTCGAGGTTGCGGCCACGGCGGAAACCGCCTGCGCCTTCGACCGCATCTGTTTCGACACAGATGATCGAGATGCCCTTGGCGCCTTTGCTCGGGTCTGTCTTGACGCAGAGGAGAATGAGGTTGGCGGTCTGGCCGTTGGAGATGAAGGTCTTCGAGCCGTTGATGACGTAATGGTCGCCGTCGAGGCGCGCGGTGGTCTTCATGCCCTGAAGGTCTGAGCCGGCGCCGGGCTCGGTCATCGCGATGGCGGTGACAAGATCGCCGGAGCAGATTTTCGGCAGCCAGCGCTGCTTCTGTTCTTCGGTGCCGTAGGCGGTGATGTAGGGCGCGATGATGGCGTTGTGGAGGGTGATGCCGAAGCCGTCGATGCCCTTCCACTGCTGCTGTTCGATGATGATGGCCTCGTGGCGGAAATCTCCGCCCGCGCCGCCATACTCTTCCGGCACGGAGGCACCAAGGAGACCCATCTCACCGGCTTTTTTCCAGATCTCGCGCGGCACGACGCCGGCCTTGCGCCAGGCGGGCACATGCGGCGCGCATTCCTTCTCGAAGAACTGGCCGACCGCATCGGCGAAAATGTCGAGCTCTTCGTCCTGGCGCCAGGCAGCTTTCGGGACGTTCAGGGGGCTCTCATGCATCGGTATCTCCACATCCTTGTCGCAGCGTAAAGTTGCCGCTTACGTTCACGTCAGCATGTAGGCGCGGCGGCCCGGATTCTCCAGCCGTGCCGCTGCGTCAGGGATGGCGCGTCAGAATTGCGCGGCGTCGAGCGCCATCATGGCGCCCGCGCCAGTTTTCACCTTGGCGAGGTGAGCGGGCGCATCAGGCAGCATACGCTCGACGAAATAGCGGCCGGTGGCGAGTTTGGCGGCGTAGAACGGGTCGCCGCCGTCTTTCTTCTCCAGCGCGATCTTGGCCATGCGGGCCCACATGAAGGCGAGGGCCGTGAGCCCCATCAGGTGCAGATAGTCATGGCTGGAAGCGCCGGCATTGTTGAAGTCGCTCATGCCGTTCTGCATCAGCCACATTGTGCCATCCTGCAGCTGGGCGCGGACGGTCTTGAGACCCTCGATGTAGAGTTCAAGCCCCTCCATCTTTTCGTTCTCGGCGATGAATTCGTCGATCTCGGCAAAGAAGGAGAAGACTGCGCGGCCGCCATTTGCGCCGAGTTTGCGGCCCACAAGATCCAGCGCCTGGACGCCGTTGGTGCCTTCATAGATCAGGCTGATGCGACAATCGCGGACGATCTGCTCGAGGCCCCATTCGCGGGTGAAGCCTGAGCCGCCATGCACCTGCAGGCCGAGATTGGCGCTCTCATAGCCTTTATGGGTGAGGTAGGCTTTCACGACCGGGGTGAGCAGCGCCATGTAATCTTCGGCTCTTTCCTGCACTTTCTCGTCCGGCGATTTGTGCTGGAGGTCTCCCTGAAAGGCCATCCAGTAGACGAATGCCCGGGCGCCTTCGAGGAAGGCCTTCTGCTCGAGCAGCATGCGGCGCACGTCCGGGTGGACGATGATCGGGTCGGCGGGCTTGTCGGGCGCCTGAACACCGGTCAGCGAGCGGCCCTGGACACGGTCCTTGGCGAAGTCGAGCGCGTTCTGATAGGCGACCTCCGCCTGGGCCATGCCCTGCAGGCCGACACCGAGTCGCGCTTCGTTCATCATAACGAACATCGTGCGCATGCCTTTATGTTCTTCGCCCACAAGCCAGCCGGTCGCGCCGTCATAGTTCATGACGCAGGTGGCGTTGCCGTGGATGCCCATCTTTTCTTCGAGGCCCCCACACTGGCAGGCGTTCCGCTCACCAAGACTGCCGTCTTCATTGACGAAATACTTGGGCACAACAAACAGCGAAATGCCCTTGATGCCTTCGGGCGCGCCCTCGATACGGGCAAGGACAAGGTGAATGATATTGTCGGTGAGATCCTGCTCGCCCCCGGAGATCCAGATCTTCTGACCGGTGATCTTGAAGGTGCCGTCGCCCTGCGGGACGGCTTTGGTCTTCATCAGGCCAAGGTCGGTGCCGCAATGAGGTTCGGTGAGGTTCATCGTGCCGGCCCATTCGCCCGACGCCATTTTGGGGCCGTATTTGGCTTTGAGCTCATCCGAGCCACCGGCCATCAGCGCCTGATAGGCGCCGTGCGTCAGGCCAGGATACATGCCGAACGCCATGTTCGAGGAAGAGACCATCTCGGTCCAGGCGATGTTGACCGCGTGAGGCAGTCCCTGCCCGCCCATCTCAGGATGGGCCGAAAGCAGCGGCCAGCCATTTTCGACGAGCTGATTGTAGGCTTCCGGGAAACCGTCCGGCGTTTTGACACTGGCGTCGGCCGCGCGCTGGCAGCCCTGCCGGTCGCCGACTGCGTTGAGCGGAAACAGCACGTTCTTGGCGAACTTTGCGCCTTCGTCGAGGATCTGGTCGATCGTCTCGGGCGAGGCATCGGCAAAGCCGGGAAGGTTGGAATGGTTCTGCAGCTGGAGCAGCTCATGCAACACAAACTGCATGTCGCGAACGGGGGCGTCATAACGGGGCATCTTTGGAAGGCTCCTAAGAAAAAGAAATTCTGGA
>JBKBRT010000168.1:0-6638 GCA_046291585.1 Hyphomonas sp.
CAGGCCGGTATCGTGAAGCCGGGCTTCCGCCTGCTGGAAGGCCCCGAGACAGGCCCGCTTCTGGTTCGGGAAATCCCTGAAGTGGTCGGATCGGACATTGCCACTGCCAGCCAGGGCAATGATGAAGCCAATCGTCCGCAGATCAACTTCCGCCTCAACGCGAACGGTGCACGCAAATTCTACGAGACGACACGCAACAATTCCGGCCAGCTCTTTGCCATTGTGCTCGATGACGTGATCATGTCAGCGCCCCGGATCAACGAACCCATCCCGGGTGGCAATGTGCGCATCACCGGCAATTTCACCATGACCGAAGCGCAGGATCTGGCCGCGATCATCGCGGCCGGCGAGATGCCCGCGAAGGTACAGTTCCTCGATCAACGTGTCGTTTCTTCGACACTTGGCGAAGACTCCATTCAGTCAGGCTACCGCGCGGCGATCGTCGGACTGTCACTTGTCGCCTTCTTCATGGTGCTGGCTTACGGCCTGCAAGGCATGTTTGCCGTTCTGTCGCTGGTCGCCAACATCATCCTGATCTTCGCATCGCTCTCGCTGCTGGGGGCTACCCTCACCCTGCCGGGCATCGCCGGGATCATCCTGACCATCGGTATGGCGGTGGACGCCAACGTTCTTGTGTTCGAGAGGATACGGGAAGAACAGCGAAACGGCCGGTCTGTCTGGACGGCTGTGCAGGCGGGCTATGAGCGAGCGCTGATCACCATTCTCGACGCCAATATCACGACACTGTTTGCGGCGATCATTCTCTACACGCTCGGCTCAGGGCCGGTGAAGGGGTTCGCGGTCACGCTGGCGCTCGGGATCATTACTTCGGTCTTCACCGCTTTCGTGTTCTCGCGGATGTTGACGGTCTTCTGGATGAAGACTTTCAAGACCAAAAGCTTCGCAATCTAGGCCGTTGAGGACAGACAGATGCTGATCAAATACTGGCCTGCGGAAACCAAGGTTCCCTTTATGCGCTACCGCTACGTCGGCGTGGTGCTGTCTGTGATCATGATGGTCGCGTCGGTTTATCTCGTGATGACGCGTGGCCTCAATCTGGGCGTCGACTTTGCCGGCGGTTCAGTGATCGAACTTCGCCAGACCGATACGGTAACGGTCGCAGACGTGCGGAGCCGGATCCCGGGCGGGTTGACGGTGAACTCCGCCACGGACGCCAACGGCGCGCAACTCGTGGTGATCCGCTTTGGCGAAGTGGATGCGGCTCTGCTGGGGCCAGACTTTGCGGCACTGACAGACGAAGAGAAAGCAGACCGGCAGTCGGCGGCGTCCAACACGTTCATCGTCAACGCCATCAAACAGGAATTCAACCTGACGGACATGGACATCCTCAGGAACGATTCCGTCGGTCCCAAGGTATCGGGCGAGCTTTTTCGGGAGGGTCTGATCGCGCTCGGAGTGGCGACGATCATGATGTTTCTCTACATCGCCTTCCGCTACACGTGGGCCTATGCGGTGGGCGGTATCGCGGCGCTTATCCACGACGCCATTGGCACGATCGGGCTGTTCGCTCTCCTGCAGCTGCAGTTTGATCTGACTACAATCGCGGCCCTGCTGACCATAATCGGCTACTCAGTCAACGATTCGGTGGTTGTTTTCGACAGGATCCGGGAGATCCGCCGGAAATACAAACAGATGGCGGCCACAGAAGTCATCGACATCGCCACCAACCAGACCCTGTCGCGCACCTTACTGACCGGCGGCACGACGCTGATCGCCATTCTGGCGATTGCCATCTTTGGCGGGCCTGTGCTTCAGGGCATGAGCGTCGCCATGATCTGGGGCATCATTATCGGGACCTACTCGTCGATCTATTTTGCTGCGGCCATCGTGTTGATGCTGGGCGTCGACATCAATCGGAAGCCGGTTGAGGACACACCCGGATTTGAGGCGATGCCGTAACGGGCAGGGCGCTCTGCGGAAATGAAAAAAAGGGCCGGACCTTTGCAGGGGCCGGCCTTTTTCTATGGGGGAGTGTTGGTCTCAGACGTTGAAGCGGAACAGCATCACGTCGCCGTCCTGCACGATGTATTCCTTGCCTTCGGAGCGCATCTTGCCCGCTTCCTTGGCGCCGACTTCGCCGCTGCAGGCAACATAGTCTTCAAAAGCGATGGTCTCAGCGCGGATAAAGCCCTTTTCAAAATCGCCATGGATGACGCCGGCCGCTTTGGGGGCTGTCCAGCCCTTGCGGATGGTCCAGGCGCGGCTTTCCTTGGGGCCGGCGGTGAAATAGGTCTGCAGGCCAAGCAGTTCGTACCCGGTGCGAATAAGGCGGGTAAGGCCGGGCTCTTCCAGGCCAAGGGTTTCAAGGAATTCCTTGCCCTCTGCTTCGTCCAGCATGGCCAGTTCAGATTCGATCTGCGCCGAGATGACAACCGCCAGCGCGCCTTCCTTTTTGGCGCGTTCTTCGACCTGTTTCGAGAACGCGTTGCCTGTCGCGGCGCTTGCCTCGTCCACATTCGCTACGAACAGGATTGGCTTGGCAGTCAGCAGCTGAAGCATATTCCAGGCTTTGACATCATCGGCGGGCACCTTGGCATAGCGGGCAGGGCGGCCTTCGCGCAGCTCGTTCAGCGCCAAGTCCATCAGCTCAACCTGCGCCTTGGCTTCCTTGTCGCCGGTGTTGGCGCGTTTGACGATGTTGGCCTTGCGCTTTTCGAGGCTCTCGAGGTCAGCGAGCATCAGCTCGGTTTCGACGATTTCAAAGTCTGCGATCGGATCTACCTTGCCGCGGACATGGGTGATGTCGTCATTCTCGAAGCAGCGCAGAACATAGATCACCGCGTCGGTTTCGCGGATGTTGGCGAGGAATTTGTTGCCAAGGCCCTCGCCCTGGCTGGCACCTTCGACCAGACCGGCGATGTCGACAAAGTTCATACGCGCGGGGATGATTTCTTTCGATCCGGCAACAGCGGCCAGTCGGTTCAGACGAGCCTCCGGCACGGCTACTTCCCCGACATTGGGCTCAATGGTGCAAAACGGGTAATTGGCAGCCTGGGCGGCCGCTGTTTGCGTCAGAGCATTGAAAAGCGTGGACTTGCCGACATTCGGCAGGCCAACGATACCGCATTTGAAGCCCATGGGGCGAATACCTCTAAAATTCCTGAAAGGGCGCCTTAGCCGCTTTTGGGGCTGAAAAACAGGCACAAAAATCGCTAGGATGCAGCAGGGCTGGCGTTCAGATGTTCAGTGGTTATCCTTGGCCCGGGCCTAATGAGGTAGAGTGCTATGAGTTATGATGTCTTTCTGGTTTCTGCTGTAGCAGACCGGGACATTGCCAAGCTGGTGGTTCGCCGGCTGAGGTCCCTGAAATTCCGCGTGGCGTTCAATCAGAACCAGGTTGATGAGACTTTTGACCCAAAAGATGCCCGGGATGCCACCAATTCGCAGTCGGTTCTCGTCCTGTGGTCGGAAAACGCTGTGAAAAGTGACTGGGTGCGGGCCGCTGCGTCGGTTGGCAATTCCCGGCCCGGCACACTCATTCAGGCGGCAATCGACAAGACGATCCCCTATGAGCCTTTCCGGCAGGAAAAGCGCTATTCCATTGAGGGGATGACATCCCGCAAGACGCCGGAAGGGTTTTTCCAGCTGATTGAAGAACTTGGCCGACGGGATGGCCGATCTGACCTGCGGGCCTGGCTGAACTTCGGGGCCAAGGACGACGACAAGCGGGCGGACTGGATCGCCGTTCATCCGCATGACCCGATCGCGGAAGATGCCCGGAAGAAACGTGAGAAAGATCTGGGTATCAAGCCAGCGCCGGCGCGCGATGCGATTGGGGCTGCGGCGCTCGCCGCCGCGTCGCTCCGGACTCCTGGTACCAAGAGCCCTGGGGCTCCGGTCATGACCATTCCTGTGGTGCCTGCACGGCCCAACCCCGCAATTGAGCTGGGCGCGGGGTGGGGGGCAATCGCGGCAGTTTCTGCAGCGATTGTGGGTATGCTGGTAATGGCCTGGGCGTTCCGGTCTGAGGCATCGCCAGAGCTGGCGGTGGCTTCTTCCCATGCAGTTGCCAATTCGCGTGTGGCGGCGGTGACATGTCCGGCTGGGACCGTACCGAGATCGCTGCTATCAGTGCTGGAGCCAGGGCCGATCCTGGACGATACGCAGCCGCAGATCATCGACGACACAAGCCCGCCAGAAGGTATCCCCGACGCGCCTGAGTGAGGACAATTCGAGCCAATCGCGTGACAAATCATGGACAGATCGGGACACACCCGGACATTTCAGGACAAAAAAAGCCGCCCAGAAGGGCGGCTTTCTTTTGTGGCAGCGAACAGGTCAGATCAGCTCAGAGCGCGTTCAATGTCACGGGCGGCAGCCTCGAACTGATCCACCGAGGTTTGTTCGGAGAGAATGCGGCGGGCGGCGCCCGTTGCGGCATCGGCCGCAGCGCGGCGGACTTCGCTAGTTGCTTCAGTCTCGGCGCGCGCGATGCGGGCAGCAGCCTGGGCTTCCCGGCGGGAGATCTTCTCGGCGAGGTCGCGGCGGGCCTCTTCGAGCATATCCTTGGCGTCGCGTTTGGCCTGGTCGATGATCGCTTCGGCTTCCTTGTCTGCATCCTGAGCGCGGCGTTCGGCAAGGGCGAGGGCCTCTGCCGCCTGCTCGCGCAGGCTGGCGGCCTGCTCGAGCTCCTTGCGGATGTTGGCGGCGCGTGTATCGAGACCACCGAGGATTGTCTTGAAGGCGCCCATGCGGGCCGCGATCAGAAGGAAGGCCACCATGCTGAGGAAGGCGACAAAAGTCACCGGGTCCTTCGCGGCATACATCAGGCCGCCGACAAAACCGCCTTCAGCGGCATGTGCCAGCGGAGCAGCCGCGAGGGCGGCGATCAGGAGAGACGTGGTCTTCTTCATCATGCCTGTTCCAGAGCCGCCGAAACGGCCTTCTTGAGGTCTGCCGGGGAGGCCTTGACGCCAAAGCGGGCAATCATGGCGTCGGCCGTATCCACAGCAATCTGCTCGACATTGGCCATGGCGTCGGCACGCAGCTTGGAGATGCGGGCGTCTGCAGTGTCGAGTTTCTTGGCGAGATCGGCGTCGACCCGTGCAGTCTCCGTTGCGAGTTCCGCTTCGGTCTTTTCACGGGCCTTGTCAGCCGTATCGCGTGCTTTGGCGCGGGCCTGCGCCAGGCGCAGTTCCAGAGCCTTCTGGGCTTCGATGGCCTGATTGTTCAGGCGCGCTGCTTCGTCGAGATCTGAAGCGACGCGGTTTGCGCGCTTTTCGATCGTATCCGACATCTTCGGCAGGATGAACCGGGACAGGGCGAGATACAGCGCCGTGAACAGCACCGCGAGCCAGAACAGCTGGGACGGCATGTGCCAGGTTTCGAAGGGCGGGAAAGCCGCCGCTTCGGCGCCTTGGCCGGCAGTCTCAGCAAGGAAAGCGATCATCATGGCGTATCTCCGTCGCGGTCAATACCAGCCGAAGCCGGCGGATGATTAGGCGACGAACAGGATCAGGATGGCGATCAGCACCGAGAAGATACCCAGAGCTTCTGCGAGTGCCATACCGATGAAGAGGTTACCGGTCTGCTGCGGGGCAGCCGATGGGTTGCGCATGGCGGCATCGAGGAAGCTGGCGAAGATGTTGCCCACGCCAAGTGCCGAACCGATCATGCCGAGCGTAGCCAGGCCAGCGCCGACATACTTCAGGCCGTCTGTGATGTTACCTTCCATCAGGTATCTCCTTTGAGGAAAAAAGGTTTAGGGTTGTTTGACGCCCGTGAAGCGTGTTCGTTAGGCGCCGTCAAGCAGTTTGATGCGGGGTATCGTGACGCACTCCTGCGGGTTCCCTAGTGGGCGTCCGCGTGAAGCGCGTCATTGAGATAGACGCATGTAAGAATGGCGAAGACATAGGCCTGAAGGCCCGCGACGAGGAACTCCAGAGCGTTGAGCGCAACGCCCATCGCAAAAGCCAGAGCCGCAACCGGAATGTAGATGGCGCCCGCGCCGATCAGCATGACGGTGAAACCGGCGAACAGTTTCAGCATGATGTGGCCAGCCAGCATGTTTGCGAAGAGACGCAGGCCAAGGGTCAGCGGGCGTGCCAGGAAGGAGATGATCTCGATCGGCGTCAGGATAATGTAGATCGGCAGGGGCGCGCCCGAAGGGGCAAACAGCTTGAAGAAGCCAAGGCCGTTCTTCATCAGGCCGACCACGATGACCATCAGGATCACGAAGAGGGCGAGGGCGCCGGTGACGATGATGTGGCTGGTGGTGGTGAACGCATACGGCACCATGCCGATCAGGTTTGCGAACAGGATGAAGAAAAACAGCGTAAAGACGAAGGGGAAGAATTTCAGGCCTTCCTCACCGGCGGCGCTGCGCACCATGTCAGCGATGAAGCCGTAGCCCATTTCCGCGACCGATTGCAGGCGCGAGGGGACAAGCTCTCCCTTGCGCGTCGCCATGCTGAAGAAGGCGATGACCAGCACGACGCCCAGGAGCATGAAGCCCGAGGCATTCGTGAACGAGATGTCGATATTGCCCAGACGCAGGTCGAGCCATTTGGTGACTTCGAACTGGTGGATCGGGTCAAGCGCGATGGCCGGCATCTGGTTCATGCGTCATTCGTTCCGTCGTCGGGGGCCTTTGCCGGCCCCGGTGAAATCTTTTGAGC
>JBKBRT010000169.1:0-6634 GCA_046291585.1 Hyphomonas sp.
ATTAAGCGGTATTGGCGCGGCGCGCCGGCGTCAACAGCGCGGTGGTGGCAGGACGGCGCGACTCCTGCTGTGAAGGACAGATGCGAAACGAACCCCTCATTCTGGGCGTGGACGAAGCCGGGCGCGGGCCCTGGGCGGGGCCGGTGACGGCGGCGGCTGTGATCCTTGATCCGGCGCGGCCGATTGAGGGCCTGACGGATTCCAAGAAACTTTCGGAGAAACAGCGCGATACGCTGGCGCCGTTGATCCGGGAGCGGGCGCTGGCGTGGTGCGTGGCCGAGGCGAGCGTGGAGGAGATCGACACGCTGAACATCCGGCAGGCGACATTTCTGGCCATGCGCCGGGCCATTCTCGGCCAAAGCCGGACAATTCCGGACAAATCCGGACAGTTTGAAACCGTTGCCGCCACCGCCGGGATGATCCTGATCGATGGCAACGCCCTGCCCGGCGACCTGCCCGCCCCCGCCCGCGCGATCATCAAGGGCGACCTGACAGAAGCGGCGATCTCTGCCGCCTCGATCCTGGCCAAGACGCACCGGGACGCGCAGATGGTCTCGCTCTGCCATGCGCACCCAGGCTATGGGTTTGCCGGACACAAAGGCTATGGCACGGCCGCGCATGCCGCCGCGCTTGCCAAGCTTGGCCCCTGCCCGGCGCATCGCCAGAGCTTTGCCCCGATCCGGGCGCTTTTAAGACACTCTTAACCGGCACCCCTGAATTTCCCTGCGGGACGTTTATGGGACGCGGCAAGCAATGTTTTTACTGAACTGGTTTCTGTTCGGCTGGCACACCTGGTATGGCGAAAGCGGCCAGGCCTACCGGTTCAAGATCACGCTGACGCGCAAGGGCATCACCGAGGGCAGCGGCGTTTACATCTTCGTGCGCCGGCGCTTCGCCTTCTTTCTGTTCCCGCTTTACATCGGCAAGGCGACGAACCTCAAATCGCGCCTCTACGGGCATGAGCGCTGGTGGGAAGCCTGGTGGGATCGCGGGGCGACCGAGCGGCATGTTCTGGTCGTCCGTGGGGGGATAGACCGCGCACGCATCGAGGAAGATCTGATCCGGCGTTACCAGCCAAAGATGAACAATATTCTGGTTCCGCGCGGAGAACACGATGCGCCGCGCAATGCCAATCTGCGCAGGGCCTGGCGCTGGCGCCGGTGGTGGGCGGAGTTCTTTGCGGGCTTCTTCAGCTTCGGCCGGCAACGGCGCAACGCGCGCTGAGGAGCGCTTACGGCAGCAGCAGGCAGGCGTCGCCGTAGGAATAGAAGCGGTATTTTTCTTCGATGGCGTGGGCGTAGGCGGCGCGCATGATGTCTGTGCCCATCAGGGCGCTGACGAGCATGAAGAGGCTCGATCCCGGCAGGTGGAAATTTGTCATCAGCGCGTCGGTGGCGCGGACGCGGTCGCCGGGCTTGAGGAAGATGTCGGTCGGGCCGCTGGCGGCCTGCAGCAGGCCGTCTTCCCCGGCGCAGCTTTCCAGCGTGCGCATGGCCGTGGTGCCGACGGGCACGAGGCGGGCGCCGGCCGCGCGGGCGGCGTTGAGCCGGGCGGCGACTTCCGGCGTGATGCGGCGCCATTCCTCATGCAGACGGTTTTCGGTGAGGTGTCTGTCTTCCAGCGGTTTGAAGGTGCCAAGGCCCACATGCAGGCGGACGGTTTCGCACTTGAGGCCGGCGGCCTCGACTTCGGCCAGCAGGCGGGGCGTGAAGTGGAGACCGGCGGTGGGCGCAGCGACGCTGGCGGCGTCTTCGCCGGCAAATCGGGTCTGGTAGGTTTCCCGGTCACGCGCGTCGGCCGGGCGGCGGCGGGCGATATAGGGGGGCAGCGGCATGGCGCCGTGCGCGTCGAGCGCGGCGATCATCGCCTCGCTCTCGCAGTTGAAGTCGAGCAGGATTTCCCCGCCCTCGCGCCGTGAGGCGATCCTGGCCGAGAAGCCTTCGGCAAAGAAAATCTCGTCGCCTTCCTTCAGGCGCCGGCCCGGCCGGGCAAGGGCCAGCCAGAGGCAGTCGCCCTGACGCTCGACGAGGTTTACATCAACCTCGACATCGCGGCTGGCCCCGTCGCGGGCCGGGCGCACGCCCTTGAGCGCGGCGGGCAGAACGCGCGTATCGTTGAAGACGAGCACATCGCCGGGGCTGAGATATTTCGGCAGATCCCGGACGGTCGCGTCTTCCAGCCGGCCATCTCCGTGCACCACGAGCAGACGCGCAGCATCCTGCGGCTCAACCGGCCGCAGGGCGATGAGATCTTCAGGCAGATCAAACTGGAATACCGAAAGGTCCATTGGCGCTGGGCGTATCTGGCCGGTTCTGACCGGCGCGGCCGCCTTATTCCCCGGTGTCGGCTGCCGCCGGGTCTACAATGACCGCCGGAACGGGCGCCAGGCTGCAGATGTTGGGTTCGCCCTTGGCTTCCAGAGCGGCCTTGAACGCATCCGAATCGGTGCGCAGGACATACGCCTTCGGACGCTCCGCCCCCGGAAGATCCGCAGCGATCTTTGCCGAGGTCAGGATATCGGGATTGGAGACCGCGCCATTGCTCTGAGCGGAGCCTGACTTGATCGACATGACGATATCCTGGCCGTCGATGACCCGGCCCCAGGACGTGTAAAGGCGGTCCAGATGGGCCGAATAACCGCGCATCAGGAAGAACTGGCCATTGGCCGAGTCCGGATCACTTGTGCGGGCGGTGGACACGACACTGGCGCAATGGGGAATGTGGCTCTCCACCAGTCCGTCCACCGACATCTCGGAAAAGAAGGAGGGCTGGGTCTGGATCGGGAAGCCGTTGAAATAGCCATGCTTGGCGCTGTCTTCGGGGCCGATGGTGGCCTCCAGCGGCATCTTGGCGACATCGCGGCGGAAGGTGAACTCCCCCTTCACGTTCGGCTCGGCAGACGGGCGGCCCCTGAGCGCCTCGATATCCCCGCCCTGCGCCATGAAATCATCGATCACACGGTGAAAGCTCGTGCCGTCATAATCGCCCGAGCGCGTGATGGCCGTGAAATGGGCAAAATGGTTGGGCGCAACATCCGGGAACGCCTCGATCAGGATGCGGCCCTTGCTGGTCTGGAAGATGAACAGACGCTCCGGGTCCACCGGGCGCCAGGTTTCAGGGCTTGCAGCAACGTCGTCGGGGGCCTCGATCGCCCAGCCTGCATCCACCGTGTCGGCGCACGCCGGCAGGAGACATCCTGCCAGAGCCAATGCCGCTGCAAAGCCGCGTATCTTCATTGTTTGTACTTCTCCAGCAGAGCTTTTTTCACCGACGGGGTTACAAACGGCGTGATATCGCCGCCCAGGCTCGCGATTTCCTTAACAAGCCGCGAGGCCACCGCCTGATGGCGAACATCGGCCATAAGGAACACGGTTTCAATGTCGGGATTCAGTTGCTCGTTCATTGCCGTCATCTGGAACTCGTATTCGAAGTCCTGAACCGCCCGCAGACCGCGCACAATCATGTTGGCATTGCACTTCTCGGCAAAGTGCATCAGCAGGCCGCGCATGGGCATGATCTCGATCTTTGCCATGCCGGGGCCCTGCAGGTTGGCGCATTCATGCTCCACCATCGCAACCCGTTCATCCAGGCTGAACAGGGGCTTTTTGGCCTCATTGATCGCCACGCCGATGATCAGCGTGTCAACGAGCTTCGCCGCCCGGCTGAAAATGTCGATATGTCCTGCCGTCGGCGGATCGAATGTGCCGGGATAAAGGCCAATACGATGCATGCGGGGCGCCTCCTCTCATTATCTGATCTGAGAGCCTGTCGCGCCAGCGCAGCATCAACCCTCGGGCTTATCCATACCGCCTTCACCGTCATCGACAAGCCGCGCCGCAGAGACAACCCGTTCACCAGCCCCCGTGCGGAGCACCCAGACCCCGCCCGTGGAACGCCCGGCAATGCGGATCTGGTCAACCGGTGTGCGGATCAGCTGGCCGCCATCGGTGACCAGCATGACTTCATCGCCGTCCCCGACCGGGAAGGACTGGGCGACCTTCTTGACCGGCCCGCCTTTCTTGTCGCGGCCCCAGATATTCTGGGCGACAAGGCCCTTTCCGCCGCGTCCGGTGACCCGGTAATCATAGGCGGACGAGCGCTTGCCCATGCCATCATCGGCGACCGTGAAGATGAACTCTTCGGCGGCGCCCATCTCGGCAATCCGCTCGGCCGACAGGGCGGCCTCGGCGACGACTTCGTCCTCGTCGTCAGAGATTTCCTCTTCTTCGCCGGTAACCGCGCGGCGCATGGCCGCAGCGTGTTTCAGATAGGCGCGCGCCTCTTCTGAGGTCACTCCCATATGGCGCAGAATGCCCATCGAGATGACGGTATCCTCCGCAGCGAGGCGGATGCCGCGTACGCCGGTGGAATCGCGGCCCGCAAACACGCGGACATCCGTGACAGCAAAACGGATGGCCTGGCCGAGCGCTGTGGTGAGGAGGACATCATCCTTCTCCGAGCAGAGCTGGACCGAGACGATGCCATCGCCGTCATCGAGCTTCATGGCGATCTTGCCGGCGCGGTTGACGCGCGTGAAGTCTGCCAGCCGGTTGCGGCGGACATTGCCCGAGCGCGTGGCGAACATGACATCGAGATGTTCGGCCGCCTCTTCGCTGTCGGGCAGCGGCATGACGCTTTCGATGCGCTCATCGGCGGCCAGCGGGAAGATGTTGACCAGCGCCTTGCCGCGCGAGGTCGGCCCGCCGATGGGCAGGCGCCAGACCTTTTCCTTGTAGACCATGCCGGCCGAGGAGAAGAACAGGATTTCCGTATGCGTCGTGGCCGAGAAGACGCGGACAATGAAATCCTCGTCCTTCATCGACATGCCTGAGCGGCCCTTGCCGCCCCTGTTCTGTGTACGGTAGGTCGAGAGCGGGGTGCGCTTGACATAGCCGCCATGGGTGACGGTGACGACCATGTCTTCGACCTCGATAAGGTCCTCGTCTTCCATGTCGACGCCGCCATCGACAAATTGCGAGCGGCGGGGCACGGCGAACTTATCCTTCACCTCGGCAAGCTCGGCCTTGATGATGCCGAGGATGCGCGGGCGGGAGCGGAGAATTTCAAGATATTCGGCGATCTTGTCGGCCAGGCTCCTGGCTTCATTTCCGATTTCATCGCGGCCGAGGCCGGTGAGCCGGTGCAGCGGCAGGTTCAGAATGGAGCGGGCCTGCTCGTCAGAGAGGTAGATCGTGCCGTCCTCGGTGCCGCGGCGGGTGCGTCGGTCCGCGATCAGATCGATCAGCGGGCCCATATCCTGCTGCGGCCAGGCCTTGTCGAGCAGGCGCTGACGCGCAGTTGCCGGATCGGGCGAGGTGCGGATGAGGCGGATGACCTCGTCGATGTTGGCAACGGCGAGCGCGAGACCGACGAGGACGTGGGCGCGGTCGCGCGCCTTGCCGAGTTCGTGCTTGGTGCGCCGGACGATCACTTCCTCACGGAATGTGATGAAGCATTCGAGCACCTTGCGCAGGTTCATCAGTTCCGGCCGGCCGCCATTGAGGGCGAGCATGTTGACGGCGAAGGAGCTTTGCAGCTGGCTGAAGCGGTAGAGCTGGTTGAGGACGACGTCGGCGCTGGCGTCGCGCTTCAGTTCGATGACGACGCGGATGCCATTACGGTCAGACTCGTCGCGCAGATCGGAGATGCCTTCGATCTTCTTTTCACGGACGAGTTCGGCGATCTTGGTGATCATCGCCGCCTTGTTCACCTGATACGGAATCTCCGAGACGATGATCGCCTCGCGGCCATTCTTGGCCTGTTCGATATAGGTCTTGGAGCGCATGATGACGCTGCCCCGGCCGGTCATCAGCGCCTTGCGGCTGCCCGACTGGCCCATGATCAGCGCGCCGGTCGGAAAATCCGGACCCGGAACGATTTCGCACAAGGCTTCATCGGTGATCGCCGGATCTTCGATCATGGCCAGGGTGGCGTCCACGATCTCGCCGAGATTGTGCGGCGGGATATTCGTCGCCATGCCGACCGCGATGCCGCCGCCGCCATTGACCAGAAGGTTGGGAAACTGGGCAGGCAGGACGACAGGCTCTTTTTCCTTGCCGTCATAGTTGTCCTGGAAGTCCACCGTATCCTTGTCGAGATCGGCAAGGAGGTGGGTGGTGACCTTGGTCATCCGGCTTTCGGTGTAACGCATGGCAGCCGGGGGATCATTGTCGATCGAGCCGAAGTTGCCCTGGCCATCGACCAGCGGCACGCCCATCGAAAAGGGCTGGGCCATGCGCACGAGCGCGTCATAGACCGCCGAGTCGCCGTGGGGGTGATATTTACCGATCACGTCACCGACGATACGGGCCGATTTGGAATAGGGCTTGTCGGGCGTGTTGCCGCCTTCGTTCATCGCAAACAGGATGCGGCGGTGAACGGGCTTGAGGCCATCGCGCACATCCGGCAGCGCCCGGCTCACGATCACGCTCATCGCGTAATCGAGATAGGAGGATTTCATCTCCGACTCGATCGAGATCGCTTCGATGCCATCCTCAGGGGGCGGTTTTCCCGCGCCATTTTCCGGGGTTTCCGGCTCGTCCGGAGGGGTGGTCGGATCGCTCATGGGAAGGCCTTCTGCAGTCTTCGGGCTGGGCTCAGGACGGGGACGTCCGAATCGCCATATTTTCTCAAG
>JBKBRT010000005.1:0-36758 GCA_046291585.1 Hyphomonas sp.
TCGGCGCTCCGATCGCGCCGTCCGTGTTTGTCGTTTCGGAAAAACCGGACGGCCCGACATTCTAAGGGGTTCAGAAGGGTTTGACGGCGCCGAAAAAGGCTGTGGTCAGGATGCCGATCCAGTAGGTGTAAGCGATCAGGCGGGCGATCCTGATGGATCGGCCCAGCTTTGCTTCGGCCTCCGGGTTGGGGCCCGCAGCAAGGATCGGAAAAAGGGCGCGCCATTCATGCATGACGAGCCGCAGACCAAAGCCCAGCACGAGCAGGAGGCCGTAGGTCAACATCTTTGCGGCAAACCATTTCTGGCCGTCACCGGCGAGAAAAGGACCATATCCCAGCAGCGAAGAGATCGAGAAAATAATCAGTAAAGGGATGACAATATAGCGTGTCCAGTCCTCGATGTCTGACAGAAGTTTCCCGCGCGGTTTGCCACGATTGGCAAAAGCGCCCCAGGTGAGCGCCAGCCAGGCGGCCCAGATGATCCACATGGCAACCAGCCAACAGCCGCCATAGGGCTGAACGCCCCAGATATTGCCCATGTGAAGGCCGAGTGGCAGCAGAGAAATGATGCCGGTTCGCGCCATGATATCGATCCGGTAGGCGGTATCCATGTGGCGGGAGCGCTCTTCCAGCGAGAGGCTGGGATTGACCACTTTGTATGAGGTCTGGAACACCCCCCACTCACCGCCAAGCCAGTAAACCATTGCGATGATGTGCAGCCATCGGAGGATTGGCAACTCGTAGGTCACAAAAAATTCCAGCATAGTGCCTCCCAGCACGACATTTAAAAGATATATCTTTTAAGCGGTGTGGCGCGGAAAACTCCATAGTGGAAATTACGTAGCCGGATGTTTCTTTCCGGCGTCGGGCAAGCGCTGCATCAGACTGGATCAGTCCAACAAAAAAGCGCCCGCAGAGCGGGCGCCTTTCGGGGTTGTCCAGGCTGGCTAAGAGTCAGCGAACGGTGGCGAACTCTTCTGCGACGTCTTCGGAGGAGGCTTCTTCCCCGCGATCAATGGCTTCGCGGTCCTGCTGAAGGATACGAAGGACGCGGGCAATGTATTCCTGTGTCCAGGCCCCGCGTTCTTCGGCTTCCTGCTTGGTAGGCGTGAAGGCTTCGATCGATGCCTTGCTGACCGCGCCGTCGCGTTCCATCAGGCGCTCAATCGTATCCATCCGTTCCCGGAGCACAGATACTTCCTGCATGAGAGCCAGCGTGATGTTCATCACGCGTTCAACATCAGGGTCTTTCAGAAACCACGGGCGTTTGCCTTTGGCCTTGGCGCCGGACAGGGCGATGGGATCAAGTTTGGTCGTCATGGATCAGGCCACCTTCCGTGCGCCGATAACGTGCCAGGCGGCTTTGCGGCCATAGTCTTCCTGCTTGGTGTCTTTGGCCGCCTCGGGAAACACTTCCGGGTCAACGACAGCGGCCACGCCGCCATGGATCAGAGCGTCTCTCGAAAATCCAGCCTTTTCCATCCATGCATCGAGATTGATCTCATGCATTTTTGTCCAGAACGGCTCGTTGTTGTAGAATGCGTCCCAGTCGCGCATCGCCTGTTCAAACAGGGACATCTGATCGGTGTATTGCGGCTGCTCCACATGCAGAACGATACCGCCGGGCTTCAAGAGACGTTTTGTCTCCGCGAAGATCATGGGCATGGTCTTGTAGCTGGTCTCGTGGAGGAACATGGTCGACTGAATCCAGTCGAAGCTCTCGTCTTCAAACTGGGAAAGGTCTGAAACATCACCCTGAAGAAAGGTGATGTTGTCAGCACCAAGCGTTTTGGCACGGGCGAGGCCATAGCGAAGCATCGGTGCGCCGGCGTCGACCGCAATAATCTCCGCATCCGGATAAGCCTGCGCGAGTGGCACCACGTTATGGCCAAGGCCGCAGCCGATATCGAGGATTCGTTTGGGCTGGAAATCCGGCAGGTTCTGTTTGACCCACTCCGCAACGGCAACGCCGCCGCCGTCATTAAGCCGACCCAGCATCCCACCCGTAGTGGCGAAGATGCCGATGTCGTAATTGGCCGCGCCGGTTACGTCCCCGGGGACAAGCTCGGTGTGATAGCTTCCAGGCATGCAGTGATGGTCGATCGCTTCGGTCGAACGGGGCTGTTTGAAGCCGGGCTTGAGAACGAGGCGGCTGTCAGATTCGGTGAGCGCGCGAACCTTGTCGTTCAGATCGTCCGCCTGCCGGAGGGTGACCCAGCGACCAGCCTGCTGACGCGATTCCATCGTGGCGCGGCGCATGGCCGACCACCATTGCCAGACAGGGTCCTGCGTGAGGGATTTGCGAACTTCATGACGATCTTTGAATCCGCGCTTCTCTTTCTTTTCGAAAGTGGGCTTTACCCGGGCCTCATAGGCCTCCCCGACGCCTGGCATCACGTTGGCTGCGAGGTGGCGGTTCATGTGGGCGAGGAAGTTGAAGCGGGCAACTTCGTCATGATTTGTTTCAGGAAAAACGCCGTGACGCCCGACAACGCGATAGTCGGGGGGGCCGTCATATGCGCGCGCCGAGGGCGCTGCACTGGCCTGCGAGGCCTGATTGAGTGGCGCTGCTTTGGGCGGGTGAACCGTATCAGCCATCCTATTCCTCCTGCACTAAGGGCCAATTGGCAATTGACCTACCACCAAAAGATATATCATTTAGATGAAATGACCAAGTAGGGGAGATTACCCATATGAGCACCAAGATTGTCGCACTTTTCAATCTTAAAACCGGCATTTCTGTTTCTGACTATGAAAATTGGGCCAAGACCAAGGATATCCCAACGGTCAACGGTCTGAAATCCGTTGACGCATTTGAAGTGTTCCGCGCAACCGGCGTGCTCGGTTCAGATGCAAAGCCGCCTTACGCCTATATCGAGATCATTGATGTGGCGGATATGGAGGGGTTTGGCGGGGAAGTGGGCACTGAAGCGATGCAGAAAATTGCCGGCGAGTTTCAGGCGATGGCCGATGACCTCGTCTTCATCCTGACAGATAAGCTGGGTTGAGGGCCTTCCGATGGAAACGCTGACCGGCAAGACCGCCGTCATTACGGGCTCCGGCCGCCGCAAGGGCCTTGGCGAAGCCATTGCCCGGCGGCTGGCCATGGAGGGGGCGAACATTGTCATCTCCGATGTCGGGACGTCGCGCGATGCGGCAACCGGCGGCGGCCATATCGGCACAACGGACGAAATGGAGTCGATTGCGCAAGAGCTGCGCGGCTACGGAGTGAAAGTCTCTACCTGTATCTGCGATGTGCGCAGCCTGGAGGAAGTGCGCGCGTTGGCAACGCATGCGGCCGAGACGCACGGTTCCCTCGATATCTGGGTGAACAATGCCGGTATCGGTTACATCATGAAGCCGTTGCTGGATGTCACCGAAGAGGACTGGCGGGCTGTGATCGATGTTAATCTCACGGGCGCTTTTTTTGGTCTGAAAGCGGCGGCCGAGATAATGGTGGCGCAGGGAAAAGGTGGGCGGATCGTCAATATCGCCAGCCAGGCTGCAAAGTCCGGCTTTCCGCATGCGCAGGCATACACATCCTCAAAACACGGGCTTGTTGGTCTGGTCCGCTCGGCGGCGATAGAACTCGGGCCGCATGGCGTGACGGTCAACAATGTCTGTCCCAACCATGTCACCACCGGGCTGGGCGCGTGGCAGAACGAGTATTTCTACAAGGTAGTGGGGGCCTCCTCGGTTGAGGAGTATCTGACCAATATGGCCAATCGTATTCCGATGCGCCGGCCAGGCCTTCCCGAAGACACCGCGAACGCCGTTGCGTGGCTGTGCACCGATCAGGCCGCCTACATCACTGCTGAAAGTATGAATGTTTCCGGAGGGGAGGAGCCCCATTGAGCAACTTACTGCCTGATCCCGCGCCGGCTGGTTTCACCTGGCCAGGCGGGGCCAAACTCGCCCTGTCGATTGTTGTCAATGTCGAGGAAGGCGCCGAGCGGCGCATCGATGAGGGCGACAAGCGCCCCGAACCGGTCGACGAGCTTGGCGCCGTGCCGGGCAAGCCGATCCGGGTGCATGGCAACGAGACCAATTATCAGTATGGCATCAATCGCGGCGCGCCGCGGGTGCTTCAGATTTTGGATAAGGCCGGGCTCAATGCCACCTGGACAGTCTGTGGCCTCGCCCTGGAAAAAGCGCCGTGGCTGGCAAAAGCCATCATCGCGCGAGGCGATGAGCCCTGTAATCATGGATATAAATGGGCGTTCACCTCTTTCATGGATGAAGACGCCGAGCGGGATTTCATCATCAAGGGAACGCAGAGTATCGAGAAGACCTGTGGGCGGCGTCCGTCGGGATGGCTGTCGCGCTATCTGCATACGGATATCACGCGCCGCCTCGTTCTGGAGCAGGGCTATTCCTACCATATGGACGACTATTCGGACGACTTTCCGTACTGGGCTAAGGTCGCGATGGCGGACGGTTCTGAAAAGTCTATGGTGATCCTGCCCTATGCCATTGATTCCAATGACATGAAGTTCTGGCTTTCACCGAGTTTCACGCCCGATATGTGGCTGGACTATGCCCGGCGGACTTTCGACTGGCTCTATGAAGAGAGTCAGCGCGAGGGCGCGCGGATGATGAGCCTGGGATTGCATCTGAGGATCATCGGGCGACCGGGCCGGGTGAAGGCGTTCGCCGATTTCCTGGATCATGTGAAACAACATCCAGATGTCTGGGTGGCCAAACGCGAGGACATTGCCGCGCATTTTGCCCGGGAAGTGTCAGCGGATACGGCGCGTTAATTCAAAAAAAGAGGGGGATAAGATGAAGCTGGTATTTATGGGGATCGGAGCCCTGGCTTTCGTTTGTGCAGGCTGCGCCACACCTGCGGCGCGCACAGCGATGGCGCCCGGGTCTGCTCCCGCCTTGCTGGGCGAAGATGATCCGTACCCCCTCCATCCGATCAATCTGCGCCGGACGACGCTGATTGTCAGGGACCTTGATAAATCTCTCGTTCTCTACCGGGACGCGCTCGGCTTTGATGTGGTCTATGATCAGGAGCTGACCTCGCCTGGTCTCGACACGCGGTATGGCGCCGACGGAATAAATCGCTCGCGCCTCGTTCTGACGCAGACCAACAGTGGCGCAATGGGGATGATCGGGCTGTGGCAGTTCCTGGACCAGACCGAGAAGGATACTGCGCCTGCCGATGACGCCGATTTCACGCCCGGAGAAATCGTACTCCTGTTCAACACGACCGATCTTGAATCGCGGTTTGTGGCCGCGGCGTCCGCGCCGGGTGTGCAGGTGATCAGCGCGCCGGTCGAGCGACGCTATCCTTCGCCGGCCGGAGATATCGTCGTTATGGTGTCGATGCTCGTGGATTCGGATGGACACACAATCGAGCTCAACCAGATGATCTCAGATCCGCGCGCTTCAGAATAGCGCAGCTGAACGATTTCCTTGAGCGCGGTCATTGACAGCGGCCCGCACTGGTTTACTTTGTCCGGACAAAGTAAGCGCGGAATTACATATGCCTTCAGTTTATCGCTCTTTCCTATTCGTCCCGGGTGCCCGGCAGGACCGGTTTGCCAAAGCGGTCGTGGCAGGCGCTGATGCGGCCATCATCGACCTTGAAGACGCCGTTCTGCCTTCAGAGAAAGACAAGGCCCGCTCTGATGTGCTCGCCTGGCTCTCAACGTGGAGCGGCAAGGGGATTGCCGTGCGCATCAACTCGCCGCGTACGGTACATGGATGCGCCGATATTGCCGCGTTTGCCGGGTCCGGGGTCTTGTCCAAACTTGACTTCATCATGGTGCCGAAGGCGGAAACTTCCGTTGATCTTGAAATTGTCGCCGAGGCCCTTGGGACAGATATTCCTTTGATCGCCGTCATGGAAAGCGGCCGGGCGCTTGCCAATGTGCAGGCCGTTGCCATGAAGGCATCGGGTGGCGTTCTGTTTGGCGGGGCAGATTTTTCAGCAAGCCTAGGCGCTGATCTTGCCGATTGGGACGCAATGCTCACGGCTCGCGCTCTGGTTTCTGCGGCCTGCGGCGCGGCGGGCGTGCCTGCCTATGATGTGCCCTATCTCGATGTAAAAGATCCCGCAGGGCTTGCTGAAACAACGCGCAAGGTGCGGCTTATGGGTTTCTCGGGGCGCGCGTGCATCCACCCTGATCAGGTTGCCACTGTGAATGCGGCATTCACCCCGAGTGAGGCCGACATCGCTGAGGCGCAGGCAATCATTGACGCTCTGAATGCAGCGTCGGGCGGCGCTGTGCTTCACAAGGGTAAACTGGTCGACCGGCCCGTCATTCTCGCGGCTGAGCGTGTGCTCGCCAAAGCAAAATCAGTCTAAGGAAGAACACTCTCATGGTACAGAACTGGAAACAGGTTGGTCCGAACCGCTACCGCGAAACCTTTGGCCGCTATTTCGAGGATTTCCAAACCGGGGACATCTACGAGCATCGTCCCGGCAAGACAGTCACCGAGTATGACAATCACCTGTTCACGCTGCTGACGCTGAACACCCATCCGATGCACTTTGATGCAGAGTTCGCCAAAGTTTCTGAGTTCAAGCGAAACCTCGTTGTCAGTCCGTACACGCTCGCCCTTCTGATCGGCATGAGCGTGACTGATACCAGCCAGAAAGCGATTGCCAATCTCGGCATGGATGAAGTGAAGTTTACCGCGCCAGTCTTTGCCGGCGATACGATCTACGGTGAGAGCGAAGTGCTTGGCAAACGTGAGAGCCAGAGCCGGCCTGGCCAGGGCATCGTGACGATCGTGACTCGTGGCCACAATCAGGACCGCACGATGATCTGTACCTTCAAGCGCAACATGCTGATCCCCTCACGCGGCAATGCGGTTGAAGACAAGGTCGGCAATTATTGATCGAGACGGCCCCCATCAGTTCAGGAGACACGAACATGGCTGACACGACCTATCTCAGCGAAGCAGACGAACGTCAGATCCTCGACTCGATCCAGAAATGGTTGGAGAAAAAGGTCGCCCCCGTGGCGATGCAGCTGGAACACGACAATGAATGGCCTGCCGATCTTGTCGCTGACATGACAGAGCTTGGCCTTTTCGGCGCGCTGATCCATCCAGATTATGGTGGCCTCGGCCTGTCAGCGTCGACCTACACCAAGATCGTGACGATGATCTCCGAAGAATGGATGAGCCTGTCTGGCATCTTCAACTCGCACCTGATGATGGCCATCGTTGTTCAGAAGTTTGGAACGCAAAAGCAGAAGGAATACTGGCTGCCGAAGTTTGCCGCCGGTGAGCTGCGCGGCGCTCTGGGTCTGACCGAGCCGGACGCGGGCACAGACCTTCAGAGCATCCGCACGGTTGCCCGCCGCAAGGGGGACAAATACATCGTCAACGGAACAAAGACATGGATATCAAACGCCATTGAAGGCCATTGCGTGGCGCTTTTGGTGAAGACAGACCCCGACGCGCAGCCGCGTTACAGGGGCATGTCGATGCTGATCGTTCCCAAGATCAACCCGGAAACGCGTGCGCCACTTCCCGGTGTCAAGAATGGCCGCAAGCTCGAAAAGCTGGGCTATAAGGGCATCGATTCCGGCGAGTTCATTTTCGAGGACTATGAATGCGACGCAGAGCTTTCTCTTGTCGGGGGTAAGGAGGGGGAGGGCTTCTTCATGGCGACCGGCGGGCTTGAGATCGGCCGCATCAATGTGGCGGCGCGTTCTGTCGGCATTGCCCGCCGCGCGCTGCGCGAGAGCGTGCAATATTCCCAGATGCGCAAGACCATGGGCAAACCGATCTGCGAGCATCAGGCGATTCAGCTGAAGCTCGGTGAAATGGCGGCCAAGACCCGCGCATCTGAACTCCTGGTTCAGGACGCAGCGGCAGCCTATGACCGCGGCGACCGGGTCGACATGGAGGCGGGCATGGCGAAATATTTCGCGTCTGAAACCGCCGTCGAGGTCGCTACGGAAGCCATGCGTATCCATGGCGGATATGGTTATTCCAAAGAATACGTGATCGAGCGCCTTTACCGGGACGCGCCGCTGATGTGTATCGGCGAGGGAACCAACGAGATGCAGCGCATCATTATCGCCAAGCAACTTGTAAAGCGCAATCCGGCTTGATCTGATTTGAGATCGTCCGTTCTAGGAAGGTAAAATTGAAGATGACGCGACTGCTTGATGGCATCCGCATTCTCTCTGTCGAGCAGTATGGGGCCGGCCCTTATGGCACCCAGCTTCTGGCTGATCTCGGCGCGGAGGTCATCAAGGTGGAGGATGGACAGCGAGGCGGGGACGTCTCGCGCACCGTTGGGCCGTATCTGCTGGGTGAGGGAGATTCCGATTTTTTCCAGACCTTCTCAAAAGGCAAGAAGTCCATCGACATCGACCTGAAGAGTGAGGCGGGCCGTTCACTTTTTGAAGACCTCGTGAAATCGTCCGATGCTGTCGTGAACAACCTTCGCGGAGACCAGCCGGCAAAGCTCGGTCTTGATTTTGGCAGGCTTAAAGCCGTTAACCCGAAAATTGTCTGTGCCCATCTCTCGGCCTATGGCCGTGATAATTCACGGGCAGGGTGGCCAGGCTATGATTATCTGATGCAGGCTGAGGCCGGTTTCATGCTGGCTACCGGGGAGCCTGACGGGCCGCCTGTGCGCTGCGGCCTGTCGATCATCGACTTCCATACCGGCAGCCATCTCGCAACGGCAATCCTTGCGGGCATTCTCAGCGCGCATCGGACGGGCGATGGCTGTGATGTGGATGTGACGTTGTTTGATACAGCGCTTCACCAGCTGTCCTATCCGGCGACCTGGTATCTCAATCGAGGGCATGCCACCGAACGCCTGCCGCGGGGGGCGCATCCGTCCATTGCGCCCAGCCAGTTGGTGAAGACCAGGGATGGCTGGGGTCTGCTGATGTGCCAGACACCGAAGTTCTGGGATCTTTTCTGCGAGCTGGCAGGTGCGACGCATCTCAAGACAGATCCGCGCTTCGCCACCAATCCGGCGCGGCACGCCAACCTGGAGGCGCTGACGGAAGTGGTCGACGCCCTGCTCAGTCAAAGAACGAGCCAGGAGTGGATCGAGCATTTTGCCGGGCAGGTTCCGTTTGCGCCGGTTCTGGATATTCCGCGAGCGTTGGAGAATCCTTATCTCGATGAAACACAGATGATCGAAGTGGTGGCGCATCCTTCCAGGCCAGAGGGCCTTCGGACGCTGGCGTCCCCGTTCCGGGTGAACGGGCAACGTCCGGTCACCTCGCGGGCTCCCGAACTTGGGGAAAACACCGCTGAATTCGCAAAGGACTCCCCCTGATGTCAAATTTCCCCGCTCATCTGGCGCATGAAGGCATATGGGAAGGCAAATACCGCCACCTGTCCGTAGACGGGCAGGAAGAAGGCCGGTTCCGTTCACGCGTGACCTGCGAGTTTCCGAAGAAGGACGGCGTTTTTTACCGTCAGACAACGGAGCTGTGGACGCCGGAAGATGTTTACAGCAAGGCGAGCTTCGAGGGCCTCGACCGAGGTGATCACCTTTTCTACGATGCACCCAATTTCCATGGGCGCAGCTGGGAGACCCAGGGCGATCACCTGATGCTGAACCTCATCCGCAAGGATGAACCAGGTGCCTATTTTGTCGAACTGATCATCATGGGTGAGGGGGGGAAACACCGCGCGCGTACATGGCACTGGTTCAAGGATGGCCAGATCTATCGCCGAACGCTTTGCGAGGAATCGCGGGTTGCCTGATCTGCTATTTTCTCTGACGGGTCAGCTTCATCTCGTAGGCAAATCTGCCAGCCGGATGCAGGCTTTCGGAAACGAGAATGCTGCGGTCTGCAGTGTCGATGTAGCGACGTAGCGTTCGCAGAGCCGGTGACCCGGCCGGGACGCCGAGACGCGCTGCGTCAGCTTTTCCAAGGGCGACAGCTTCCATCCGTTGAATGACGTTTGCGACTGCGGCGCCGTGCTCGCCTTCGATCCATTCTGAGATGGAGCCATTGAGCTGAGAAAGATCTTCCAGCGCCGGGGCAAGCTCGGTGAGCACCAGAATCGTCGTGACTGCGAGGGGGGCTTCGCCACTGGCCCGTCGCAGGCCGGAATACGCCATATAGCTGCCCTCAACGGTCATCCGCTTGAGCTCTGCCGATGTGGCGCTCCGCATGCGTTCTGGAATGAACACAGCGTCGCGGGCGTATTGGAGGATCGACTCGAAATCTCCGATCGGCTGAGCAAAGGCGGGGGCTGGTGGCGTCGTGACCACCGTGCCGACACCGCGCCGGCGGGCGATCAGACCATCATCTGTCAGGATACGCAGCGCTTCGCGGGCTGTGTGGCGGGAAATGTCTTTCTCCTCGCACAGCTCCATTTCCGTGGGCAGCGCGTCGCCGGGCTTGAGTTTGCCGGACGCAATAAGCAGGCGAAGTTCATCGGCGATCTGCCGGTATCGAGGCTGCATGGTGTTCAAGGCCCTCTCCCTAGTCCTCAATCCAGTATCTGTAATGACCACTTCGGCGGGTGGGGGCAATCCCGGCACACTCCGCATCCATCGCGCCGGGCTGATTTAACCGCCGGGCAATGGTGCGGTAAATTTCGCTCAACACCGCATCTGATCTGTGCAGAGCCGGCAAGAATGCAATAGATATATCAAATAAATCCCCCGGATGGCCCGAAAGCGGTTTTCGTCTGCCATTTGGTCATGCTAAGCAGGTTATATGTCCGGACAAACTAATTCCTCTTTCCCGACGTCGCAAACGCTTACGCAGGCGCTGGCCGAGCGGATGGCGAGCGGAGTTTCGGTTGAGGATCGGACGCGGGCCAGGCTCCATCTGCTGGACTGGGTAGGCTGCGCGGTGGCGGGTCGGCAGGAAACAGCTGGACAGGTTTTGCTTGCGGGGATGGACCCATCGGCGAGCGCGCGGGCCTTTGCCTGGGGCGGGCTGGGCAACATTCTTGAGATGGATGACGTGGACAAGCGCGCGCTTCTGCATCCCGGTCCCGGCATCATTTCGGCAGCTCTGGCGTTTGCGGCGGAAAACACGGCTTCGGATGCAGCGCTGCTTGACGCCATTGTGCGAGGCTATGAGGCGACGATCCGGCTCGGCCGCGCGGTTGGACCAGGCCATTATGCGCTGTGGCACAATACCGGTACGTGCGGCGCGATAGGCGCGGCAGCTGCCTGCGCGAGCCTGATGGAGCTGGATACAGAACAGACTGCCCACGCGCTGGCATTGGCGATCAGTCAGTCGGCAGGGCTTTGGCAGACACGGCATGAGCCGGAGAGCATGGGCAAGCAGTTACATACGGCGGTTGCAGCGCGCGCTGGATTTGATGCGGCGCGGCTGGCGGCAGCGGGTTTCAGGGGGCCACTGTCGATCCTGGAGGGCCCGCAGGGTTTCTTTGCGGCGATGTGCCCGGGCGCCGATCCTGCCGCTGTGCTTGCAGGAGAGGCGGGCTGGCGCATTCATGAAGTCAGCTTCAAGCCCTGGCCAGCCTGCCGGCATGCCCATGCCGCAATTGATGCGGCGCTGGCGCTTCGCGAGCGTGTAAATGTGTTGGATACGGATGGCGACATCTGCGTGGAAACTTATGGCGACGCGCTGGTGTTCTGTGACAAGCCTGCGCCCAGGACGGTGATTGAGGCGAAGTTTTCTCTGCAGCATTCTGTGGCGGTGGTGATGTTGCGGGGGCGGCCGGAACTGGCGGATTTCAGCCTGGATGCGGTGGCAGATCCTGAGATTTCAGCGCTGCGAAACCGGGTCAAAGTTGGCCAATCCCGGACATTTCAGGACAATTACCCGTCACGTTTCGGCGCTTCGGTGACCTTTGCGGGACAAACCGAGACAGCCCCCGACGCGCTCGGCGATCCGGAGAACCCGGTTGGGCTGGACCAGCTCCGAGACAAGGCGCGCGCGCTGATGGCGGCCGGCGGCCTTGGCGCGGCAGACACAGAAGATCTTATGCGGGCAGCTGAAGCGGCCTCGCCAGACCTAGCCGGGCGTCTTGTGGAAGTTCTCTCATGAGCCGTGCCGCGGAAGCTTTTGTCAGCCATGCTCTCGGCCTTCGCTGGGAGGCGATGCCGGATTCGGCCCGCGGCGCGGTGAAGACATTCCTGCTCGACAGTCTGGGTGTCGGTATCGCGGGCGCGGGCGCGCCACTGACAGCAAGCATGCGCCAGGCAGCACTCGCCTGGGCGGGCGCAGGGGACGCCAATGTCTGGGGGCAGGGCAGCTACCGGACAAGCGCAGCCAATGCGGCTTTCCTCAACGGCTTCCAGATACACTGTCAGGAGTTTGACTGTGTGCACGAGCCAGCGGTTGTCCATCCGATGGCGACGATCCTGGCGGCGCTGATGGCAACCTGCGACCGACAGGGCGCCGTCCCCGGAGCCGAGCTGGGCGCAGCCATTGCGGCGGCTGTGGATGTCGCAACAGGCCTTGGCATTGCGGCGAAGACGCCGCTCAAATTCTTCCGGCCGGCGACAGCCGGGATATTTGGCGCGACACTGGGCGTCGCGCGGCTGCGTGGACTGACAAAGGCTGAGGCGCGCAATGCGATGGGCTACGCCCTGTCCTTTGCCTCCGGTACGATGCAGGCGCACAGCGAGGGCAAGCCCGCCCTGCCGGTGCAGATTGCGAACGCTGCGCGCGGCGCGGTGATGGCATGCGATCTTGCCGCCGCTGGGATGGAAGCCGCGCAGGACAGCATCGAAGGGCAGTTCGGATATCTGACGCTATTTGAAAGCGGGTTTGATGTGGCGCCGGCGGTGGCCTCACTCGGAACAGTTTTCCGGATTGCCGAAGTGAGCCACAAACCGTTTCCGACCGGACGGGCTGCGCAGGGCGGGATCGTGCTGGCCAAGCAGGCAAAAGCCGCAGGTATACAGCCTGAAGACATTAAAGCCCTCACTCTGAGGGCGCCGCCGCTGATCAAACGGCTTGTGGGCCGGCCGGCGCAGGCGGGCATGAGCGCAAGCTATGCCCGGCTCTGCTATCCATATTCCGGCGCACTGACGCTGATCGACGGGCATGTCGGCCTCAAGGATTTTTCGGCCGACGCGCTGGCGAGGCCTGATGTGGCGGCGCTTGCTGCGAAAATCGCCGTAGTGGAAGACGGGCAGGTGGACCCTGCCGCGTTCACCCCGCAGACGCTGCGTATCGAGCTTGTTTCCGGCAAGATGCATGAGTTTACGCTCTATTCCCTTCTTGGCGCGCCCGCCGACCCGCTCAGCCCGGCGCAGAACGAAGCCAAGTTCCGCGAATGCTGTGCCTTCGGGTTTGGCGCGCGCCGCGAAGATATTGAGGCAGCGTTGATCGCTGCTGTGGCCAATCTTGAAAACCTTGAGGATGCCGGGCGGCTTTCCCGCCTTGCATCCGGTATAATGGAGTAATCCGATGACGGATGGACATAACACCTACTTCAATTCTGTCGACTGGGTTAAGATGCAGGAAGAGCATCCCACAGGGGACGCTTTCCTTACCTTTGCCAAGAAGAGCCGCGACGAGATCCGGGCGCATCAGGATAAGCTGTTTGCGCGTCTCGTGGACCGGGCCTGGAAAACGAAATTCTATCAGGTTCACTGGGGTAAGGCCGGTATTGAGCCAGGTGATATCAAGGGACTTGAAACGCTTCCCTCACTGCCGAGCTTCGACAAGAGCGATATTATGGACTCCATCGCGCGCAATCCGCCGCTGGGCGATTTTGCGGGCTTCGAAAGCTATGGACCTGGCGAGCGTCCGCCCGCGATCATGCACACAACCTCCGGCACGACGGGTACGCCGCAGGTTCTCCTTTTCGGTGCCAAGTCCCGGGAGGTTCAGAACCTGCTGCTGGGGCGGCTTTACCGCTTTCAGGGGCTGCGGCCGGATGATGTGATCCACTCCGTTTACGGACATGGGATGATCAATGGCGGACACTATGTGCGCGAGGCGGTAACCCACTGGACGAGTTCACTGTTCCTCTCTGCAGGGACGGGCGTTGAGACGCCGTCTATCAAGCAGGTGCAGCTGATGAAGGATTTCGGTGCGACGGTTATTGTCGGCTTTGCAGACTATATCAAGAAGCTGGCCCGCGTGGCGGTAGAGCAGGGCATTGATCCGGTGAAGGATCTGAAGATCCGCATGATCTCTGGCCACCTCGGCCGCGAGGACAAGGATACGCTGTCGCAGGCTTGGGGCGGAGCGGCGTGCTTTGACTGGTACGGCGTGGGCGACACGGGCTGTATTGCCGGGGAAGGCCCTGACCGGGACGGCCTGTATGTGATGGAAGATGCGCAGTTCCTGGAAATCGGCGACATCGATACCGGCAAGCCAGTGGCCGAGGGTGCCGAGGGCGATATGATCTGTACCTGTCTGTTCAAGGATGATCTCTATCCCATCATTCGGTTCAATACGCATGACGTGACGCGCCTGCGCACGGGGGCCTCCAGTCTCGGGATCAACTTCCAGCGCATCGAAGGTTTCCTTGGGCGATCGGACAATATGGTGAAGATCCGCGGCATCAATATTTTCCCGCAAGCTATGGGGCCGATCCTTGAAGAAGATGCTGCCTTCGCGGGTGAGTTCATCTGCAAGGCGACGCGGGATGAAAGCGGCCGGGATGAGTTCATCGTGGCCGCCGAAGTGAACGGGAATGCGGGCGAAGAAGTTGCGGCGCGGTTCCGCGCTTTACTCAAGCAGAAGATCGGCATTGATGTCGGCGTCGAACTTTCCGGTCCAGGCGCATTGGCCGCGCTGACACAGACTGAAGTTCGTCAGAAGCCGATCCGGCTCATTGATGACCGCTTCAAATGACGCCGGTGGAACGTTTCCAGAGGTATGCTGACCGCATCGCGCGGCACAATCCCTCGCTGAATGCATTTGTTCATCTGCGTTTGGACGACGCCGAGACGGAAGCGCGCGCCGCCGAGGCAAGGTATACCGCAGGCAAGCCGCTCTCGTTGATTGATGGCTGGTGCTTTGGCATCAAGGCCAACATTGCCGTCAAGGGCATGCCCCATCATGCGGGGATCGGCGCATATCGGGATGTGATCGCGGCGGAAGATGCCGAAGTCGTGCGGCGCCTTCGTGCGGGAGGCGCGGTAATCCTTGGTATCGTCAACATGCATGAGGGCGCGCTGGGCGCCACGACGGACAATCCTTTCTTCGGGCGCACGCAAAATCCGTGGAAGGAAGGCTACACGCCGGGCGGATCATCGGGCGGATCAGGCGCAGCCGTTGCGGCCGGACTGTGTGACGTGGCGCTCGGTTCAGACACAATGGGCTCTGTGCGGATCCCTTCTGCCTATTGTGGGGTGCAGGGGATCAAAGCGGGCGCGGGGCTGGTACCAAGTGAAGGTGTTCTGGCGCTGTCGCATACGCTCGACAATGTCGGCCCGCATGCGCGGGATGTGACGAGCTTGAGGGCGGTGCTTTCGGCGATGTCGGGCCAGCCGTTGGCGGCGGGAAAGATGCCTCTCGAGGGCCTGCGCGTGGGTATCTGGGGCGCCGGGCGTGTCGGTCTGGAAAGCGCGGTCGCCGATGGGTTTGCAGACGCAGTCTCCCGGCTCGAAGCGGCTGGAGTCGTTTCAGCTACGGTTGAGCCTCCGGGTTATCTGTATGGCCGCTCGCGGCGGGCGGGCCTGCTCATCTCGGAGGTGGAGGCAAACGAGATCCATGCCGGGAAACTGGCAAGTGATCCGGAAGGGTTCTCAGGTATATTCCGTAAGCTGATGGCATGGGGCGCGGCGCGGCCAGCAGAGGAGATCGCTGCGGCCTATGATCATGTGCGCAGTATTGAGGGGGCGGCAGGCCAGGTTTTTGAATCGCATGATTTCGTGATTGCGCCGGTGGCGCCGCAAACCGCTTTTCCGTTTGACGCGCCCGCTCCCGAGAACCAGGCGGACTTCACCGCATGGGCCAATTTTGCGGGGCTTCCGGCGGCTGCGGTCTTTACCGGCCTTAGTCCGCAGGGGCTGCCCCTCTCGGTTCAGGTGAATGGCCCAAAGGGAGCCGAAGGACGAGTTCTGGATCTGGCGCAGGCGCTGGAAGGAATGTTCGGGGCGCCGCGCGTGCCACTGGCCCTTCAGCGATAGGTGAATTTCGCCGGGCGCTTATCGAGGAATGCGCGGTAGCCTTCCTGAAAGTCTTCATTTGAGAACCCGTCCAGGAAGAGGCTCTGGGCGTCCTGTGTCTCGTCCGACCATCCATTCTGCAGCCCACGGATCATGGACTTGGTGGCGCGCACCGACCATTGCGAGATGGCAGAAATTTCCCCTGCCCAGGCGCGGGCGGCGGCCAGCGCAGTGCCTGTTTCGACCAGGCGGTCGATCAGGCCGAGGGATTTGGCTTCTTCGGCCTGGAAAATGCGTCCAGTGAACAGGATGTCTTTGGTCGCGCCGGGGCCGATTGCCTCGAGGAGGCGGCGGGTATCGCCGGCCGGATAGACAAGGCCAAGCTTGCCGGGGGTGACGCCAAACTTCGCGCTGGATCCTGCCACGCGCAGGTCTGCCGCCATGGCGAGGCTGACCCCGCCACCGACGCACGCGCCCTCAATGGCGGCGATGACGGGTTTCTCACTGCTTTCTATGGCGTTGAGGGCATCGGCAATACGCTGGCCGGAGGATTGAGCGGTTTCGGCGGTGGCGTAGATGGTTTCAAATTCGGAGATGTCGGCGCCCGCCGCAAAGGCGCCTGCCGTGCCGCCGTGGATCAGGATGATTTTGACTTCCGGATCAGCGTTTGCTTCTGCCACAAGAGCCGGGATAGCCGCCCACATATCGACAGAGAGCGCATTGCGGCGCTCGGGTTTGTTCAGAACGATTTCGGCAATGGGCGCGGCGATATCCAGGCGGATGGGCAGGGTCATGGGGCGTCCTCAGCGAAGGTGGAAAGCGGGGCAGGCGCGCCGGTGTTAGCGATCAGCGCCTTGCGCCGCAAGAAGCGCTGGAATCCCGACGGGCCCATGCGGCTGCCGCCAAGGCCTGAGAGTTTGAAGGAGTGCTTCTCTGCTTCATGGAACAGGCCGGTGAGGGCAGCGTCGTTCAAGCTGACGGCGCCGGCGTCAATCTGGACGGCGATAGCTTCGGCTTCTTCGAGCGTACCGGCGAACACCGCGGCTGAAAGGCCGTATTCAGTATCGTTGGCAAAGGCGATGACCTCTTCAGAGGTGGTATAAGGCATTACCGGAAGAAGAGGGCCGAAGGTTTCTTCGGTCATGACCTTCATCTCATGGCTGACATCGGTGAGCACAGTCGGGCGCAGCCATTGGCCGCCCCCATGGAGTTCGATTTCCCCGCCTGTGAGGACCCGTGCGCCTTTGGCTTTGGCGTCTTCAATCTGGGCAGCAAGTATCTCTGCCTGTTTGTCGAAGATGATGGGGCCGAGGTCACCGCTGGTGATATCGGGCCAGTTCAGGCGAACGGCGGCGGCCTTTTCCGTCAGACGTTTCAGAAAGGCATCGTGGATTTCGGCGGCGACATAGATGCGCTCGATCGACTGGCACGCCTGGCCGGTAGAGAGAACGCTGCCACGCAGGGCGGCGTCGGTGGCTTTCTCAAGGTCTGCAGTCGCCGTGACTATGAGGGGGTCCTTGCCGCCAAGTTCGAGAAATGCCGGTATCATCCTGGCGGCGGCGCCTGCGGCGACCTTGCGGCCGGTGGCGACCGACCCGGTAAAGCAGATGACGTCAACGGCATTGATCAGGGCTGCGCCGGTCGGGCCATCGCCGTTGATCAGTGTAAGAATATCTTCAAGGCCCGCGTCCGCTATTGCGGCAATCAGGGGCACCGAGAAACGAGGCGTGACTTCGGACGGCTTGATGATGACGGCTGAGCCCGCGAGCAGGGCGGGGATTGTGTCGATCATTGAAAGGGTGAGGGGGAAGTTCCAGGGCGAGATGACGCCGGTAAGCGCATAAGGCACAAATTGCGGTGCGTGGCGGATGTGGGGCATGGCGCGCCCCGGTGTCCAGCCCTGCGGCAGGAGACCTGGTGCCTGCGCAACCCAGCCACGAAGCGCAGCCACTGCGCCGTCCAGTTCCATTCCCGCGATCCGGCGCCGGCCCGTATCTATTTCGAGCGCGCCTGTAATGGCGGCACGATGGGCCAGAAGGGTGTCGGCGAGACGCAGGAGCGCTGCGCCGCGCTCTTGCAGCGAGCGCGCTGCCCATTCCCGCTGCGCTGCGCGCAAGCGAGAGGCGGTGGCGGCGATTTCCTCCGGCCCGGCGGCGGTAATTTCAAAGTCATTGACGCCGGTACGCGGATTGCGGACGGGGAGTGTTCGAGTTGTCACAGGCCGAGGGCTCCCGGATTGACGGTTCCGTTGGGGTCGATCGCTGCCTTGACGGCCTTCAGCAGGTCCAGTGAGGCATCGCTCAGGACTTCCGAATACGGATAACACCGTCCGATCTGGAAATGGGCGGCGCCATAGGAGTCGAAAATGTCGACCACGCCGCGGCGGGCTTTGGTGACGGCGGCTGTTGCCGCGGGGTTTGCCGGAAAGCGTTTGAGCTTCTTGAGGTGGGCGGGCTCGACGGTCTTCTCGTGAATGGGCAGGATTTCTTCGGGCCACATGAAGACCGGTTCGATCAGATAGCCTGTCGTCGACAGGGTGGTGATGAGATAGCCGGTCTGGATTCCGTATTTCTCGAAATCAGGGGAGAGGGACTTGAAATAATCCTCCAGCGCAGCCCAGACTTTCGGGCCATCCGACATGGCGACAATGCCATGTACCGGCACCCAGCGTTCGCCTTCGGCGCCGAGAATCGTGTTGGGCGCCGTGAACGGATTTGCGCGGATGATCTTGGGGATCGAATTTTCAGCTTCTTTGCCACCGAGTTTTTCGCAAATCGCCTTCAGGCGTTTTATGTCTTCGGCGACGCCTGCCTTGGAGCGACCCTCGACGATGATGTGGAGGCTCCAGCTATTGGCTTCCATGAAGTTACGGCCCGCAAGCGCCACCTTGGCGCCCTCCTGGATGCCCTTCAGGATATTGCCCTGGGCTTTGATGACATTGGTGAGTGTCTTGGTGTCGGCCATCAGAGAGGCCCGCTTCAGGCGCACGCGAGTCAGGCCCGGGTCGAAGCCGAACACTTCACTGGCAATGCCTTCACGGGCCACCGCCGCCATCGCCTGAGCGCATGCGTCACGGGTGGAAAACTCGTAGGATGCCCAGTCTTCATGCTCCGGCCACGGAATGAGACGGAAGGTGATTTCCGCCTTGAATCCGAGCGCGCCGGAATCTCCGCAGAACAGGCCGGTGAGATCCGGGCCGTAATAGCGCCAGAAGGGTTTTGCTGTCTTTGTTGCGCCGGTGCCGGTGCGCACCAGGGTTCCGTCGGCGAGGACTACCGAGAGGCCGGTCACGCTGTCGCCGGTCGTGCCATAGGTGCCCGACCCAAAGAAAGCATTGTTCTGGGAGAGGCCGCCGCCGACTGTGGAGTTGAGACCCGAGAGCGGGCCCCAGAAAGGCGTGCGCAACCCGAGCGGTTTGAGAGCATCGTAAAGCTGTTTCCACGTCACGCCTGCCTCAGCGGTGACATACATGTCTTCCTGGTTGATCTCGACGATCCGGTTAAGGCCGGAGAGGTCCAGAATGCCAATACCGGCACGGTCAGGGGTATAGCCGCTGGTGTAAGACATTCCGCCACCGCGGGGATTGAGCGCCACGCCCTGCGCATGACAGGCAGCAACAGTTTGCCGGAGCTGGTCCACGGTGGCCGGCGCGGCGATGAAGTCTGCGGTCGTTCCGGCGGCCCAGATATCCTGGCTCATCAGTGTGCGGGCAGCGAGGTCTTCGTTCAGGCCATCCGCGCCGAGGATCTGCTTGAGGACAGCGGCGATGGTCTTTGAGGTGGTGGCAGCTTCCATGACGGTTCTCCGGGAGATCAGATGGGTTTGACGAGGGCAAGCAGGGTCGCTGCGATCAGCAGTGCCCAGATACCGGCAACGAGAGGGCGGGCGCGGTTCAGAGTGGCGGCGAGGCTGAGTTCGGCAGCGGCGACATCGGGACCGGCAAGGCCCATAAGAGCCGGTCCGAGCGGTTTCAGAACTGCGCGGATATAGAGGCCCAGCGCCGTGCAGCCTGCCAGAGCGAGCAGTTTCAGCGACAGGAACAGTGGCAGGGCGCCGTCTCCGGCAATGTTCCACGCCGCAGCGCCGGCCAGGCCCAGGATCAAGGCCCAACGCAGCGCCATATCCCCTGTGCGCCAGAGAGCCGGCGCAGCGCCGTGCTTCATGTGAATGGCCCAGGCGAGGGCGAGCCAGCACAGCCCAGCGAGCCAGACAACTGCCAGAAGCGGAAGCGGCAGGCTGATCCAGCCTTTGACATGGGCAAGGGTCAGACCGGTCGGGAAGGCCAGGATCAAGGCGGTCCGCGGTGCCATGTCGACATCATTGACAATCCTCGCCGCAAGCATACGCCGGTCAACAGGGACGCCGGGGCGGATCAGAAAGCGGCTGGTGTAAAAGGCGCCAAGGTCGCCCCCCAGCCAGTAAACGAATACCAGCAGGTGGAGCAGCGTGAAGATCGCAATTTCGGTCATCGGCCCACCTCGGGATCAAAAGATATATCTTTTAATCGCGCGAAGTTTTGCCGGACGCAAGCTCAGCTGTCTGTTTTCCAGTCTTTCTGTCGCCCGGTGCTGCGCGTGAGGCGCATCTGGTACTGAAAGCGGTCAGATCGGTAGTGCGCCGTTATATCCTGGACAGGCCGGCCGCTCTTGTCCCGCATCACGCGGTGAATGCGCATGAGGGGCGAGCCCGGGGCAACGCCGAGATTTGCCGCCACGGCGGGTTCGGCAGCTTCTGCCATGATCGTCTGCTCGGCTTCGACGGGCGCATGCCCTGCCTTTTCCAGAAGCTTGATCAGGGATTCGGTGGCCAGTTCTTCTTCTGAATAGCCCTCGGCGATGTCGTCGGGGATATAGGTGATCAGGTAGGAAAAGGGCTCGCCGCGAAGACGGCGGAGGCGAACGATGCGCTGGACCGAAGAGCCGAGCGGAAGCTCCAGTGTGTCACAGATGGCCGGGCTGGCGGTGCCGATGGTACAATCGAGCAGCTGGACCTGTGTTTCAACGCCCATGCGGGTCAGGCCGTCGATGAGGTTTTCAAAGCTGCCCTTAACGGTAGGCGCCGCTGCGTCAAAGGTGATCACGGTTCCGATGCCACGCTGGCGGCGGACAAAACCTGCCACGGCAAGCTCATTCAGGGCGCGTTTCACCGTGATGCGCGAAACGCCGAGCATTTCCGTCAGCTCCTGCTCCGCTGGCAGGCGGGTATTCAGGCCGAGTTCGCCGCTCAAGATCTTCTCGCGCAACAAATCGTAGATCTGCTGGTAAAGCGGGGCGGCAGCTGTCTCGTCGATAAGATCAGCAGTCAGGCTGAGGGTCGTGTCGGCCGCCATGAGGGAATAATCCGTTAAAAGTGAATTGTCTGAGCCACTTATCGGCTGGCCGCCCCGTGTTTGCAATGCTCGATAGGGTTTCGCAGGGCCAAGTTTTGGTTGCACGGCGGAGAAATCTGATTAGCGTTAAAAGATATATCATTATGGGGTGGAGAATGCTTCGGACATCTGTTTTCGGTTTGGCTCTGCTCGCGGCCGCCTGCGCGTCGGCAAATGAGCCGGTTCTCGTGGCACCTGCGCCGGTCGTTCCAGCGGATGCAGAGCGCGCAGATGATGACGTGTTCCGCATCTGGATTGAGGCGCGTGCGGGCACGGGAAAGCCGGTGCACTGGGTGTCGGAAGGGGCCGTCTATGCCTATCCGTCGGGCGAGAAAATTCTCGGCATGACCGGCTTTGACAGTTCTCTGGTGATCTGGCCGGCTGGAAATGAAGGGGAAGTGATCCACCTCACCCGTAAGACGTTTACCTATACCGACCCCGTGACGGGCGAGTTCCTGACAGAGTTCAACGGCCAGAAAGTTGTTCCGATTGCCTATCCCTACCAGGTGATCCGTTACCAGATGAAGGATGGCTTGATTTATGCGGATGTGGAGCAGGGTGTAGAGCCGCGCGTCCAGAAGATCGAGTCAAAGGATGGCATCATTTCCCGCAAGATGGGCGACAGCTGGGCATTTACGGCTCCGTTGTTCCTCAACTTCCCTCTGCCCAATGGCAGCCAGTATGAAGCGTGGGAGAATTATGATTTTTTCGTTCATCCCGCAGGTAGTGTCAGCGAGCCTCACCAGATGACCTGGCAGCGCCTGGGAGACCTGCCGCCCTGGGCGGGCGGTGGAAAAGGCATCTATCACCTGCTCAGCTGGCGCGTGGATTCTCCGGAAGATTTTCCCCCGGCGTTGCTGACCTGGGCAAAGGCAGAAAAGCCGATGTGGCTTGCTCCGCCCGAAAGCCTTGAAGAAGTCCGTAAGCTGCAGAACGGTGAGGGCGGTCCGGGCTGGGGGCAATAGCCTGCCGACTAGGAGCTGAGGCCTTTGGTGGTGTCATCGGGCGGGCCACCCGCCGCGCGGTGGCGGATTGCGTCCCGGCTTTCCCAGATCTTGCCGCCAAGGAACTGGCCAATGGAGTTGGTGAACTCTTTATACTCAATCGCGGCATACATCCCGCAGGCGATATAGGGATCACCTGCCATCAGCACTTTTACGTCTTCCAGTGTGGCGCCCATCACGAGAAACAGCGAGCCGATGAGGGCCTCGCCGCCCGGATCGCGGAAAGGACCGGCTGTAATGTAACGCGTCCAGTGGCGCTCGACATGATCGAGATGGCCATCGAGATGAAGAACCCGCAGCTCCGCCGCGCCGGGGCCATCGCGGCAGATCACCAGATAGCAGGTGCCTTCAGGCTTTTTCACATACGGTGCGGGGGTGTGGGTCATTTCAGAACTCCGGCGGCGGCGAGACGGTCAATGACGGCCTGCTGTTGAGCGATGGCGTCGGGGCGCTGAACCATCCGGCCATCGGGCGTGCGATTGGCGGGGGCGAGCTCATTCTCCGTATACGCCGGCGCAAACGCTGCGAGGGGCAGGCGCGAGAGCGTATTGGTCATGCCGGTCTTGCGGCGTGTTTCGCGCAGGGCGGTCAGGTCGAGCACGGCGTTGGCATTCATCGTTTCGCCTGTTCCCGCTTCGGCGAGCGTGCGGCCATACCAGTCAAGCACAATGGACATGCCATCTGTCGACGCGGCGGGCACGGGCGTACCGGCAATACTGGCGGAATTGGCCGAGACGACATAAGCGATGTTCTCGATGGCGCGGGCCTTCTTGGCGATGTGCTTTGGTGTCAGGTTTGGACTACCGACTTCCGAGGTCGGATGAAGCAGGATTTCCGCGCCCTTGAAGGCGGTCATGCGTGCAATTTCAGGATAGAGGATTTCCTCGCTGGCGATCGTGGTGAGGGCGCCAATTTCTGTCTCGGCGACGGGGAACACCGCGTCTGCACCATAGATATCAAGATATTTGTCCCAGACATCATAGGGCGAGGGCGAATAGAGTGAGATCATGCGGCGATAGCGCAGCAGGGTCTCACCGGTCGGGCCATAGATGACGTTGGACTGGAAGTAGAGTTCTGGAAAGTTCGGGTCTGTCTCGTAATGGTTCGAGCACAGATAGACGCCGGCGGTCTGCGCCATTTTTGCGAGCGCGTCGGGAAAGGCGCCGTCCATGGGGATGGTTGCCTTGGCCTGCCAGGTTTCACGCGTTTCGCCCATCGGGAAGCCGGTCATCCAGTATTCCGGCAGGACGACAAGTTTGAGATCGTAGCCATTGAAGCCCTTGAGGAAATTCTTGGAAGCCATGATCTGACCGGTGACCCGCGCGATCGCTGCGTTCATTCGGGCGTGGGAAGCTTCAGGGGTTTTGTCCGGGTTGACGGCTTCGCAGACGGTTTGCAGGGCAAGGGCAGTATAACGCATGTATTTTGCCTCTCCGGCATTGGCATTTGATCCGCCGACCATCGGCAGCAGGGCTGTGGCTGCGCCGCCTAGAAGCAGGCCGCGACGAGTCATGGCGCGATCTCGGCGAAGGCTGCCGCGACGCGGGCGGCGGTTGCCACTTCGAGGCCTTCCATCTCGGAGAGGCCCTTAAGTACCCGGGCGAGCGCTTCTATACGGAACGGCAGGCCGGTGACGTAAGGTGTCAGCGTAAAGCCAAAACACTGCGCGCCTCGAAGCGCGTGTTCAGAAACCGTCTGCGCCGCAGCTTCCAGAATCTGGTCGGCCCACTCGTCATCACTCTGCGAGCGGGTTCCCAGAATCAGAAAGTCCGATAGTTCGTAATGATTGGGCAGGCAGGTGAGCGCGCCGTGCGCGGTCCGCATCGCCAGTGGGCGTTGGTCGCTTTCCCAGTCAAGGCAAACGGTGAAGCCGGCGTCACGAACAAGATCAGGGGTCCTGAACGATTGGTTGCGGGCCGGGCTCATCCAGGTGACGGCATCGGGAAATGCGGCGCGGGTCTGGGTGATGAGGGCGCGTTCTTCTGGTTCGCTGAGGCCTGCGTGATGGATATGGGCAGTAGATACGCCGTGTGCTGCGATTTCATGGCCGCCGGCACGAATGGCCTCGATCAGTGGAGGATACCGCAAAGCCACCGCAGCGTTAATCGCAAAGGTGGCCTTGAGGCCGGCGCTGTCAAGTTCCCTCAGTAGTCGAAATACTCCGACGCGGTTGCCATAATCGCGCGTCGTATAGTGGCGAAGATCCGGATAAGGCGTGACCATCGCGCCGGGATGTTTGAAAGGTTTGGCGGGCGGGTCCAGTGGAAAAAATTCCAGCGGAATGGTTATGAATGCCATGGCTTTGGCGCCGGATTTTAGTTGCAGCGGCGTTCGCCGGTCGGCGGGCTTCCAGTCATAGCGATCCTGATCCATGCCATAGGAGCGGTGGGGGTATTCCAGGAATTCAGCGGGCAGGGGCAAAGCCGGTTCCTCCTGTGGCAACGCCGCGCGCGGCGATGTCTGTATTGGTCTGATCCCAATAATGGGTGCGGAAATGATTGGCGATTTCGGCGCCGGTTGTGATCCAAACATCATCAGAATGAGCGGCGATGTGTTTAAGTGCTTCCTCAAAGATGCGGATGCGATGGGGCTGGCTGACCAGATAAGCGTGAAGCGGGATGCACATAACCGTGCCCGATTGCTCGCCTTCCTTCAGCAACTGGTCGAAATGGCGTTTCAGAAGATCTGTGTAGCGCTGCGGGCTCCATCCCTGCACGGAATAGGTGATGACATCATTCACCTCAAGGGAGTAGGGCATGGAGACGAGTTTGCCGGTCTTCGTTTTCAGGGGCTGGGGCTGGTCATCCTGGAAGAGGTCGCAGGAATACCAGAAATCGTGCTCCGCAATCAGCTCGAGTGTCTGCTCTGTATGGGTAAGCGCAGGGGCGAGATAGCCGCGGATGCGTTGGCCCGTTGCCTGCTCCACGGTTCGGATGGAATCTTCCAGAACTGCCCGCTCCTGCGCCTCGTCCATGCCGTAGGAATAGCGCGTGTTGTAAATGCCGTGGCTGAAGAATTCCCAGTTTCGAGCGACACAAGCCTCAATGATTTCAGGGTGATGGTCGACAAGGCCGATGGAGAGCGAGATGGAGCCCCGCATGCCGTATTTATCCATCAGATCCATCAGGCGCCAATGGCCGATACGGTTTCCCCAGTCTCGTTGGGAGTAGCCGGTAATGTCCGGGTTCGGACGAGGCCAGGGCGGACGGGAAGGGTTTTGCGGCGGGTCGAATTCATAATACTCGATATTTGGCGCAATCCAGAAGGCAAGCTTCTTGCCGCCCGGCCAGACGATCTTGGGCCGGCCTTCATAAGGCCAGTAATCATACAAGTTGGGATCAGGCTGCGTCATGCCGTGTATCCTTCGATCCATGCCTGCACCTGCGCCACCGGAACAACGTCTGCATATTTGATCAGCAGATCGGTCAGGTTGGCGAAGTGATAGCTTTCATGCTTGTCAGCCACGCATTCGATAGGGACGATGGCGCGGTAGCCACGGCTGAGGGCGTCAACCGCCGTGGCGCGGATGCAGCCGGAGGTCGACCCGCCGGTTACCACGACCGTATCTACCTGGTGCCAGGTAAGGAAACTCGCGAGCGGCGTTTCAAAGAAAGCGCTGGGCATGCGTTTGGTGTAAACAGCGTCGACTTTTTCATCGATGGAAAGCCGGTCATCGAAGGCGTGCCGGTCTGATCCGTATTTGATGTTCTGCAGCGAATCAGGAGTATTGGTCCGTGTACCCCAGACACCGGCATCCGCGGCATTCTCCATATAGGCAACATGAGTCCACACGACGGGCAGCCCCTTAGCGCGCGCAGCCGATGAGATGTCGTTTATATATATCACCTGATTGGGATCGGTGATGTAGGCCGTTTTCGGATACAGGTCCGGCCGGGTGTAGGCTTTCTGCGGGTCTACGTTCACGATCGCGATCTTCTGGCCGAAACCGAACTTTGCCCGCGCAGGATTCTCGAGCGTTTCTTCAAAGATTTCACGGGCCGTCTTTTCGGACCGTATCATCGTGGGTTCGGTAGGGTAGCCGGTCATGGGCACTGATCCTCGTTGGGCAGATGGAGAGTATTTCAAAAGATATATCCTTTTCTTGGCGCAGAGCGCCAGACCGGATTTTTCAAATGAAAGCTGGCATGCGCGCACGGACTTTTAAACCGGTTATGACGGTATGCGGGAGCTGGATCGCCTTTCTGGTGGGCACGGGCGCCTCTGAAACGTGCAAAATCTGTCATGAAGGAAATTGACTTTGACCGGACATATTGTAATCAAGGTGACGCAAAAGATATATCATTTGCGGAGACGGAGGTTGGCTCTGTCTTTAGCTCGGGAGGACCCCTATGCGTTTCAGATCTTCACTTTCGGTGAGCGCGAGCCTTGCGGTTCTGCTCTCGGGCGCGAGCCTGCTTCCGGCAGTCGCGCAGGAATCAGACGCTGCCGATGCAGACACGCGCCGCCTTGGCGCCATCACCGTTACAGCCCAGCGGGTTGAAGAAAACCTGCAGGATGTGCCGGTTGCTGTCACCGCGCTGGATGCAGCAATGCTTGAAGACAAACAGATTGGCGATCTCCTCGATCTTCAGTCGGTCGTGCCCAACATCAATATGGCTACCAATACCGGCACCGCGAACGCCGCCCGCATTTTCCTGCGCGGCGTTGGGGAAGATGAAAGCCGCGGCGCCGTGGATCAGGCTGTTGGCGTGTATGTCGACGGCGTATATGTCGGCCGCTCGGTTGGCTCTCTCTTTGATGTCGTTGACCTTTCCTCGATCGAGGTACTGCGCGGCCCCCAAGGCACGCTTTATGGCCGCAACACGATTGGCGGCGCGGTCAAGTTGACCTCCGTAAAGCCTCAGTTTGAGAATTCGGGGGATGTGCGCACCACCATTGGCAACAATGGCCGGTTTGATGCACGCGGCACGGCCAACCTGCAGGTGGGCGAAAATTCCGCTTTCCGCCTGACGGGTCTTCTGCGCGAGCGGGACGGTTTTCATGATGTGATCCCGAACGGCGCAAACGCTTCTGAGCGCCGTGACGGGGTTGGGCGCACGCACATTATGGCTGTGCGCGGCAGCTTCTACACGGAATTTTCGCCTGAGTGGTCGCTGCTTGTGGCAGCTGATCAGACCATTGATCGGTCTGACCCTGTTCCGGATTCGGCTGCGCCAAGCTTTGACCGGGATGGCAACCTTTTCACCATCGAGCCGCTGCCGGGTGTGACCTGTACGCCGGGATCGACGGCCCTTGGCTGCTTCACCGGCTATAACCAGCGTTCCAAATCAGCCGGCATTTCGGCGACAGTCAAAGGCGATATCGCCGGTCTCGACTTCACGTCGATCACGGCCTATCGCGCCTTGGAAGATGAACTGGTGACCCGAATCGGCTCTCCCTATAGCCAGCAGACGGACCAATCCCAGCTGAGCCAGGAATTCACGCTCGGCCGATCTGGCGACGTGCTCGACTGGCTGGTCGGCGCTTTCTACTTCAATGAAGATCTCGCCCTCGATTCGATTTTTGTTTTCCCGCATGATGTGGATGCCGAAACAGAATCCTACGCCCTGTTCGGCCAGGCTTCCTACGCCGTCACCGATGCCTTCAGCGTGACCGGCGGCGTGCGCTTCACGACGGAAACCAAAGACTTCTCCGGCGCGAACCTGACGCTCCCCTTCAGCCGGACCGACAGCGCCGACTACGACAATGTCAGCTACACCATTGGCGGGGATTACCGGTTCAACGAGTCAGTTCTCGGCTATGCGAAATATTCGACGGGCTTCAAGTCCGGCGGCTGGTCGCCCGATGCGTTCAGCGCCACGGCCGTCTTCCTGCGTGTCGATGAGGAGACGCTCGACTCCTTTGAAGTGGGGCTGAAAACGGACCTGTTCGACAACAGGGTTCGCCTCAACACGGCAGCCTTCTTCAATAAGTACGAAGGTCTGCAGATCGGCGCGACCGTTCCCGGTCTTGGTTTCACCCGTTTCAATGTTAATGAAACAGAGATCATGGGGCTCGAGGTCGAAGGCGTTTTCCAAGTCACCGACAATTTCCAGCTGAACGGCAACCTTGGCCTGCTCAGCGCAGAATATACGGATATGACGGGCGACCAGGCACGCGGTTTGACCAACAATGGCGCGGGATGTCCGGCCGGTACGGTGGCTGCCGACAATGCTCAGATCATTGCATGTGCTTTGGGCCTCAGCCTCAAGAACGCGCCTGAATACAAAGCGACACTCGGCGCGCTCTACACCATGCCCTTCTACAATGGCGAACTCATCTTCTCGGGCGATGTCAGCTTTGAGGACGACTCCTGGAGCCTTGTGGCCAACAGCCCGCCGCATGCTCTGAGCGAAATCCCGACACTGATGAATGCCCGCGTCAAGTATGAGTCGGTGCAAGGCTGGTCCGTCGCTGTCTGGGGCAAGAACCTGTCGGACGAGAACTATTACCGGGCGTCCACAGCAGGCTCCTTCTCGGCTTATGCCTCAGAGCCGCTGACCTACGGCATCGATCTCGGCTGGAAGTTCTGATCTGAATGTTCCGCCATTTTGGAAAACTTGCAGCCCCGGCGATTTCGCTGGGGCTGTTTGCTTCGTGCGCCGGTTCAGGTCTTGTGGCCGCGCCTGCTGACGACGCAGCACCCGTAGCCGCCCGTGTTGATCCTGTGACGGACAAACCCTGGCTGATGGCCACGGCGAGCGTGACGGATATAGACCGCACAGCGCGCTTCTTCCGTGAGATCGGCAATTATGAAACCGTTTGGCAGGGCAAGCTCGATGCGCGGGAAATTTCCGCTCTCGGTCTGCCGGAAGACGCATCTGCCGACGGGGTGATCCTCGCGGCGCCCGGAGCCAGCCATGGATGGGTGCGGCTTGTCCGTTTTGACAATGCCGGCCGCAAGGCGCCGACGCGCCCCGGCGCGCGGGCCTGGGATACCGGGTGCTTCTGGTCCCTGATGGTACGTGCCGAGGGCATAGACAGCATCTATGATGACGCCATTGCCATGGGCTGGTGGACCCAGACCCCGGTTGTGGATCTCGATTTTGGTGGCTCGAAACTTAAGGTGGTTGTGTTCCAGGGGCCGGACGGATTGCAGGTTCAGGCGTATGAGCGCCTCTCGCCGCCTCTGCCCGAAGCGTTCGGAACATTTGACCGGCTCAGTCAGCCTTTCAATATCATGCAGATGACGCCAGATCGTGAAGCGGCGCGTGCGCTGATGGAAGACGTGCTTGGTTTCGGGCGTTACTGGTATGGCCCGCCCCATGTGGATACTCAGCCAACGGATATGCCGCTCGGCATCCCGCGTAATCTGACGACCCGCGTGTCGTATGCCGCCGGAATATTCGAGCCGGCGCTCGGGGAATTCGGGCGTATGGAATATATCGAGATTGATGGATTGGAAGGCTTTGATCATTCGGCCAGATGTCAGGCACCCAACCTGGGGTGGTTGTCGGTTACCTATCCCGTCGCAGATGCCGGGGCAGCGGAGGCCACGATAAGGGCAAGAGGCTGGGACATAACAGCCAGCGAAACCGCGATGACGCGGGAGCCCTATGGTGAGGTTCGGGTATTCTCGATTCGCTCACCCGATGGGGCGTGGATCGAGTTCCAGGAAGCGGCGGCCGAATAGCGTCTGAGGCGCATCTGCCTAAAAGAAAAAGCCCCGGCATCGCTGCCGGGGCATTTTGTTATCTCGGTCAGGCGCTGCCCGATCAGGCGTCTGCGCGCTCCTTGAAGCGGCGGGGACGAGCCGCGCCGCCCGACGAGCGTTGGGGCTGCTGGCCAGAAGCGTTCGAGCCGCCACCGGGCGGGCCTTTGCGATGAGGCCGGCCGCCACCACCACCACCGGACTGGGAACCAGAAGATTGGCCGCCCTGATAGCCGCCGCTGCGCGCGCCGCCGCGACCACCGCCATTGCCGGAGCGATTGCCCTGAGGCTTGCCGGGCTTGCGGAGAGGCTCGTCCGGCAGGCTCACACCGTTTGGTGCCAGCTTGAGGCCAGTGAGTTTTTCGATAGCGCGGAGCGTCGGGCGCTCATCGCGCGAGCAGAAGGAGATTGCGACGCCCGAATTACCGGCACGGGCCGTGCGGCCAATGCGGTGTACAAACTGTTCGGGCACATCCGGAAGATCATAGTTGATGACGTGTGTCAGGGCATCAACGTGAATGCCGCGGGCGGCAATATCGGTCGCCACCAGGATCGGTACGCGCCCCGCCTTGAAGGCTTCTAGGGCCTTCTCGCGCTGAGACTGGCTCTTGTTGCCGTGGATGGCAACAGAGTCGATGTCAGCCTTGGCAAGGCGTTTCACAACGCCGTCTGCGCCATGCTTGGTGCGGGTAAAGACGATCGCTGAACGCAGTTCCGGATCGCGAATTTTTTCGATCAGAAGTGAAGCCTTTTCGGGCTGCTCGACAAAGCAGACGCGCTGTTCAATGCGACCTGCCGTAGTGGCTGGCGGCGCAACGGAGACTTCTGCCGGATTACGCAGGAAGGTCGCGGCCAGCGATTCGACGGCTTTCGGCATGGTCGCCGAGAAGAACAGGGTCTGGCGCTTGGACGGCACGTTCTTGGCGATGGCGCGAAGGGCGTGGATGAAGCCAAGGTCCAGCATCTGGTCGGCTTCGTCGAGGATGAGGGTCTCCACCTTGTCGAGCGAAACAGCGCGCTGTTCCATCAGATCGATCAGGCGGCCCGGTGTTGCCACCAGGATATGAGCGCCGCGTTCGAGCTGGCGAATTTGGCCACCAATTTTGGCGCCGCCGCACACCATCACGACACGGAGGTTAAGTCCCGCGCCATAGGTGCCAAACGATGTGGCGATTTGGCCGGCGAGTTCCCGGGTTGGGGCCAGCACAAGTACGCGTGTGCCACGAACCGGCGCCGGTGTGGCGTTGCGGCTGAGACGGTCAAGGATAGGTGCGGCAAAGGCAAGGGTCTTGCCGGTACCGGTCTGGGCAAGGCCGACAATGTCGCGGCCTGCAATAACCAGCGGAATTGCCTGTTCCTGGATGGGAGTGGGGGCAGTGTAGCCGGCTTTGGTCAAAGCAGTGAGGATACGGCCTGTAAGGCCGAGGGATTGGAAATCGGTCATGATTACTTTCGTCAAGAAGACGCGAGCCTGCAATACGCAGCCAGCGTCGGGGGCAATTAACGGCCCGGCGTGATTCAGGACGTGGGGTGAATTGTCTCTAAGGAAGGGTCTGGAACGTTTCAGATTGCTCTGACTTGCTCGCTCACGCAGACCCGACCAGGTGGAAAATCCACCCTAACAATCGGCCCTATGCGCGTACTGAGCCCTGAAGTCAAACGATCTTCTCAGCCAGCGGGGGCTGGCGCCTGGCCCATCCCGGAATGGGACATCCGATTATCAGGCATCGGAGGGCGCTGCGGCCGCCTGATAAGCGCGCCAGCATTCGATGCCGGCTTCATTATAGGCGCGCATAGCCGCAACCATTTCCAGAAAAAGGCTCTGATGTCCCAGTTCCGGCGGCAGGAGCGGATCAAAATTGATGGCACGGATGGCGGCCTGTCCGATCAGCAGGGTCTCCCGCGCAGCGTCTGCGGCACTGAGGCTGGCGATTCTTTCGAGGCTTTCCGTCATCGAAGAGATCGCGGCGCGATAGGATTGTTCCAGCAATTGAGCGGACCAGAACCCGGGCCAACCCTGCATGTCTGGCGCTGCCATCTCGGAAATCCGCAGCACCGGGATTGTTTCGTCTGCGCCGATATCGATCAGATCCTGCCGGTGGTCGCTGATGGGGCGCGCCAGATTGGCCGGGCGAACCCACAGGCCCGCTGCGGCCTCCTGATAACCAAACAGAGCAAGGGCACGCTCCCGTGTGCGCAGCTGGGGCCGGTCCCGGCGGCCCAGATGATGGGTCATCGCAACCAGCCAGTCGCCATTCCAGGCCACGACCTTGTCGGCCACGTCCCGCCATTGCTGGACGCGCCGGGTCAGCGCTTTTGATTTCGGGCCCGGCACATAAATTCCTCGCTCGGGGCTTTCCAGAAGGCCTTCCTTCAACAGGCGTGTGGCCGCCACCCTGACCGTGGCTGGCTCAATACCAAACAGCGCGCCTGCATGGATCAGGCTGCCGATCATCTGACGATCTGCGTCGGTGGAGCTGATCAGTGATAGGATCAACGCCTTCGCCGTCAGATCCTGAGGCTTGAGAGGATTAAAATAATACGAGAATTGACTCATTGTGCCATTATGTGTAATAATTATTTCAGAATAGATAAAGGGAGAGGAAGCGCATGCAGTCTTTAGCCAAGATTTCCGACGTCCTGTCAAAAGACGAGCTGAACGCGCTGCGGAAGAAGTCTGATCTGAAAGCGCTCGCCACGCTGCTGTGGAATTGGGGGCTGATCGTCGCGGCGTTTGCCGTTGCAATCGTGTGGCCCAACCCGCTGACAATCCTTCTGGGCATCGTCATCCTCGGCGGTCGCCAGCTTGGCCTTGGCATCATCAATCATGACTGCGCCCATCACGCCTTCTTCAAGAGCAAGGCAGTGGACGAGTTTGTCGGTCACTGGGTTGTCGGCGCTCCGATGAACATTTCCCTTGCCGCATACCGCGCCTATCATCTGAAGCACCACCAGTATGCCGGAACGCCGGATGATCCCGATATCGGCTTTGTGAAGAACTATCCCGTGCCAGCCGAAAGCCTGCGCCGAAAATTTGTGCGCGACCTGAGCGGTCAGACCGGATACCGCGACACCCTGCGTAAGTTCCGTAATTTCAAGATTTCCCGTAACTATCCCTGGCTGGCTTTTCACATCCTGTTGCTCGGGATGCTGACACTTGCCGGCGCGCCCTGGGCTTACCTGATGTGGTGGGCGGCGGAGATTTTCGTGTACCCGGCTATCGTCCGTCTGCGGCAGATCGGTGAGCATGGCACTGCGCTGGATCGAACCAGCCGCGATGCGCGCCTTAACACTGGCACGACTACAGCGCCTTTCTGGCAACGTGTTCTGGTGGCGCCAAACAATGTGAACTTCCACCTGGAGCACCACCTGTTCGCACATATTCCGCCCTATAATCTGCGCCGCATGCACACGTTGCTCGCCTCGCGCGGCTATTATGAGGGCGTCGACTGCATCTCGCGGGACTATTTTGATGTGATCGCGCGCGCGGTCCGCAAGGATGGCGCGGCGCTAGTTGTGGCGGCCGAGTAACAGGCAGGCAAGACGTATGGGGGCGGGCGGCTGACGCAGCAAGGTCAAGCGCTTGACCCATATTGTTACCGGTGTCATTTTGTGCCCGGACGCGGCGTATAAGCCGCCCGGGAGGACGCCGATCATGCAGATGAACCGCCGCAGTGTGCTGGCCGCTCTGGGAAGCGCCGGGATCGCTTTGACCGGGCAGGCTGGCGGAAATGAAAATCCGGTGGTGATGACCTCCAATGGACCGGTTTCAGGTGCCCGAGAGCGCGGCGTCACTGTTTTCCGCGGCCTTCGTTATGGCGCCGATACCGCCCGGACACGTTTTGCAAAGCCGCAGCGGCCCACTCCTTGGCAGGAGGTGGCGCGCGCGGTGGACTACGGCGCGGCGGCGCCGCAGCACGGTAGCGAGCCCAACCAGTCCGAGGACTGTCTTTTCCTGAATGTCTGGACATCGGAAGCGCGCCCGGGCGGCAAACGGCCGGTCATGCTCTATATCCATGGCGGGGCCTACAATGCCGGCTCGGGATCGGACGAGCTCTATGATGGCGCCCGGCTCGCCGCACACGGCGATGTGGTGGTGATCACCCTCAACCACCGCCTCAATGCCTTCGGCTATCTTTCCCTGCACCAGCTGATGCCCGAAGTCTTTCCTGATTCTGGAAATGCGGGCCAATGGGATATCGTGCTCGCTCTTGAATGGGTGCGCGACAATGCAGAGGCATTCGGCGGCGATCCTTCGCGGGTCATGCTGTTCGGTCAATCGGGCGGCGGAGCAAAAATTGCAACCCTGATGGCGTCCCCGGCTGCCAACGGCCTCTTCCATGCCGTCGCTACGATGAGCGGGCAGCAGGTGACAGCTTCCGGTCCCCTCAATGCCCGCAGGCGCGCGGAGGCCTATCTGGCGCGGCTGGGTATTCCTCCGGGCGATGTAGCGGCCCTGCAAACCATTGCGCCGGAGCGGCTCGTGGAAGCGCTGGATACGGCCGATCCGGTCAACAGCGCGTTCTCTGTCTATTTCGGTCCGGTGCTGGACGAGCGCATGCTGACCCGGCACCCTTTCTGGCCAGATGCACCGGCGCAGTCGGCCGCTATTCCGATGATCCTCGGCAATACTCTGGATGAAACGCGAAATCTTATCGGACGCGGCCAGACGGAATATTTTGACCTGAGCTGGGACGATCTGCCCGCTGCCCTTGAGCGCCATATGCGCTGCGATATCGATGCTGATATGGTGGCGCGGGCTTACCGTGATTTTTATCCTGCTCGGACGCCCAGTGACCTCTTCTTCGCTGCCACCACGGCCGCGCGCTCCTGGCGCGGTCAGGTCGAGGAAGCCGACCTCCGGGCTCGCGAAGGCGGACCTACCTGGGTTTACCGGTTTGATCTTCCGTGGGCGGCAGAAGGGGGAAAATGGGGCGCCCCCCATACCGTCGATATCGGGTATGCTTTCCTCAATATCGACCGGCAGGGCGCCATGCCGGGCAGGGCACCCGCGGCGCAGCACATCTCCCGGCAGTTAGCCGGTGCATTCATCGCGCTCGCCCGAACGGGAACTCCCAACCATGCCGGATTGCCCTTCTGGCCGCGGCATACACTTCCAGCGCGCGAAACCCTGATTTTCGGGGATACCGCAAGAGTGGAAGCCGATCCACGCGGGCAGGAACGCGCGCTGTTTGCCAAAGTGCCCTTCATTCAGTGGGGAAGTTGACGCGTCCTTACCGGCGCCGCGGGGCCCAGACGACTGAAAGTTCCGGACAGAAAAACGCCGGCAGCTGATTCAAAGCTGCCGGCGTTTCTGTTCCAGGCCAGGAAGGCGTGAGAGGCAAGGGAGGTCACCTTCACACCGTCCTTGTCCTGGTCATCAATAGCGATAGCGGAACCCGAGAATGTATTCCGTACCCGTATGATGGTATACGTTCACGAGATCACCTGCATCGAAGATCTGCTGCTCGAACTCGTCGGTGAGGTTGATCGCTTCAAAGGTTATGTCGATGCTGTCGGTCAGCTTGAACGATGACGCAAAGTCGATGTTGGTGGTCGAGTCATACCCTTGCTCGTCCCGTCCTGCGGCTGTCGGTTCCACGGTCTGATAAGCCTCGCGATAGGCCGCCGAAATACGCGCCGAGAAACGGTCCTTTTCATAGTAAAGGGTGGCGTTATAGGCGTTCGGCGAGAAACCCCGGATTTCATCGGAGTCCACATAGGTGTAGTTGCCCTGGAAGCCGAACCCGTCAAACGGGGCGGGCAGGAAGGTGAAAGGTTGCTGATAAGTCAGCTCGAACCCCTTCAGGCTTGCAGCGCCGCCATTCTCCACCGCGCGAACTTCCACCAGCGGGTCCTGACCGGCATCAAGCAGATTGCGCAGAGGGCTGGAGGCGGGCGGAAGACTGGTGGGGAGGCCTGACTGGCTGTAGGGCACTTCAAGCGTCGAGGCGCGGGTGAAGAAACTGTCGACATCCTTGTAGAACAGGCTGAGCGAGAGCAGCGCTTCCTCGCTGAAATACCATTCGAAGGAGGCGTCATAGGTGGTCGCCCGGAAAGGATCGAGCGCCGGATTGCCGGAATTGTACCGGAAGGCCGGCCCATTGAAGCTGTCGAGAGCGCCGCCGGGAGTCAGATTTCCAAGCGAGGGCCGCGCCATGACTTTAGCCGCCGCGAGACGGATATAAAAGTCATCGGTCATTTCGAAAGTAACGTTCGCGGAAGGCAGCGTGTCTTCATAGCTCCGCTCAACCGTAACACTTGTCCCGCTGACCTGTCCGGTAGAGGTTGTCTTGGTCTCTACATACCGTACACCCACATTACCCCGCACCGGGATGGTTCCGAGCTGCGACCTGAAATCCAGCTGCAGGAAACCGCCGAGGTCTTCTTCTTCCACTTTGCGGTTGTTGCCGGCCTGAAGCACGCCGGGAATACCGTAGGCGCCAATCAGGTCAGCTGCCGCCCGGGCGTCGGCTGTCAGCCAGGTTGTGTCGATCCCGGAAGGCGCACCGAGGCCGCTTCCGAATCCGCTGACATATCTGAGGATGTCTGCTGAAACAGGCAAGCCTGTGGCGCCGGCTGGGCAGGTCACACCAGGAACCCGGCAGACCAACGAGCCGAAGGTGGACTCCCGGCGGTATTCCGTTGTCCGGAACTCGAATTCCTTGAGGCTCGCGCCGCCGCTCACGGTGAGGGAGTCATTCAGATCATAAGCGAGGGAGCCCGCATAAGT
>JBKBRT010000170.1:0-6549 GCA_046291585.1 Hyphomonas sp.
TGAGAGCCGGATGGCTGCGGCCAGCCCGCCGGCGCCGGCGCCGATAATGATGACCTGCGTTCGCATCCCGCTTGCGAAACTCGTGCAGACAGGGCTTAATGTCAAACCATGTGGACACTTTCTTTGCCTGCCGATTCTGATGACCTGCCGATTTCTGAGGACATTGCAGAATGTACCCGGTTGATTCGGGAGGGCTCGAAGAGTTTTCACGCTGCGTCGCTTATCCTCCCTTCTGACGTACGCCAGGCGGCGCGGGCGCTGTACGCCTTCTGCCGGGTTGCCGATGACCGGATTGATGAAGGGCGGGATCCGTCTGCGGCGCTTGAAGGTCTGCGGCGCCGGCTTTCGAACGCCTATGCCAGGCGGCCGGACGACAACGCCGTCGACCGCATGTTCGCCTGGGTCATTGCGCGCTATGCGATCCCCCGCGCGATCCCTGAAGCGTTGCTGGAAGGGTTTGCCTGGGATGCAGAGGGGCGGTTTTACCGCTCCTTCGAGGATTTGAAAGCCTATGCTGTCCGGGTGGCCGGAACGGTCGGCGTCATGATGGCGCTGGTCATGGGAGAACGCCGCCCCGAAGCTCTGGGGCGTGCCATTGATCTGGGAATTGCGATGCAGCTGACCAACATCGCGCGCGATGTCGGGGAAGATGCTCGGGCTGGGAGATGCTATCTGCCAGAAGACTGGTTGGCGGAGGCAGGGATCAGCCGGGAAGCGCTGATTGCAGCTCCCTACCCCGATGCTAGGGTTCGCGCCTTGGTGCAGCGGCTCCTTGAGGCCGCAGAACCCTTCTATGCGTCGGGTCTCGCCGGAACGGGCTATCTGCGGTCAGACTGCCGGGCGGCAATTCGCGCAGCTGGACTCATTTACAAGGATATTGGCCGCGAGATCGAAGCCAACGCGTGGGACTCTGTAAGCCGAAGGGCGGCAGTGTCCTCCCACCGCAAGCTCTATCTGGCGGCCCGGGCCGTTTCATTGAAGCCTCACGCGACCGGCCGGCAAGTCACAGAACCCGCCGGTCAGTTTCTCATACGGGCGGTAAATCTTCGTGCGATCCCAGGGCGTCCGGGCGCGGCGCCGCTGGCGGGCTGGCCTTGGGTTATGGACCTTTTTCTCAAGATGGAACGCCGTCAGGAAAACGGCTCGATTATGGAGTAGAACGCAGACCGATGCCGGAATTTCATGCGCTTTTTCTGCTCGAACTCGTTCTCTTCAGCGGCGCGTCGATCCTCTGGGGCCTTTGGGAGCTTTGGCAGACAGACAAAGCCATGAAAAAGAGCAAAGCTGAGGAAGAGTTGACCCGCGGTCCCGGCAAGGCGGAATAAAGGCGCGTATCCAGGCGCGTCAGGCGCGCCGGGGCATCCGGAAGGGAAGCATCATCTTGACCAGGGTCTGGCGCAGACGGTTTCCGTCCAGACTTTCGTGCACACCTCGGGCCTGCTGCCCCTCAATCCGTGAGCTGATCGTGGAGCGGCTGTAGAATGGGGTGTCTTCCAGTGTTGAGTCCAGTTTTATGGGGTAAGGGGCAATCGGATGGGCGCGCCGGCGGATACCGAATATCGGGCTTGAAGGTAACTCTATAGCGGGCTGGCGCCTCACGGCTTCGAGGTTTCCATCACGGCTGAAGCGGAGCGCATGACCGACCTGCTCTCCATTGCGGGAATCGGTTGTGTAACTCAGTGTCGTTGTCCCGTTCTTCTCATGCATCCGCGACCAGTCCCAGTAGCGGAAGGCGTCCTCCAGTGGACCGTCCCCGAAATTGGTATCGAAATATCCTTGTCCGCGCCAGGACAGCCGCGGACTGTCAAAGTCGACTTCAACGTCCGCAAACGGCGCAATCGGTCTCCAATGGTGGCAATCGCCTGCATCAATTGCGAACTGCCTGGTGTTGAGCATGCGGGGAACAAGACGGACACGGCCTCTGACGGGGAAGGGAATGGGCATTCCGGTTTCCCGTATATCCACCGTCAGGCCGTCCCCGTCCCAACGGACACAGCTGGGCCCGATGCCGAATTCGTTGGCTGCTATATGGACGCTGTTTCTGCCGCGCTCCGTCATGGTCCAGCGCTGGCCGCGTCTGCCGTAGAGCGCCACATTCAGGGCGCAATGGTTCAGCGGATCGTGACGGCCCGACCAGGCGTAATACGGAGAAAAGACGCTGCCGATGAAGGCAATCAGTGTCAGGGCATAGGCGCCGTCTTCACTGATAGCGTCCACATACCACCAGGCGTAACCCCCGGAGGGCACGGGACGATCAAACAAGCCGTATACCTTGGATTCGGCGCCGGCGCGTTGATCTGCCATCGAATACTCCTTTGTCGTCAATATAAATTGACACTCAATAATGACAAGCTACTATGACAACAGGAGGCCGCTCATGGATACAGATGCGTTGATCGAATGGGTGCTCGAGCGATCGGTAAGTCAGGCATCTGAGGGCGAAGCGCCTCCCCTGCTGGGCAAGGCGATCCATCATGCTGTGTTTCCAGGGGGGGCGCGCGTACGGCCGCGGCTCTGTGTGGCCGTCGCGGCTGCTTGCGGAGACGCTGAAAGTTTGCCGCTCGCTGCCGCTGCCGGAGCCGCGATCGAACTGATGCATTGCGCTTCCCTGGTGCATGACGACCTGCCGGCATTTGATGCTGCGGAAGTCCGCCGGGGAAATCCATCCGTACACGCGGCATTCGGAGAGCCCCTTGCGATTCTGGCGGGTGACGCCCTGATCGTTATGGCCTTTGATACGCTTCTGAGAGAGGCGGCCGGCGACCCTTCGAAATGCATGCGACTGAGCCGGATCCTCGTCGAAACCACAGGATCACCACGGGGAATCGTTGCGGGCCAGGCCTGGGAGAGTGAAGCGGCGATCAATCTCTCAGCCTATCACCAGGCAAAGACAGCCGCCCTGTTTGTCGCCGCGACCATGTCTGGCGCCGCGTCGGCAGGCATGGACCCGGCAAGATGGCGCGCCCTCGGTGTTCGCCTGGGTGAGGCCTATCAGATTGCCGATGATCTGAGAGATGTTCTGTTGGGGGAAGATCTCCTCGGAAAGCCTGCCGGACAGGATCAAGCGCTCAGCCGGCCGAGCGCCGTTGAGGCGTTCGGGCTCGATGGAGCGTTCAAGATTTTCGAGCGGGCAGTCGATGCCGCGTCGGCGGCGGTGCCAGAATGTATGGGCGCGCCGTTCCTCAGGCAAATCGTGGCCGCGCAGGCCGCCCGGCTAGTTCCAAAGCATCTGATGCAACGCGTCGCCTGAGAAGCGATCCGCGCTGAGGAGGTCTGGATGAGCCTGTCAGACCGGCTTGCCGCGTGGAAAAACCGTTTGATCGCAAATCCTGCTTTTCAGGCGTTTGCTGTCAGCAATCCGATTACCCGCCCGGTTGCCAATCGGAAAGCAGCCGCCAGTTTCGACCTCGTCGCAGGCTTTGTATACTCCCAGATATTGGCGGCTTCTGTTGAATCAGGTCTGGTGCACCTGGCGGCCGAGGGGCCGGTATCGGCGGAAAGTTTTGCATCCGCATCTGGTTTCAGCGTTGACGGGGCGGAACGGCTGCTCTTGTCGGCGACAGCTCTGCAATTGTTGCGGCGCCGCGCAGATGGGCAGTTCGCCCTTGGGGAAATGGGCGCGGCCCTTCTTGGGAATCCCTCTGTCTTCTCTATGATCCGGCATCACCAGGTGCTCTATCGCGATCTTGAAGCGATCACCCAGCGCCTTCAGGCACGATCGCCAGAAACCGAACTCGGCCGCTTCTGGGCCTATGATCCCAGCGCGCCGCGCGAGGAGGCGGGCGCGTATTCCGATTTGATGGCGGAGACGCAGGCCTTGGTTGCTGACGAGGTTATCCGGGTTGGCAGGCTGGGCGCCAGCCATTGCCTCATGGATGTGGGCGGCGGCGCGGGCGCTTTTCTTGAAAGGGCAGGGGCTCGTTATCCGCGCCTTTCTCTTCGCCTTGCCGATCTGCCCCAGGTGGCAAACTATGCGCAGCAGAGGCTCAGCGCCTTGCCGCTAGCGGGGCGCGTCGAAATCTTCGCGCTCGACTTTCTCGCCGATCCTCTCCCGACGGGCGCTGATCTGATCACGCTGATCCGTGTGCTGCATGACCATGATGACGAGCCGGCCCTGCGGCTGCTTCGGTCGATACGGGCCGCCCTGCCTGATTCCGGGCGCCTGCTGCTCGCCGAGCCGATGGCGGACGCGCCCGGGGCGGCAAAAATGGGTGACGCCTATTTCGGAATGTATCTCTGGGCCATGGGCAGGGGGCGCCCGCGCCGCTTTGAAGAAATCAGCAACATGCTCCGCCGTGCCGGCTTTACGAAAATCGTCAGAAGACCGACCCGCGCGCCGCTGCTCATCAGCGCTCTGGAGGCGAGTTGACCGGGCCAGCCCGATCGCCCGAATTGACGTAAATAAAGATTGACACATTACAATGTCAACATAGAGTGACACTTATGGAAACGGGCATATTAGAGACATACGGGAACAGTCCCACTCAGCCCACATCGGCAGCGTCAACAGGCGCGCGGATGGAACCTCCCAGATTTGCCCATGCCGTAACGTTTGACGGGAAATCGGCCGTTCGCCTCGCGCGCCTGGAACTTTCAGCGCCTGAAGCCGGCGATGTCGCAATTGAGATAATGTGGTCTGGTATCAGTACCGGTACGGAGCGCCTCATCTGGTCAGGGGAGATGCCGCCCTTTCCGGGGCTCGGCTACCCGCTTGTGCCCGGATATGAGGCTGTCGGCCGGATTGTCTACGCGCCCGACGCGCCGTCACGGCTCGGCGAAATAGTTTTCGTCCCCGGAGCACGCTGTTTCCTAAAGGCCAGCGGAATCTTCGGCGCTGCGGCGTCGCATCTCATTGTCCCGGGCAGCCGCGCTCATTCCTTTTCCCTGGCGGATCCTCGCGAAGGCGTGTTGCTCGCCTTGGCGGCCACAGCGCATCACGCAGTGGCCGGAACGGTCCTGCCCGAATTGATTATCGGTCACGGTGTGTTGGGCCGCCTGGCAGCCCGGCTCATTGTCGCGCTTGGCGGCGAGCCACCTGTGGTCTGGGAAACGAATGCCTCTCGGCGCGTTAATTCAGGGTACGAAGTGATTGCGCCTGAAGAGGACACACGGCGCGCCTACCGGTGCGTCTGCGATCTCAGCGGCGACGCCACCATCATTGACAAGGTGTTGCCCCATTGCGCCCGCGGCGCAGAAATCGTGCTTGCGGGGTTCTATTCAAACCGGCCGTCCTTCGCCTTTCCGGCGGCTTTCATGAAAGAGATGCGTCTTCGCATCGCTGCCGAATGGCAGCCCGTTGATCTCGTTGTGGTCAGTGAGCTGGCTTCGGATGGCCGTCTTTCCCTCTCTGAACTGATTACACACAGCGTCGCGGCGGAAGAGGCAGATCAGGCATATCGCCTCGCTTTCTCTGATCCGGCCTGCCTCAAAATGATACTGAATTGGGATACCTACGATGGCTGATGACATTCGTTTTGTGCGCGGAAACGCAACTGATGACTATACAGATGCGCTCCGTGCGGAGGCTGCAATCGAACCTGAAAGCGTTGCCACAGGCCCCGTCCGCAAGGACACACAGATCATTGCGATCTATGGCAAAGGTGGAATCGGTAAGAGCTTCACGCTCGCCAATCTGAGCTGCATGATGGCAGAGCAGGGCAAACGTGTCCTGCTGATCGGGTGCGATCCAAAATCGGATACCACTTCTCTTCTGTTCGGCGGCAAAGCCTGCCCGACCATCATCGAGACGTCCTCAAAAAAGAAGCTTGCGGGTGAAGAAGTCGCCATCGGCGACGTGTGCTTCAAACGCAATGGTGTTTTCGCGATGGAGCTCGGCGGCCCGGAGGTCGGTCGAGGCTGCGGCGGACGCGGTATCATCCATGGCTTTGAGCTCCTGGAGAAACTCGGATTTCATGATTGGGACTTTGACTATGTGCTCCTCGATTTTCTGGGCGACGTGGTCTGCGGTGGCTTCGGCCTGCCGATCGCCCGCGACATGTGCCAGAAGGTGATCGTTGTCGGCTCGAACGATATGCAGTCCCTGTATGTGGCGAACAACGTATGCTCAGCCGTCGAATATTTCCGCAAGATGGGCGGCAATGTCGGTGTGGCCGGCATGGTCATCAATCGGGACGACGGCACAGGGGAAGCAGCAGCTTTCGCGCAAGCGGTAGGCATCCCGGTTTTAGCGACCATTCCCTCCAATGATGATATCCGACGCAAGTCCGCCAATTATCAGATTGTCGGGACGGCGTCGTCTCCCTGGGGCGCTCTGTTCACGGAGCTTTCCGAGAACATTGGAACATCCGTACCCAATCGCCCGAACCCGCTCGTTCAGGATCAGCTCCTGTCGCTCTTTTCTTCCAAGGAAACCGGCGGTGACATTGTGCTTGAGCCAGCCACATTTGCCGACATGTGCGGCGTTGAGTACGCTGACAAGCGTTCCCTCGAAGTTATCTACGAGGAGCTTTGAGATTGATGGCTGGCCAACGGGTTACCCTTCTTGAAAACCGTACGCGTCTGGCGCAGCCGTCAGCGCCTGTTTCAGCC
>JBKBRT010000006.1:0-36022 GCA_046291585.1 Hyphomonas sp.
AGGGCGGCAGGTTTTCCCGCAGGCGGATCTTGTAGCGCCAGGTGCCGTCGGTCGTGCCCACGCCATCGGTGATGACGTTGACCACCTTGCCGCTCAGCCCCGGAATATCGAGCTGCGTGCCGTCCAGCACCTCCACCCGCACCACCCGCGCCACTGCAATCCGCCCTAGCGCCGTCTCCGCCCCGTTAGACTTGGCCGAAACCCGCTGGCCATTGATCAGCACATTGCCGCGCGCCTGGCCAAAGCCGCGATTGCCGCTGTCATCGCTCTGGATGGCAAAGCCGGGAATCCGCCGCACCATATCGAGCGCCGTCACCGGGCCGTATTGGGCAAAGTCTGCCGGCGCATAGATGGAACGATCCGTTCCGCTCGTAGCGGGACTGGCGTCCGGGGTCAGCGCAGCGGCCGTCTCCGCCCCCGCAGGACCGATCAGGGCCATGACAGCCAGGCTTCCCAGCAACAGAGACTTCAGCGGCATGCGGTGTTCCTCCCTCTGACAGCGCGCCGCCGTCTTGACAGGGTGGCGCAAATGTCATTTCGTTTTTCGGTATCAATTTGTTGATCTTCAATAATATTGCCGTGTGATCCCACAAGACTACAAATGTAGTCAACACCTTTTCTGGGTCGCAATTGATAATCATTCGCAATTAATGCGCCCCTTCAGGCCTGGCAAGTCCGAAACGGCCCGTGTTTGTGGGCATCCTTCCGCCCCGCGTGACCGTCGGCGCGCCGTCTCCCGGCAACATGATATTTCGGTAATCCGCCGCAAAACCGCCCCGCCCCCGCCTGACAGCTGCCCGCCCCCGCGTCTTAAGTCAGTATTCACCCCGACGCGGCATCAAGGGCGGTGACGCGCGGCAGTAGGCGGCAGAAGGAAACACCCATGAACCGGGCCACGAAACGCGTAGCAGTGATCTATGGCGGCTGGTCTTCGGAACGGCCCGTTTCCCTTTCCTCGGGCCAGCAGATGGCCGCCGCCGCCCGCAAGGCCGGCTATGACGTCACCGAGATCGACGTCACCCGCGACCTCGCCGCCCAACTCGCCGAGGCCAAACCGGACGCCGTGCTCAACGGCCTGCACGGCCCCTGGGGCGAAGATGGCTGCGTGCAGGGCGTGCTCGAAGTGATGGGCCTGCCCTACTCCCATTCCGGCGTGCTCGCCTCAGCGCTCGCCATGGACAAGCTGAAATCCAAAGCCGTCTACCGCTCCGCCGGCCTCGACGTAGCCGACGACCGCCAGGTCACACGGGCAGAGGCCGCCGCCGCCCACGCCCTGCCCCCGCCCTATGTCATCAAGCCGGTGAATGAAGGCTCCAGCTTCGGCGTCCTCATCGTTCGCGAGGGCGCCAACGCTCCGCCTCAGGAGCTGACCGGCCCGAACTGGCGCTATGGCGACTATCTGATGGCGGAAGAATACATCCCCGGCCGCGAACTCACCGTCGCCGTGCTCGGAGACCGGCCCCTGGCTGTCACCGAGATCACGACCTTAAGGGACTATTACGACTTTGATGCAAAATACGCGGCGGGAGGATCAAGGCATGTGATCCCGGCAGACCTGCCTGTGCATGTGACGAAGGCGGCGATGGACGCCGCGCTGCTCGCGCACCGGGCGCTTGGCTGCCGCGGCGCAACACGCTCGGACTTCCGCTATGATGAAAAGAAGGACCGGCTCGTGATCCTCGAGACAAATACCCAGCCCGGCATGACGCCGACCTCGCTCGTGCCCGAGCAGGCCGCGCATATGGGCATGAGTTTCGAAGATCTCGTCGCCTGGATGATCGAGGACGCCTCATGCCAAAGATAGAGCGTAACCAGACCGTTCCCGGCCGCCGCCGCGCGCCTGCCACAATCATTGACGAAACCACCGGCGAGGAAGTGCGCGTCTCCTCGGTGATCTTCGGCATCGTCATGCTGATTGCCATCCTCGTTGCCACCGCTGCCTGGATGGGCGGATCGATGTCGCAGATCGGCTCCCGCTTTGGCGGTTTCATGGACGACACCGCCCGTCTCGCCGGCGTCGATGTGCGCTCTGTCTCCGTCATCGGTCTTGAGCTGAACCCCGCGCTCGCCGATGACGTGCGCGCCGCCGCGATGATCGAGCCGGGCGAGAACATGTTCCGCGCAGACCCCTACGTCATCCGCCGCCGTGTCGAATCCACCAAGAATGTCCTCAACGTCCGTGTACACCGTCTGTGGCCGGGCCAGGTCGTGATCCTCGCCGAGGCGGCTGAACCTGTCGCGCTCTGGCATAACGGGCGCGAATGGAAGGTCGTCGATGGCCTCGGCCGCATCCTGCCGGACGCGAAGGCCGAAGATCATGGCCACCTGCTGCGCCTGGCCGGTCTGGGCGCGCCCGAAGCGGCCCCGCAACTCACCCGCGCGCTGGCCGCCTCCCCCGATATCAGCGACCGCGTCGCCGTCGCCACCCGCGTCGGAGAGCGCCGCTGGGACATGCGCTTCGTCAGTGGCGTGACGGTTCGGCTGCCCGAAGACGAGGCCCTTGAGCCCGCAATGGACCGCCTCGCCAAGCTGCAGGTGCGCACCGCGCTGACCCAGCGCCCGCTGGACATGATCGACCTGCGCTCGCGCGGCCGAGTGTATCTGCGCGTCTCCGAGGAGGCCAAGCTGGCTGCCCCCAATGTCCCGGTCGGTGAGCGCACCTGATGGCAAATCTTTCCGCAAAACGTCTTGCCCGTCTTCAGAGCCAGCGCGCCGGCACCGTGGCCGCGCTGGATATCGGCTGCTCGAAAACCACCTGCCTTATCGGGCGCCCCGATGGGTCGGGCCCGCGCCGCATCCAGATCCTGGGCGCTGGCCGCCAGCAGACGCGCGGCTATAACGGCTCGGGCATCACCGATATGGAAGGCCTGGAGCGCACCATTCGCGTCGCTGTGGAAGATGCCGAGCGTGAAGCCGGCGAGCCGATCAGCGAAGTCATCCTCGGCGTCAGCGGCCCGCAGGTGTCCTCCTGCCTCGTCGAAGCCCAGATCGAGCCGGGCGGACGCGCCGTCACCGCGCGCGATGTGCGCCGTCTCCATGCGCAGGCCATCGCCCGCGTGCCGCAGAAGAATTCAGACGTGCTCGCCGCCTGGCCGGTCGTCTACACGATCGACCGCGCCGCAGGCCGCGTGCGCCAGCCCGTCGGCATGATCGCCAATACGCTGCATGTCCGCATGGCTATCATCACGGCGCCAAAATCCATTGTCCGCAATCTGATCGAATGTGTCGGCCGCGCGCATCTGGGGGTCACGCGGCTTGTCCCCTCCTCCATCGCATCGGGCCTCGGCACGCTGATCGAGGACGAGCTGGAAAACGGTACCATCTGCATCGACATGGGCGCGGGCGTCACCGCCGTTTCGGTCTTCCTCAATGGCGCGCCTGCCTGGCTCGGCCTCGTGCCCGCCGGTGGCCAGCATGTCACCGCAGATCTTGCCCAGGGCCTTGGCACCACCTTTGCCGCCGCCGAACGTATCAAGACCGTCTTTGGCACCGCAGACCTTGAAGGCCCCGGCCTTGCCGAGCGCGTCGAAGCCGCTCGCCTTGGCGATGATGGCCGCCTGCATGCCGTGCGCACCGAGCGCGGCGAGATCGCCCGCATCATTGCCCCGCGCATCGAGGAAACCTTTGAACTCGTGGCGCAGCTGCTCGAAACCAGCGATGTGCGCAAAGCCCTCCCCCACCGCGTCGTGCTGACGGGCGGGGCAAGCCAGCTTCCCGGGATCCGCGAAGTGGCCAGCCGCTATCTGCGCGCGCCGGTGCGCCTTGGCCGCCCGGTCATTGCAGAATTTTTGGGCGAGGCACTGGCAACACCGGCTTTCTCCACCGCGTCGGGGCTGATACTCTATCCGGAGTTGGGGTTTGCAGATGCCGCGCGGGCTGGCGTGGTATCAACAGAGGACACCGCCGGATCAGGACGTTGGGTAAATGCCGCGATGCGCTGGCTGAAAGAAAATTTCTAGCGAAATTTCTCTGAAAAGTTTCTGCCGCCATCCAGATTCACTTAAGCGTTTTTTAGCCCCACCGCGCGATGGTGGGGTTTGAATGGCCCGGCTGGACGCGAGAATGTGAGAATAGGCGCTCGATGACCCAAGAACTCAGACCCAAAATCGTCGTGTTTGGCGTAGGCGGCGCCGGCGGTAACGCCGTCAACAACATGATCGAGGCAAACCTGCAGGGTGTCGAGTTTGTGGTCGCCAACACCGACGCGCAGGCCCTTGCCCGCTCGCGCGCCGAATTGCAGCTCCAGCTTGGCCTTGAGACCACCGGCGGTCTCGGCGCTGGCGCCCGGCCCGAGATCGGCGCCCGCGCCGCTGAAGAATCCGTCGACGAAATCCGCCTCCATCTGGAAGGCGCGCATATGGTGTTCATCGCAGCGGGCATGGGCGGCGGCACCGGCACCGGCGCCGCGCCCGTCATCGCGCGCACCGCTCAGGAAATGGACATCCTCACGATTGCCGTGGTCACCAAGCCCTTCGGCTTTGAAGGCGCCCACCGGATGAAGCTCGCCGAGGAAGGCCTGGCGCGTATCCGCAGCCATGTCGACACGATGATCGTCGTGCCCAACCAGAACCTCTTCCGCATCGCCAATGACCGCACCACCTTCGCCGACGCGTTCCGCATGGCCGATGACGTGCTCTATAATGGCGTGCGCGGCATCACCGATCTCATCGTCATGCCCGGCCTGATCAATCTCGACTTCGCAGACGTCGGTGCCATCATGCGCGGCATGGGCACGGCCCTGATGGGCATGGGCGAAGCCACCGGCGAAACCCGCGCGCTCGACGCCGCCCGCGCCGCCATCGACAATCCCCTGCTCGACGATGTCACGATCCGCGGCGCCAAAGGCGTGCTGATCAACATCACCGGGGGCTATGACATGACCCTGTTCGAACTGGACGAGGCCGCCAACGAGATCCGCCGCGAGGCAGACCCTGAAGCCAACATCATCATCGGCTCGGCATTCGATACCGCGCTGGAGGGCCGGATCCGGGTCTCCGTGGTCGCGGCCGGCCTGGATGAAGCAGCCCGCCGCCTGCCGGCCGCCCAGCCCACCACCGGCAGCGTCCGCCAGCCCGTCGCCGCGCCCGTCGAGGAAGTGCCCGTCGCCGCCCAGCCGGCCGAAGTCGATATCGAAGTTGAGGTTGAGGCCGGTGTCGAGGAAATGCTCGAGACGCTCACCGCAGACGCCGCCGCAGAACCCGTCCCCGCGCGCCCCGCCGCTGCCGAGGACCATGACGACCGCCCGGTCGTGATCACACGCCCTCAGCCGGCCGCTGCCAGAACCATCATCTCGGATCTCGAAGAAGATGACGACGCCGCCCAGGCTCCGATGCCGGGCGTCTTCTCTGGCCGCAAGGATGCGCCGGTGCCTGACCGCCCTGCCCGCGAGACGCCGTCGGCCGGTTTTGCCAACCTCTTTGGCTGGCGCCGCCCGACCCCTCAGGGCCAGAACGACACCAGCGATGTGCCCGCCGTTCCCGCCCAGATCGTCACCTCGCCGGAGGACCATCCCAAACCGGCCCCGTTCGATGACGCCGATCTTGAAATCCCGGCCTTCCTCCGCCGGTCTGCCAACAACTGATCGCCGGTGAACTTTGACACCTGCGCGCCCGGACCCCCGCGTCCGGGCGTGTCCGTTTTTGTCCTCAATCTGGCCGCGTTTGTCCTCGGAATGGTCAGTTTAGGACCCGGTGTGTCCCTCGGGTGACAGGTTTTGTCACAGTAATTTCTCCATATATTTCAAACCACTCACTCCAGAACACCTCCAAACCTGTAACAAGACGCAACATCGCGTGTTTTGATGCTTTCCCCCAGCCTTGCCAAATGGAGGACGAAGGCTGCGACGGATGCGGCCGCCATTCAGGTTCCAAGGCTCATGGTCGACATGCAACATACGCTCGCAAAAGCTGTCAGCTGCGCCGGTGTCGGCGTGCACAGCGGCGTCCGCGCCCGCCTGAACCTGCGCCCTGCCCCTGTAAACTCGGGCGTTGTGTTTCTGCGTACGGATGTCCCCGAAGGCACCGGCCGTGTCCCCGCCCATGCCGAAACCGTCAGCGACACCCAGCTCGGCACCACGATCAGCAATGATCACGGCGTTTCTGTCGCCGTCGTCGAGCACCTTCTGGCCGCCATCGCCGGTCTCGGCATCGACAACCTCCTCGTTGAAATCGACGCTGCCGAAGTCCCCATCATGGATGGCTCTTCCTCGGTCTTCTACGAAATGATGATGCTCGCCGGCCTCAAGACGCAAGGCGCCCTGCGCCGCCGCATCCGCGTGCTGGAGCGTGTCGAGGTCGTCGACGGCCCCAAGCGCGCCTCCCTGTCCCCGGTCGCCGATGACAGCCTCACCATGCGCGCCCGCATCGAATATACCGACCAGACCATTGGCGTTCAGCAGATGGCGCTCCGCCTAGTGCCAGGCAGCTTTGCGCGTGATCTGGCCTTTGCCCGCACCTTCGGCTTCGCCCGCGATGTCGACATGCTCCGCTCCATGGGCCTGGCCCGCGGCGGCTCTCTGGAGAACGCTGTCGTGATCGATGATGACGGCGTCATGAACCCCGAAGGCCTGCGCGTGGAGGACGAGTTCATCCGCCACAAGATGCTCGATGCGGTGGGCGACCTGATGCTCGCCGGCGCGCCGATCGCCGGGGCATATGAAGCGGTTCAGCCCGGCCATGGCATCAACAACCAGCTGGTGCGCGCGCTGCTCGCAAACCCGACTGCCTGGTGCTGGGAAGAGGCGGGACAGCCTGCAACAGCGACCGAAAGCTTCCGCGCGGCGGTCTGATTTTTCTTGAGAGTTCAGCGCCCAGACGCTTCAGGCCAGGCGCTTCAGACCAGACGCTTCAGGCGCGGCCCGTTGGCGTTCCGTTTGCCTGCGCCAGAACCACCTCAGGCAAGTCGGGGGCCTGCTCTTCAGCCTCCGCGCCGCCAGACAAGGCCCGCATCAGCGCCATCAGATGGGTCCGCACGCGCTCGTCCTCGATCCTTGAAAAATTGCGGACGAGCTCGATCACCGCGCGGGAGGAACTGCCCGGCGCGTCGCCAGCCTCCGGAACACCGAAAAACCAGCCCGGCAGGACTTCAAGCACTTCGGCGATCTGTGCCAGGCGACCGGCGCTGATCCGGTTGGCCCCGGTCTCGTATTTCTGGATTTGCTGATAGGAAATGCCCAGGGCGTCCGCCACCTGATCCTGAGTCAGGCCGAGCAGGATCCGCCGGCGGCGCATACGTTCGCCGACCTGGCGGTCTACCTGATTTGCGTCGCTCAGTTTGATCGGTCGCATGAGATCACCTGAATGTGGCAACGGGTTTCTGATTGCTCTCCGCCCGTTTCCCTAGCGGAACGGAAAAGCCTACACCCTCGAGACCTAGAGCGCACTCCCAAAAGGACAAGGGCACGGCTGTCCTCGCGGCGCAGGCAAGCAAGATGACAAACGGCCTTGGAAACCCCCTGCATTCCGGTCTAATCAATCCTAGGAAATGTTCTGACCGCGCGAGGCCGCACTGCATGCCGAAACTGAAGCCCCTTCCGCTCGTGATTCTGGCCGGTGCCCTTCTGGTCACTGCCTGCTCCTCGACGCGCCGGAACCCGGAGCTCGCCTATGTCGAGCGCCCCGTCGAGCAGCTCTACAATCAGGGTACCAACCGGCTGGACCGCCGCGACTATGCGCGCGCCAAGCTGTTCTTCGAGGAAGTGGAGCGCCAGCACCCCTATTCCGAATGGGCCCGCCGCGCGATGGTGATGTCGGCCTATGCCTCCTATCGCTCCCGCGACTACACGACCTCGATTTCCGGCGCGCAGCGTTACCTGTCACTTCATCCGGGCGGCTCAGAAGCTGAATATGCCTATTATCTGATCGCCCTGAACCATTTCGACCAGATCACCGATGTCGGCCGCGACCAGGCAACCACCGAAAGCGCCCGCAACGCGCTTCTCGAAGTGATGCGCCGTTACCCCGAAAGCGAATATGCCCGCGATGCGCGCGTCAAGCTCGACATGGTCAACGACCAGCTCGCCGGCAAGGAAATGACCGTTGGCCGGTGGTATCTGCGTTCCAACCAGACGCTCGCGGCGGTCAACCGCTTCCGCAGGGTGGTCACCGACTATCAGACCACCTCCCACGCCGAAGAAGCCCTTCACCGCCTCGTCGAAGCCTATCTGACGCTCGGCCTGCGCGATCAGGCCCTCGTTGCCGGCGCCACGCTCGGTCACAACTATCCGGGCAGCGACTGGTATCAGGCAAGCTACCGGCTCCTGACCAGTGAGGGGCTTAATCCCGACACGGTTGACGAACCCACGCGCCGGTCCTTCCTGCAGCGCCTGATCCCCGGCGGCAGATAACCGTCGGGCCTTCTGGCTCCTTCAGTTTTCGGCTTCAGGCGTCGCCGATCAGGGCGAGCCACTCGTCTTCGGTCATCACGCTCAGCCCCAGCTGCTCGGCCTTGGCAAGCTTTGAGCCTGCGCCCGGCCCGGCGACCACGATATCGGTCTTTGCCGAGACAGACCCGGCCACCTTTGCGCCCAGCGCGCTCGCCCGCGCCTTGGCCTCGTCGCGCGTCATCTTTTCCAGCGTGCCGGTGAACACCACCGTCTTGCCGGTCACCGGGCTGCCCGTCTCGGCGGGGACCTCGTCCTCCACCTCGACCTCTTCGAGCAAGGCGGCCAGCATCTCGCGGTTATGCGGCTCGCCCTCGAACGCCATCAGAGACCGCGCCGCTGCCTGGCCGATGCCGTCAATCCCGATCAACTCATTATAGGCTTCGCTCTCAACCCCGCCCGCTTCGGCCGCCTTCACGGCGGCCCAGAAGCTCTGCCAGCTGAGGAAACTGCGCGCAAACTGCGCCGACGTCGTCTGGCCCACATAGCGGATGCCGAGCCCATTGAGGAACCGCGCGAACGCCACCTTTCGGCGCGCATCAATGGCGCTGTAGAGCTTCTTCGCAGACTGCGCGCCAAAGCCCTCCCATTCCTCCAGCGGCGGCAGACCGGCGGCCTCTATATTCTTCTGCAGGCGGAAGATATCCTGCGGCGCCTTCAATATGCCCTTGTCATGGAAGAGGAGCACCTGCTTCTCGCCGAGCCCGTCAATATCCAGCGCCTTGCGCGAGACGAAGTGCTTCAGCCGCTCCACCGCCTGCGCCGGACAGATCAGCCCGCCCGTACAGCGCCGACGCACATCGGCGCGGCCTGCGTCATCAATCTCGCGCAATGCCGCCGAACCGCAGACCGGGCAGGTCTCCGGCATCACCCAGGGCGCGCCCTGCCCCGCCTCGACCACGCGCAGCACCTGCGGGATCACGTCGCCCGCGCGCTGGATTTCCACCTTGTCGCCGGGCTTCACGCCGAGGCGCGCAATCTCGTCCTCATTGTGCAGCGTCGCGTTCGAGACAATGACGCCCCCGACCGTTACCGGTTCGAGCCGCGCCACCGGCGTCAGCGAGCCCGTCCGCCCCACCTGAATGTCGATGCCGAGCAGTGTAGTAACGGCCTTTTCGGCCGGAAACTTGTGCGCAATCGCCCAGCGCGGGGCGCGGCTGACAAAGCCCAGGCGCTGCTGCCAGTCCAGCCGGTCGACCTTATAGACCACCCCGTCAATGTCATATTCCAGGCTCGCCCGCTCCGCCTCGATCTCCTTATAATAGGCGATGATTTCCTCAACCGTCTCGATACGGATCATGCGGAGATTGGTAACAAAGCCCCAATCGGCAAAAGCCGTCACCGCTTCAAACTGGGTCTGCGCAAACGGCTCGCTCGCCGCTGCCCAGGCATAGGCAAAGAAACGCAAAGGCCGAGCTTTGGTGATCTCGATATCGAGCTGCCGCAGGCTTCCGGCCGCCGCATTGCGCGGATTGGCAAACACCTTGCGGCCCGCTTCCGCCTCCCGCGCATTGAGGTCTGCAAAGGCGGACTTGGCCATATAAACCTCCCCGCGCACTTCAATCCGGTCCGGCCAACCCTTGCCTTTGAGCTTTGCCGGAATGTCTGCCAGCGTGCGGGCGTTCGCCGTCACATCCTCGCCGGTCTGCCCATCGCCGCGCGTTGCCGCGCGCATCAACTTTCCATTTTCATATGTCAGGCTGAGCGAAAGCCCGTCGATCTTCGGCTCAGCGGTAAAGGCAAGGGTCTCCTCGGCCGGCAGCCCGAGAAAGCGCCGGATACGGACAGCAAAGTCTGCCACATCTTCATCCGTGAACGCATTGTCTAGCGACAGCATCGGGGCGCTGTGGCGCGCCTTGGCAAAGCCGTCGCCGGCTTCGGCGCCGACCCGGTCGGTGGGGGAATCTTCCCGCTTCAGTGCGGGGAAGCGCGCTTCGATCGCAAGGTTGCGCTGGCGCAGGGCGTCATACGCGGCGTCGGTCAGCTCAGGCGCATCATTCTGATAATAGGCCGCGTCCGCGTCCGCGATGGACCGTGCCAGCCGCTCCAGTTCTGCGCCCGCCTCTGCCTCGCTCAGCGCCTCGACTGGTTTGTCCCCGCTCATGCATCCTCCATCAGCCTCCCTGCTGCTGCGCGCGCTTCATCGGTGATTTCCGCGCCCGACAACATGCGGGCAATTTCTTCCCGCCGCTCGCACGCATTTAGCAAGGTGAGGCTGGTCTCGCCAGCCTCGGCACGCTTTTCCACCAGCAAATGCCCATCTGCCGCTGCCGCCACCTGCGGGCTGTGGGTTACCGCAAACACCTGCCGCGTGCGCGCCAGATGCTCGAACCGCTCGCCGATCGCCGCTGCCACCGCCCCGCCCACGCCCTGATCGGCCTCGTCAAAGATCAGCGTCCCCGCGCTGCCAGCTTCTGCGAGGGCGCATTTGAGCGCCAGCGACACCCGTGCCAGTTCTCCCCCCGATGCCACCTTGCGCAGCTGACCGAAGCCCGCGCCCGGATTGGTCTCGGCCTCAAACTCCACCCGTTCCGCCCCTGCCGCGCCCGCCTCCGCCTCGGCCAGCGGGATCAGCGCCACGCGGATCGTCGCCCGGCCAAGCTTCAATGGCACAAGCTCTGCGGCAATCGCTGTCTCCAGCCTTCCGGCCGCGCTCTGGCGCGCCTGGGTCAACCGGTGGGCCGCGCCATGCCAGCGTGCCCGCGCCGCGCTTTCGGCCGCTTCTGCCTCCTTCAGATCGCTGTCGCCCGCCTCGGCCAGATTGAGCCGCGCGCGCAGGGCTTCCAGCCGGGCGGGCAACAGCTCCGCCGCGCCGCCATATTTCCGCGCCGCCGCCCGCAGCGCAAAGAGGCGCGCCTCAACGGCGTCGAGATTACCCGACGCTTCCGGCAAGGCTGACAGCCGCGCCACGGCAAGCTCTGCCTCGCGCACTTCGATCAGCGCCCGCTCGATCGCTTCGGCCGCCGCCCGCGCCGTCTGCGCCAGCATGCCCTCCCCGGTCTCGAAGCCCGGCAGCCGGCAGATGCGTTCTGCGGCGCGCGCTGCCTTGCCGAGCGCAGCTTCCGAACCGCCTTTGGCGAGCGCGTCTTCGGCTTCGGCGACGGCCTCCTGCACGCGCTCAGCCTGCATCAAGCGCATCCGCTCCTCGGACAATCGCTCCGCTTCGCCCGCCTGCGGCGCCAGCCGCTCCAATTCTTCCACCGACGCTTCAAGCCATTCGCGCGCCTCGCGGGCAGCGGCCTGCTCCGCTTTCAGCGCCTCGCGCGCCGCCCGCGCCGCGTCCAGCGCCTGCCAGGCCGCGGCGCATTCGGCCAGCAGGGCGTCATTGCCCGCAAACTGGTCCAGCAGGCGGCGATGGGACGACGGCCGCATCAGGCTGGAGGCGGCATGCTGGCCATGGATCTCCACCAGAAGGTCGCCCGCTTCTGCCAGCAGCGCCGCGCTGGCAGGCTGATCATTGATGAAGCCGCGTGCCGGGCCCTGCGCCCGCACGACACGTTTCAGCGTCAGCGTCTCGCCCGGCTCCGCGCCCACCCCATGCAGCGTGAGCAGCGCCCAGACGGGATGATCGCGCGCCACTTCAAATTCGGCCGCCACGCTCGCCTGTTCGGCGCCCATGCGGATGAAGCCGCGATCGGCGGGCCCGCCCAGAGCCAGCGCAATGGCGTCCAGAATGATCGATTTACCCGCGCCGGTTTCCCCGGTCAGGGCGGTGAAGCCTTCCCCCGGCGAAAGATCGAGCCGGGAGATAAGCACGAATTCACGGATAGAGACTGAGAGCAGCATAAGGGGGCGTATAGCATGAGAACAAAATGGGAACAACTGGATTCAATCCCCAATCATGGGGTTGCGCAGAAACGCCGCTTGGCCCCATCCTCTGGCCGAGCCCCCCGGGGAAATGCAATCAGGAGGCGGGGTGACGATCCGGCACGCGCAGATTAAGACGTTCCTTCAGGGAGCGGGGCTGACCCTCGCCGCTCTGCTGATCGTCTGCTTCTGGTATCTCGGGGCTGCCTGGCTGTCAGGAAAGTTTCCATCGCCGGGACGGCCGCAGATCACACAGCCCACCACGCCCGTCACCTATCTCTGTGAAGCGCCGTTCCATACAGACATCGCGCTGCCGCTCTTTGATCCTCTGTTCAACTGGTCTGAAGAACTCAAGGATGAGCTGCCGGCCTGGTTGCCGCCTGACACCTATGTCCTCTTCGGCTGGGGCGACTCGGTCTTCTTCACACGCGTGCTCCAGCCCGAAGACATGACGGCCGGCCGGGTGCTTAGCGCCCTTGCCGGACTGAACGACACGGCTGTGCGCATCGTGCCCGTCGATGGCCGATCCGTGGATGAGTATTGTGACCCGATCCGGGTGGATGATGACGGCCGCGCCGCGATCATCGCGCATATCCGCGATACCTTTGAGCGCGACAGCGCCGGAGAGTTCAGCATCATTCCCACCCCGGTGCCCGGCGAAATCCTCGTCCACGCCACCGGCCGCTACGGCATGTTCAACACCTGCAATCAATGGACGGCTGCCGCGCTCGGCAAGGCGGGCCTGCCCCGCTCCGTCTTTGCGCCGTTTGCCTGGAACGTAACGTCACCCTTGCGAAAGACGGAGGAGACCAGTACCGAGGAGATAACACTATACAACTAGATTAATGGGAGGAAGTAGAATGATTGGTCCAAATGGCCGCCCCTGTCCGGAATGGTTCGCCAAGCCCCAACTTGGCATCTTCATTCATTGGGGCATGTTCACCATCCCCGCCTGGGCCCCCCGCGGCCGCGCCATTCACGAGCTCCACGGCGACGACTACCATATGAGCGCCGTCATGACCCCCTATTCGGAATGGTATGACAACGCCGTCCGTGTCGAAGGCAGCGAAACGCGCAAACGCCATCTGGAGCTGTACGGCGACAAGCCGTATGCGGACTTCCGTCCGGAATTTGACGCCCTCTCTCAGAACTTTGACGCCAATGAATGGGCTGATTTCTTCGTCGAATGTGGCGCCACGCACTGTGTCTTTGTCACAAAGCACCATGACGGCTACTGCCTCTGGCCAACAGACATTGAAAATCCCCACCGGCCCGGGTGGCATAGCGAGCGCGACTTTGTCGGCGAGCTGGCAGACGCCGTGCGCGCCCGTGGCCTGCGCTTTGGGCTTTATTATTCCGGCGGCCTCGACTGGACCTTTCGCGACACACCCATCGCCAATATGGGGGATATGTTCGCCGCCGTGCCGACCGAGGAAGATTATCGACAGTACGCGCTCGCCCAGGCCAAGGAACTGATTGACCGCTACAAGCCGTCGATCTTCTGGAACGACATCTGCTGGCCCAATGGCGAGGATGTGCCCGTCCTGCTCGACTATTATTACAATGCTGTTCCCGACGGCGTGACCAACGACCGCTGGTTTGCGTCTGAAGATTTCTTCAACTCCTTGCGCGATCCGGCCACGCTCAAAGGTTTCAACGACGCGATGAAGGAACGCTCCGCAGGCGGAAAACAGGAAGAATCGCCCGCTCCCTTCGCCGATTATCGCTGCGTGGAGTTCGGGCTCGGGGTCGTACCCGAGGAACATAAATGGGAAGCCTGCCGCGGGCTCGGCCTCGGCTTTGGCTACAACTCCGCAGAAATCCCGGAAGACTACATGTCGAGTCAGGAAGTGATTGATCTTTACAAGGACGTCACCTCAAAGCGCGGCAACCTCCTGATCAATATCGGCCCGCTGGCCGACGGCTCGATCCCGGACCTCCAGAGAGTGCCGCTGCGCGCGCTGGGACAATACCTGAAAACCTGATCCCGGCCTCCTTCCGGACTTTCATACGCCTCCGGCCATCTCGCCGGAGGCGTTTTTTTATCGCCCCTTACTACCCTGCCCGCTCCACCACATCAGCCACCGGCCGGCGCCGCGCGCCGTGGCGGCCCTTGAAGCGCACCTTCTCGCCCACGCGCACATGCGCCCGCCCCGGCGCCAGCCGGAACTGCACCGGGCTTTTCACCCGGTCACAGCGGATGAGACCAACCGCCCTCTGCCGGTCGAGATGGATGATATCGCCGGGCACCCATTCCTCCGGATCGAGATCCGGCCCCCGCAGCGCGGGCGCGGCCAGCGGGAAAACCAGTTTCGGGGCGGGCGCGTCGTCACGCGCCCCAGCCGCCGCAGCGGCCGCCGGCACAGCCTCCTCCCGCACACGCGCGCCACCGCCGAACAGGCGCGCACCCACCATCATCAACACAATGATCAGAACACCGCCGCCCAGCAAAACCGCCAGCCCGCGCGCGTCTTCACTCCAGGCAGCGGGCAAAAACCCCGTCACCGGCGCCAATAGCGTTTCAAGATCCAAGTCTGCCTCCCTCAAGCAGACTTTAAGCTAGACCGCCCTCACCGCCGCCCAAAGGCAGATGGCAAATTTCTCCGCCCCGAAGAATAGCACTGCCTCAAATTCGGGCACACGCCGTCTTCAGCCAGTCCTTGACCTCGCCTGTGAGCTTGCGGCCGAGCACTTTCATCACGCGCTTATGGTAGTCGTTGACCCATCTGCGCTCTTCTTTGGAGAGCAGCGTCACGTCGATCAGGCCCCGCGCAAGCGGCGCAAAGGTCAGGCATTCAAAACCGAGCATGGCAATCTCGCCGCCCGGAATATCCTCCGCAGGCGTCACATATTGCAGATTCTCGATGCGGATGCCGTAGTCGCCCGCCTTGTAGAAGCCCGGCTCATTCGACACGATCATCCCCGGCATCAGCGGCACAGGGTTCCACGGCTTGGCAATGCGGTGGGGCCCCTCATGCACGCCGAGATACACGCCGACGCCATGGCCGGTGCCATGCTGATAATCGAGGCCCGCCTGCCACAGCGCATGGCGTGCCAGCACGTCGAGATGCGTGCCCGTCGTGCCCGGCGGGAAGCGCACGACTGCCAGCGCAATATGCCCCTTCAGCACGCGGGTATAGTTCGCGCGCATTTCCTCCGTAGGCTCACCAATGGGAACCGTGCGGGTCACATCCGTCGTGCCATCCAGGAACTGCCCGCCCGAATCGATCAGGAACAGCGTGCCCCGGTCGAGCTTGCGATTGGAGGCCGTCGACACCCGGTAATGGGGCAGCGCGCCATTTGGTCCGGCCCCGGAGATCGACGGAAAAGAAAGGTCATTGAGCCCGCCAAGCTCTTCGCGGAACGCTTCGAGCTTCATCACCGCGTCAATCTCGGCCACCTCGCCAGACTGCGCCTCAGTGTCCAGCCAGTGGAGAAACCGCGTCAGCGCAATCCCGTCGCGCGCATGGGCCGCCGTCGTGCCCTTGATCTCCGCCTCATTCTTGCACGCCCGCGGCAACGCCACCGGGTCGCGCTGGCGCAGGATTTTCGCGCCCGCCTCTTCAAGCGCGTCAAAGAACCAGGCCGACGCCACATCCGGGTCTAGGCTCACCGTCTTGCCGGCAAGGCTCTTCAGCCCCTCTTCCAGCTTGCTCAGGGGACGGAGCGTCACCCGGTTACCCAGATGCCGGCGCAGCGCGCCATCGGTCTTTTCCTCGTCGATGAACAGCTCTGCCGACCCATCCGCCTTGAGGATCGCCCGGCCGAGCGGCAGAGGCGTACAGCTGACATCCCCGCCCCGGATATTGAACGCCCAGGCGAGCGAGGCCGGCGAGGTCAACACGGCGGCGTCTGCCCCGTCGCGGGCCAGCTGCGCGCCGACCGCTTCAAGCTTGTCGTCATGGGCGAGGCCGGCATACTTCACGCTATGGGCCACCACTTTCGCCATCGGCTGAGGCGGGCGCCCTGCCCAGGCCGCATCGATCGGGTTTTCGGCAACCGCCACCAGCTCGGCCCCGGCCTTTGCCGCCGCCGCCGCCAGCGCGGCCACATCATTCGGGCTCATCAGGCGCGGATCATAGCCCACCTTCTTGCCCGGGAGGCTCTGCTGGGCGAGCCACCCAAATGCGCCCGGGTCGGGAATACCCACCACCTCAAACAGCGCCGGGTCGGTCTGGTCGGCCGCCTGCAGCGTGTAGCGCCCATCAGCAAACAGCACGGCCTTGTCCGCAAACACGAAGGCAGACCCGAACGAGCCGGTAAACCCGCTCGCCCAGGCCAGGCGCTCATTCGCGTCGGGCAGGTATTCGTTCTGGTATTCATCGTCATGGGGCACGTAGAGGCCATCAAGGCCCTGGCGCTCAAGTTCACGGCGAAGAAGCGGAAGATGGGCGCGGCCGTCCTGCGGCCCACCCTTGATGTCAAATGTCTGTCTCATCCCTCCATCATAGCGCCATCTTGCCCGATCGGAAAGCAAGCGAGCTATGCAAATACGCACGCAAAAACGTCACATTCCATACTGTTTTGTTTAGCTCGCACCCTATATAGGCCGCACACAAACATTGCTGCGCCGCAGCAAAATGAAAATTAACAAGGCCTTAACAATGAAAACCGAAATCAACCTCTCGCCCGCCGCCGATATGGTGATCGAGAATGTCCAGCGCCCGGCAATGGATACCCAAGCTGCCCGCCAACCTGGCCGGGAAGATGCCCGCGCCGCGCTGGTCCGCCTCAATATCCTGGCCCGCCGTCAGGAACGCTGGGATCGCCGCGCCGCGCGCGCCTGATCCATCTTCTGTCTACTGCTTTCCCTCCCCCATCAGGGAAGGCAGCTGAGATCGCCCGAGGGCTTACCCTCCCTCCCCAAGGCTCCGGCGCGATCCCCTCCGTGCCCATCCCCTTCCCGGGGGTGGGCTGGAGGGTAAATCCCGCCTCCGGAACGCTCAGGCTTCGGGGAGACGTTTGGGGAGGTCCTGTTTCTTGAACACCAGGGTCGACCAGCCGTCGCGCTTGATGCGTCGCTGGAAGAGCAGGTTGTGCCCCTCATAGGCGGCGCGCACCGGCCCGGCCTGATGGTGGAGAAGCCCCGACAGGATAATGGTCGCGCCCGGCGCCGAGAGACGCTCGATCTCCCCGGCCAGCCCGATCAGCGGCTTCATCAGGATATTGGCAAACACCGTATCGTAAGGGCCTGCCTGCCGGATCGCCGGATTGTTCGCCCCGCGCACATGATGCACGAAGAAGCGGCTGACATGGTTCTTCTTCGCGTTCTCGCGCGCCACAAACACCGAGTCGCGGTCGATGTCGGTGCCGACGGCCAGCTCCGCGCCAACCTTCAGCGCCGCAATCGCCAGCACGCCTGATCCGGTGCCCAGATCCAGCACGCGCCCGGGTTTGCGATGCCGCCGCGCTTCAGCGAGCCCCAAGAGGCAGCCGAGCGTCGTGCCATGATGACCCGTCCCAAAAGCCGGCCCCGCCTCGATCAGCACCGAGATCTTGCCCGGCGAAGAAGCTTTCAGCGCATGGCTGCCGACCACCACAAACGGCCCCGCATTGACCGGCGGCAGCCCCTCCAGCGACAGGGTCACCCAGTCGCGCTCGACAATCTCCTCGATCCGCGCGGTCAGCTCCGGGGCGGCTTCTTCGATGATGGCGACGCAGTCCTCGGCCTCGTCCATCGTTTCGCAGAACGCATCGAGCCGCCAGGCGCCGCGCGCATCTTCCTTGGCATCGACCGCGCCTGCGGGCGAAGGGTCCGCCCAGGCGAGCGCGTCCCATGCCGTTTCCACTGGCCCCCGCGGGCCTCTTGCCGTGATCTGGTACATGGACGCGGCGCTTAGCAGGCTGCCCCGCGAATGGGAAGCGTCTGACAGGACCTGTCGCCCGCCAATACTTGGTCTCCCGCCAATGCTGGTCAGCGCAAATATCTTTGGAACAATCCCGATAGTTCTGCTCAAAATAAGGTAATTTTTAACAGAGATTGACAACAACCGCGCGTGAGTCAAACTTCTGGTAGAACCTATTTTGGACGGGGATTACAAATGGCGCTATCCACAAATCAAATGATGCTGATTGAACAGCGCGTTGGCAACGAGAAAAAAAGTACAGGAACTGCCTATTTACTTTGGTTCTTTCTGGGACTGTTCTCTGCGCATAGATTTTATCTGGGAAGATGGGGAACTGCACTTCTGCAGATGGCAAGTTACCTAATCCTCATTGGATTCCTTTGGTTGCTTATCGACGCGTTTCTAATTCCGGGCATGATAAAAGACGATATGAACAAGCATCGCGCCAAACTTATGACTGACATGGCGATAGCGGCCGCCGGAGCTGAGGTAGCATAATTTTTATCGGCGTTAGCGGTGGCGGTTAAAGACAAAGCTTTGGCCAAGCCAGCTCTGTAAAAATAATCTGGATTCGGATTTATTCGGGCACTCTCGACCGCAAATCGACGGCGCCAATTTCGATTTATCCCTACTGATGAAAATGTTGCGTCCCGTAATCACACACTCATGGGTATTCGCCCATGAATAGCGAATCTTATAAATGTAACGCCAAAATCGCATCATAGACATGGAACTCAGATTCTGCCGGCGCATCATATTAGCTTGTAAGTTACTCGCGCCTCGAAAACGTTTCGCTCCAGCGAGCGCAACTTTCAAAACTGATAGCATCTCAACAAAGTTTAACACAACCTATCGGCGAGCTTCGCGTTGATCCGGCATACAGCAACACAAGAGGAGGCATTCATGCCAACCCCATCCGGACACACAAGTGCCATTCCCGCCAGCCGCACGATCGGCACCACCGTCTACAACACGGCCGGCGACAAGATCGGCAAGGTCGAAGACGTGATGCTCGACAAGCTCGACAATTCCATCCTTTACGCCGTTGTCGGCTTCGGCGGCTTCTTGGGCATGGGTGAGAAGTATCACCCCGTCCCATGGTCGACCCTCGACTACAGCAAGGACAAGGACGGCTATGTCGTCCCCTTCACCAAAGAGCAGCTTGAGAAGGCCCCGGCCGACTCCATCGAAGAGCTGACCAAGAATGACGGTCATACAGCCCGCAATGCGGCCTATGACTACTATAAGGTCCAGCCCTACTGGCTCTAACCCCTGCCAGTAACTGGATTGAGGGCGGTAGCTTCGGCTGCCGCCTTTTCCTTTTGAGCCGCTATTCCGTCAAGGGATCCGGCTGAAGAGACCCGGCCTGAGAAAGTTGCCGTTTTTCGATAAATACTACTGGAACCGCGCCCGCGTCTTCCTATATGAAAATCGATAAGACAGCCTGAGGAGGCCCGATATGACCTTCACCACCGAAGACATGATCCTGATCGAGCAGCGCGCTGCCAATGAGAAGAAGAGCGCCGGCGCCGCCTATCTGCTCTGGTTCTTCTTGGGCTGGATCTCCGCGCACCGGTTCTATCTCGGCAAGCCGGTCACGGCCATCCTGCAGATCGTCAGCTACTTCTTCCTCATCGGCTTCGTCTGGTGGCTTGTGGACCTTTTCCTCATCCCCGCGATCATCAACCAGAAGATGGAAAACGCCCGCTCCGAAGCGGCCCATTCCCTCCGCCGCGGCCGTTACGCCTACTGATCCCTTCAGAGGGCAGGCGCCCCTCCTCCCAGCCCTGCCCAGCCCCGGAGCCACGCTCCGGGGCTTTTGCGTCCGGATTGACGCGGCGCCTGGCCTCGCAGAGAGTTGCCGCCATGAAACGCGCCCTCTCCCTTGCCATCGCCCTTGCCTGCGCTGCCTGTGCCAGCGCGCCGCCCGGATTGTCCGAAACTGTCCCGGAAATGTCTCCGCCTGTCGCCGATTGGCGCGCGGTTGACCCGGAAAACCTCATCCTTGTCACGCTGGAGACCGGGACTGTCGCCATTGAGCTCTATCCCGAAGCCGCCCCCGCCCACGCCGCCCAGATCCGCGAAGGGGTCCGCGAGGGCTTTTATGACGGGGAATATTTCTACCGTGTCGTCGAAGGCCATGTCGCCCAGGCCGGCCGGGAATTCGACATGGCCGTCGCCGCCTGGCCGACGCTGCCCTTTGAAGCAGAACGGGAAATCCCCGAAGACGGCTTCGCCCCCCAGGGCAACCCCGACCTCTACGCGCCGGAAGTGGGCCATCGCGACGGCTTCCCCGTCGGCCGCGAGGGCGGCAAGGAATGGCTCCTCAACTGCCCCGGCGCCCTCGGCATGGCCCGCGACAATGATCCGGCCAGCGGCTCGACCGAAATCTTCATTCCCCTCCAGCCCCGGCGCTATCTGGACCGCAACTATACAATCTTCGGCCGGGTGATCGACGGCATGGAATACATCCACCGCCTGCCCCGCATTGATCCGTCTACAGAAGATGAAATGAACGCGATCTTCGGGGAAGACCCCAAGCTCGCCCACCAGATCAGCCAGTATCGCCGCTCGAAACTCGCAGAAAACCAGATCCTCTCGGCCCGCATCGCCGCTGACATGCCGGTGGAAGACCGCCCCGCCTATGACGTGATGGCGACCCCCTCGGCTGACTGGGAAGCCCTCAAAACCTCCAAGCGCGACTATACCGGCATCCCCGCCCTCGTCACGCTTCCCCCCAAGGTGCTGGACGTCTGCTCCCTGCCCGTCCCGGCACGCCGCGTGGGCGAGTGACGCCCGATTGGGCATCTTCCCGCCTGCCACTAACCTTACGCATTTATAATCTGCCCTGAATCCATCGCGAAACAGAGCACTAGCCCTGCCCTCTCCGCGCGCGCCGGAAACCCGGCCTACTCGCGCCTTGCCAGCCCCCGCCGCCCATAGTTTCGTTGGCTCCGGGTGCCCCGGACACGCCAGTCCGGGCGGGCAGAATCTGCCTGGGGGCGGCGTCGAATTGGACGACAAAAGGCAGGGCTGCGTGGGAATGGCGTTCGAAGGAAAGACACAAAGCCCAGAGAAAGCCTCCGAGCCTGAAAGCAAGACACAAACCGGGCGCCGCTGCTTTGTCATCCTGCCCTATCCGGCCAGTGACGAGGAAGGCCAGGCGCCGGACTTTGACGCGGTGTTTGACGAGTTGATCCGCCCCGTCATCGAGGATTTGAACCTCGACATCATCCGCGCCGACCGGGTGAGCCGCTCCGGCCTCATCCACAAGGAAATGATCGAAAACCTGCTGGAAGCTGATGTCGTGATCGCCGATGTGACGCTCGGCTCGCCCGACGTGTTCTTCGAACTCGGCATCCGCCAGACCGCCCGGCGCGCCGGCACCGTCATCCTGCGCCATGCCCGCTCGACCGCGCCCTTCTCGATCTCCGGCATGCGCGCGGTGGATTATGAACTCGAAGCGCGCGGGGGCATCTCCCGCCAGCAGGTAATCGAGGATTGCCGCACGCTCCTGCGCACCCATGTCCGCAACAGCCTCGACAATCCGAGCACGGACAGCCTCGTCCATACGCTGATGCCCGGCATGGAAGTCTCCCTGCCCGGCCGTATCATCCCCGAGCGGCGCTACATCTCCTACCGCGTCGGCCCGCAGGGGCCAAAAGCCTCCAAGCTCATCGAGCTGGTCACCGGCGATCTCGCCGACATTGACGATATAGATGTCTGGGTGAACCCGGAAAACACGCGGATGGAATTTGGCCGCTTCCATGAGGCGTCGGTCTCCGCCGCCATCCGCTATCTCGGCTCCCGGCGCGACCGGCACGGCTTTGTGCGCGACGACATGATCGCCCGCCTCCTGGCCCAGCGCGCGGGCGGCCACCAGCTGCGCACAGGAGTTGAGCCCGCCACCGCCCTCCTCACCGAGCCCGGTATGCTGAGGAAGACCAACAAGGTCCGCCTCCTCGTCCACACCGCTGCCTATCAGGGCGAGCCCGGGCGCGGCTACCGCCTCATCGGCGCCTATCGCAAATGCGTCAGCAACGCGCTTGCTGCCATTGACGCGGAAAACCGCCGCTTCGGCATGAGCCCCAAACGCGCGCTCAAATCCGTGCTGATCCCCCTCTTCGGCACCCGCAGCGGCGGAGAAAGCCCGCATGAGCGCGCGCAAGGGCTGATCCAGACCGCCCAGCAATACCTCCTCAACTGGCCCGACTCAAAGATCGACCGCGCCGTCTTCCTCTGCCACACTCAGGCAGACCTCGAACTTGGCCAGGCCGCGCTTTACCGCCTCGGACTGCGCGCGGTCTCTGGTCCGAGAGGCGGGCGGGCCTAGGTTTCCTGTGAGTTTGCCTGCCTGCGGCGATTTACACATCTTGCGATGTTTACCGTTTTAAAACACTGTATGTGGTGTGTTGTATGTCCCAAAGGCCAGATTCGCTGGCCCCCGACGCCAGACGTGATGGAGCCTGAACCATGGCAAATGTAAGCACTGATCGCCCCGGCCTGCTGACGCCGAGCAATGCCTACAAGCCTTTCCGCTATCCGTGGGCTTATGAATTCTGGAAGAAGCAGCAGCAGGTCCACTGGATGCCCGAGGAAGTGCCCCTCGGCGAAGATTGCAAAGACTGGGCGGTCAAGCTTTCCGACGCCGAGCGCAACCTGCTCACCCAGATTTTCCGCTTCTTCACCCAGTCGGATGTCGAAGTCGGCGCCAACTATATGGAACACTACATGCCGCTGTTTAAGCCGGTGGAAGTGTCCATGATGCTGGCCTCCTTCTCCAATATGGAGACGATCCATGTGGCGGCCTATGCGCTGCTGCTGGAAACCATCGGCATGCCGGATTCCGAATTCTCCGCCTTCATGGAATACAAGGAGATGGCCGCCAAGCATGACTATCTCGGCCAGTTCGGCACCGAGACGAACGAAGACATCGCCGTCTCGATGGCCGTGTTCGGTGCGTTCACGGAAGGCTTGCAGCTGTTTGCCTCCTTCGCGATGCTGATGAACTTCCCGCGCTTCAACAAGATGAAGGGCATGGGCCAGATCGTCACCTGGTCGATCCGCGATGAGAGCCTCCATTGCGAAGGCATGATCAAGCTGTTCCACGCCTTCTGCGCCGAAACCGGCGTGATGACTGATGAACTGCGCGAGCGGATCCGCGAGTGCTGCCGCACCGTGGTGGCACTGGAAGACAAGTTCATCGAGCTGGCCTTCGAGATGGGCCCGGTCGAAGGCATGACCGCCGACGACATCAAGAACTACATCCGCTACATCGCCGACTGGCGCCTCAACCAGCTCAAGCTCGAGCCCATCTACGGCATCACCAAACACCCGATCCCGTGGCTGACCGAAATCCTCAACGGGGTCGAGCACGCAAACTTCTTCGAGCAGCGCTCCACGGAATATTCCAAAGGCGCCACCAAGGGTGACTGGCACGGCGATGACGGCGTCTGGGGCCGCTTCGACGCCCGCAAGAACGCCAGCACGGATGCTGTTCCGGCGGAGTAGGCAAAGCATCTCTCCCGCCTCGTCGCTGAGGCGGGAGAGCTTCCCAAATCCGGCTCAGAACCGCGCTCTCAGCGTAATCCCATACGTACGCGGATCAGAAGGCTGGCCCACATAGAGCCCGGAATTTCCCGGCTGGGCGGCGAGAAGTTCAAAATACTCCCCGTCCAGCAGGTTGCGGCCCCAAAGATAGACATCCCAGCCACCCGCGCCGCGGAATCCGATCCGTCCGGCCAGCGTGGCATATCCGTCTACGGTCAGATAGCGCGACTCGGTCGGGCTGGAGAAAAAGTCAGACCGGAAGAACGCGTCGAGCGCGGCAAAGTAATTCCCCTCCCGGCCCAGCAGCGCGCTGTTGCCAAAGGTGTATTCCCCGCCAACCGTGCCAGACCATTCGGAAATACCCGGCAGGCGCGTGCCCGAAATATCAACCACCTGCGGCCCGCCGGTATCTTCCAGCGCGGGCGGCGCATCCGGGAAAGATACATATTTCCCATCCGTCCACGCCAGCGCGGCATAGGTAACGAAATTGTCCGTCCACCGCGCACGGCCATCAAACTCCACGCCCCGTACACGGACCTTCTCGGCATTCGCCAGATAGCCGCGCAGAACCCCGATCTGCGCGTTGACGACACCCACCTGATAATCCTCAATCTCGGTGTCATAGGCCGTGAGGTTGGCGGTCACCCCGTCAAACGGCGCTGATTTCAAGCCAATTTCGATATGACGCACATCTTCGGGTTTGACCGTTGCCAGTTCGATCGCCGGATTGCCTGCGGCATCATTGGGAATGCCGCTGAGGTTGAGGCCCACCGGCTTGAACGACGTGGCATAGGTGGCGTAGAGGTTCAGCGCAGGGTTTACCTCATAGGCCGCCGTGATCTGTCCGGAGATGTTCGTGTCATCAGCGTCCGCCGAATAGGTCAGCGGCGCCAGCACGGAACGTTGCAGCGCAATCAGCGCCGGGTTACTCGTCTGCAGACCGCCATAGACCTGCGCGTCATAGTCGACGCTCTTCTCATCATAGTTGAGCCGCAAGCCCGGCAGCAGGCGCAACCTGTCCGTCACGCGCCACTCCAGCTGGCCGAACAGGGCCGCGCTGGTATTCTTCGACTGAATGTCCGAGCTCTGACCATATCCGTCCAGAAGGCCCGGCGTATCCCACCCCGCTGAAGTCGGGCTGAGCAGCCAGCGCGCCGCCGCGCTCCCCTGCTCCTGATTGCCGGTTGAGTCGATCTCCTGGGCAAAATAGAACGCGCCTACAACAAACCCCAACCGCTCATTCAGGTCGCCCGCATAGCGCAGCTCCTGCGTCCATTGCGTCTGTTCCGATGGGTTTGCCGAAACCGTAGTTATCGGCAGGCCGAGGAAATCCCGGTCGTTCGACGGTCCCCAGTTCCACAGCCGCCAGGCGGTAATCGAAGTCAGCGTCCCCGGGCCAATCTCCCAGTTTGCTGTCAACGACACCCCGCCAATATCCTGGTCGGACTGGTGATAGGTGTCGGCGTCCGTCAGCCGGTCAAACGCGTTGAAACTGGGCGGGGCATACCCGAAATAATCCGCCAGCGCCTGATACCGGCGATTGGCCGGGCGCAGCGTCGGGGCAACCCCTGCCGGAACCAGCGCATACCCGTTCGGGCGCTGCCTTGTGTAATCGCCCGCCAGGATGATCTCCAGATTGTCCGTTGCATTCAGCAACAGCTGGCCCCGCACCCCCTGATTGTTCAGGTCATTGATGTAGTCATTGTCGCGGACATTGTAGAGCGTGCCATCGCGCTGGGTTCCCGAGAAGGAAAGACGCCCGGCAATCTTGTCCGTGATCGGACCACTGATCGCCCCCTTGGCCTGCACGAAGCCAAGATTGCCATAAGTCAGCTCCACTTCGGTTTCCGGCGTGAAGGAGGGCTTCTTCGTCGTGATGTTGATCGCCCCGGCGGTCGTGTTCTTGCCAAACAGCGTGCCCTGGGGCCCGCGCAGCACCTCGATCTGCGAGACATCAATGAAGTCCAGCGTCGTGGAGGCCGGGCGGGCGTAAAACACCCCGTCAACATACATCCCCACCCCGGCGTCGAGCCCGTCATTGGTCAGGCCATAGGGCGCGCCGAGGCCCCGGATGTTGATCGCCGTGTTGCGCGGGTTGGTCGAATAGAACTGAAGCGTGGGCACAATCTCGCGCAGCCGCCCGACATTGAACGCGCCGTTTTCAACAATGAAATCCTCCGTCAGGACCGACACCGGGATCGGCACATCCTGAAGATCTTCACTGACGCGCCGCGCGGTTACGGTGATGGTCTCGCGGCGCAGCTCCGCGTCCACCCCTCCGGGCTCCTGGATCTGCGCTTCCTGGGCGATTGCCCCCGCCCCGGGCAGAGCCAGAATTGCCGCGATGATTATTGCCTGTCCGTGGTGCATGACTGCCTCCTTGCTTATTCCTATAAACACGACCGTGTTAGTAGAGATTGCAAGTGAGCTTTTCGAAAGGCTGGCTGCAAGAAAGGTGAAGTCACCGGTGGCAGCAGCAGATTTAATCGACTAACCTGATCGGGTGAATCGACATTTTAATTCCCTTGGACGTGTCTGACCCGGAAATCTGATGATCTCCCAGAAATCCAAATACGCTCTCCGCGCCCTTCTGTGTCTGGCAGAGGCCCCGCCGGACGAGCCCCTGATGATCTCCGAAATCGCCATCCGCGAAGTGATCCCCCGCAAATTCCTCGAGCAGATCTTGCTCGAGCTGAAGCATCACGGCCTCGTCATCAGCCGGCGCGGCAAGGCGGGGGGCTATCTCCTGCTCCGGCGGCCCGAGACAATCACCTTCGGCGAAGTCCTGCGCCTGATGGACGGTCCGCTCGCGCCGCTGCCCTGCCTCTCCAAGATGGCTTACCGGCGGTGCGGGGATTGTGCGAGCGAGCAGGCCTGCAAGATCCGCAAAGTGTTCGCGCGCGTCGCTGAAGCGACCCGGAATGTCCTGGATACGGCGACCCTTGGCGATGTTTTGTCCGATCCTGACCTGAAATGGCATGTATCTGACCAGCGCTGATCTGCCATTTGCGCCGCTGGCCCTCCCCCGCTAATGATTGGGTGGACCCATGAGCGCTGACGATTCCTCCACAGGCGATGACGCCACCGGCGCCCTCTTCGGGGGCGGGGACGCGCCTGCGCCCGGCAAGACCTATGAGGTGCTCGCCCGCAAATACCGTCCGCAGCGTTTCGAGGACCTGATCGGCCAGGAAGCGATGGTGCGCACGCTCTCCAACGCCTTCGAGACCGGCCGGATCGCCCATGGCTTCATGCTGACAGGCGTGCGCGGGGTCGGCAAAACCACCACCGCCCGCCTCCTCGCCCGCGGGCTGAACTATGAGCAAAAGGCTGATTCCAAAGGAAAAAAGGGGAAGACATCGGGCCCGTCGATGCACCTCGATCCGCCGGGCGAGCACTGCGACGCGATCATGGCGGGCCAGCATCCCGATGTGCTCGAACTTGATGCCGCTTCTCGACCTGGCGTCGACCACATGCGTACATTGTTGGACTCGTCCCGCTATGGGGCGGTGTCGGCGCGCTACAAAGTCTATATCATCGACGAAGTGCACATGCTGTCGCTGCCAAGCTTCAACGCGCTGCTCAAGACGCTGGAAGAGCCCCCGCCGCATCTGAAGTTCATCTTCGCGACCACCGAGATCCGCAAAGTGCCCGTCACGGTGCTCTCGCGCTGTCAGCGGTTTGATTTGAAACGCCTCGATAGCGGCGAGCTTGCCCGCCACCTTGGCAATGTGGCCCGCAATGAGGGGGCAAATGTTTCCGAAGAAGCCCTCGCCCTGATTGCCCGGGCGGCCGAAGGCTCGGTGCGGGACGGATTGTCCCTGCTCGACCAGGGCATCGTTCAGACCACGGATGGCGAGGAGGTCAGCGGCGCGGCGGTGCGCGCGATGCTGGGCCTCGGCGACCGGGCACGACTGCTGGACGCGGTGGAGAAGGCTGTTGCCGGCGACGCCAAGGGCGCGCTCGCGGAGGTGCGCGAGCAGGTGGCCGACGGGGCAGACCCGGCGGTGATCCTCAAGGACATCCTTGATATTGCAGCTGATATTTCGGTGGCGCAGGCGACTGGCGACGACTGGACCCAGGCTGGCCCGGCCGATTGGGCAAACCGCACCCGGGGCCTCGCCCAGCGGCTCACCCCCGCGCAGGCGGCGCGCAACTGGCAGCTGCTGCTGTCTGGCTATGGCGACCTTCAGGTGGCGCCAGACCCCGCGACCGCGCTGAACATGGTGATCCTGCGGCTGGCGGCGGCCTCGACCCTGCCCTCGCCGGAGGAAGCTGCGCGGATAATTGCCGAGGGGTCCCGTCCGCCGGGAAAGGATAGCCCGCCCCTTAAGGCACCGCCGCAGGGGCCCGGCGGCATCGAGAGCTTTGCCGATATGATCGCCCTGATGGTGGCCGCGCGCGAGGTCGGCCTGCAGGTCGATACCGAGCGGTTTGTGCGGCCATCGCATTTTGAGCCCGGAAAGCTCGCCTGCGCGCTGGCGCCCGGCGCGCCGCAGGGCCTCCTGGGACGGCTGAAGATATTCCTGGAGACCTATAGCGACCTCGATTGGAGCGTCGAGGAGACGGACACGAACGCGGAGTCGGTGCGCGAGCGCGAGCGGCGGGAAAAAGCCGAGCGGATCGAGAGCGCCAAGAAGGACCCCCGGGTGGCCGCCGCGCTTGCCCTGATGCCCGGCGCAGTGATCCTCGATGTGGAAGATCCGCCCGAACCGCTTGAAATCGAGGGCAGTGAGGGCGATGTGGCCAGTAACGTTATCCCCCTGAAAACACGCCGGCCGGCCTGACGGAGACATTACCGCCATGAAAGACCTCGCCCAGATCATGCAGCAAGCCCAGGCCATGCAGGCCAAGATGGCTGAAGTGCAGCAGAAGATTGAAGCTACCGAAGCCGACGGCGTTGCCGGGGCCGGCCTTGTGCGCGTGAAGCTGCGCGGCAAGGGAGAGCTGGTTTCTGTGACCATCGACAAGACTTTGATGGGGGACGATCCGGAGATTGTCGAAGACCTGATCAAGGCGGCCCATTCGGATGCGCGCCGGCGGCTGGATCAGGCTATGGAAGACGCGATGAAAACCGCGACGGCCGATTTTGGCGGCATGCTGCCGGGCTTCAAACTGCCATTCTAGATCCTGCCCGATGCGGGCGCGTGACTTGATGCCGCGCCAGCCTATAACATCAGGGGATGACCGAGCCGCCCGTCACCCCTGAGCTGCGTCCGCCTGAACCACGGGGGCACTGCACAGATTGCGGTGTGTCGCGCATGGCCGATGCCAAAGCCTGCGGGCGGGCGTGCCAGTTCATCCGGCCGGACTATCCCGGCCATGAGGCCCGCCTGCATGGCCGCCCGCGCGATGATCAGAGGCCGGACGAAACGGCGTTCGGTGTGTTCCGGCGCATGCTGCGCGCGCGCCTTTCGCCCGCCAGAGACGGCGCGCAATGGACCGGCATTGCCAGCCGGATCGGCGAGCGGCTTCTGGAAACCGGCGCGGTGGACGCGGTGCTCACCGTTGCGCCTGACCCAGAAGACCGGTGGAAACCGAGACCGGTGATCGTAACGCGCGCCCAGGATATGGCTGGCTGCCGCGGGATGCGGATGGGCTATGCGCCGCTGATTGCGCTGATGGAAGAGGTGGCGGCGCGGGGGCTGAAGAAGATCGCGCTGATCGGCATTCCCTGCCAGGTCTATGCCCTGCGGGCCCTGGAAGCGGAGTTTGGGCTCGAGAAACTCTATGTCATCGGGACCCCCTGCTCCGACAATACGACGACCGAGAATTTCCATACCTTTCTGGCCCTTCTGGATGAGGCGCCCGAGACGATCTCCTATCTGGAATTTCGCGCAGATTTCCGGGTGGAGCTTCGCTTTGATGACGGGCGCAAGCGGCTGATCCCGTTCCTGTCGCTGCCGATCTCGAAGCTGCCGGGCGATTTCTTTCCCGTGACCTGCCGGACCTGCGTGGATTATACCAATGCGCTGAGCGATCTGACGGTCGGCTATATGGCCGGCAAAGGGGACCAGTGGCTGATCGTGCGCAATGAGCGGGGCGAGGAGCTGGTCAGCCTGCTGGGTGAAGAGCTGGTGTCTGCCCCGCCGGGATCTTCGGGCAAGCGGGCGCCGCATGTGGCCGCGTTCATTGCAAATGTCGAGCGGGCTGCCGGGGGCCTGCCGCTGCGCGCCATGCCGAACTGGGTGCGCCCGCTGGTTTCCTTCCTGCAGCCGCGCATCGGCCCCAAGGGCCTTGAATTTGCGCGCACGCGGCTGGAGATGAAGGCGGCAGAAACCGTGATCCATCTGCGGCGGGAAGAGCCCGGCAAGCTGAAGAATATGGTGCCCGCGCATGTCTGGCGGCTTCTGGAGCCCTACGGGATCCGGCCCGCCGAGGGCGAGCGGAAGGACGCGGGATGACAGATCGCCCGGAACCCCGCATATAGCCGCGCATGTCACAGCGTTCTGCCGGTCCTGAACTTTTGCGCCTGATTGACCTGATTGCGAAGCTTCCGGGGCTTGGACCCCGGTCGGCGCGGCGGGTGGCGCTGCATCTTCTGAAGCGCAATGAGCAGCTCCTGAAGCCGCTGGCCGAGGCAATGGCCGAAGCGGGCGCCAAGATCCAGAAATGCCATGTCTGCGGCAATTACGACACCGTGCAGCCCTGCGCCGTCTGCCAGATGCCGGGGCGCGACGAGGGCATTCTCTGCGTGGTGGAGGATGTGCCCGACCTCTGGGCGCTGGAACGCGGCGGGTCTTTCCGGGGCCGGTATCATGTTCTGGGCGGGACACTCTCGGCCATTGACGGCACCGGGCCGGAAGATCTCGGCATTGCGTCTCTTATTGCGCGGGTCGAGGCCGGCGGCGTGCGCGAGGTGATCCTGGCCCTGAACGCCACGGTGGATGGTCAGACCACGGCGCATTATGTGGCCGACCTGCTGGCCGGAAAAGGCGTGGATGTGACGCGGCTCGCGCACGGGGTTCCCGTGGGCGGTGAGCTTGATCATCTTGATGACGGCACGCTGGCCGCCGCGCTGCGGTCCCGGCGCGGCGTTTAGCCGGTATCGAGCCGGCGCGCGGCGCCCTCGACCTGCGCCTGAAGCGCGCGGAGAATGCGGCGGTTCACCAGAGGGATATGCGGGCCGGGCGCGTCGGCCGCGCGGGCGCCGGGCAGCAGCGCGCCGGGCGCGCGCCCGATCAGGCGGCGCATGCGGGCGATGTGGGGCCAGGGATTGTCGAAAACCGCTTCCAGCGCCCGGTAGCGGCGCACGAGCCGGCCTGCCGGCAGGAGGCCCGCCGGCGCCTCGCGCGGGGGCCTGGCCCAGGCGATCTGGGCCGGGTGCAACGGAAGACCGGCTTTGGGACCGGGCGATTTCAGGGGTTCTGCCAGAGGCAGGCGCGGGACATGCGGCGCGCGGGACGCCTGTGACGGCGCCGGCTCAGATGCCGGTTTGGGCGCCGGTTTGAGTACAGGAGCCGCCGGGTCTGCGCGCGGGGCGAGCGGGGGCAGCGCGCCGAAGGTGGCGGCAATCAGGAACAGGGCGCGGCGCGTGAGGGCCTCGATAAAGGCGATCTCGGCGGCGAGCTGCTTAAGCACTGCCCTTGGCAGGAAGACCGTATGGCCGCAGAGGCCAATGCCGAGGCGCTCTGCCAGGCCCATCGCCAGACGCTCTGCCATCATCTGGGCAAAGCGGATCAGGCTGTTGACGGGGGTGGTAAAGGTGAGCGCCATGCCTCCCAGAATGGCGTTTTTCGGGCCCCCGGCGGATTGGCGCGGGCGAGCGCGTCGCCAGGGCCTTGTTTTACAAGGGAATGGCGCGCGATCCGGCGCGGATAAAGGCAGGGTCTCTCCGCCCCGCCGGGCGCGGCAGGCCCGGACAGTTTCCTGACATTTTCTGGCCACTTCCGGCCACTTACGGCCACTTACGGGACAAAGGGGGGACACGTCAGGACGGTTGAGGCGCCTTCTGGCCAGAGTCGGCGAAACCCGGCGAGCGGATGTCAGATCTTGCGCGCAAAGCGGTTCAGGCGGGGCGGTTTGTTTCAACTTATGTTCAAATCTTGGGCAGTCTTGCCTGTGCGGGGAGCAAATGCAGCTGGCAGGGCCGATTCTCGCCTGAGGGGCGAGCGGTGTCATTGCGCTGTCGCAGACTGGCGCTAATTGTTGCATTGCAGCATGAGCCAGGCCGCTCCGGTGAAGGCCACGGCGCGCGGTGCCCCGTCCACCGGGACCCGCGATGACCGTATCGGAGCAGGAAAAATCCCTGGACGCGTTGCGGGAGGAGTTTCAGCCGGCGTGACCGGCGCTAACTCTGAAGGACTAAACAAATGCTGAAAGTTTCCTCGATCATCCTGGCCGCCGCCATGGCGCTGACCCCTGTCGCCGCCGCAGAGTCGCTGAAAGAAGTGACCCTGAAGATGGATTACGACCCTGCCCTGCTGACCAGCGAAACAGGCGCCGAAACGGTCGTCTCCCAGCTGAAGCGGGAAGCCCGCAAAGTCTGCTCGCAGCGCCTGCCGGCCATCGGCAGCGTGTATGTCGACACCAATTGCGCCGATACGCTGGTGAAAGCCGCTGTGCAGCAGATCCATGCAGATGTCAGCGATGCTGGCCAGGCCGTTGCGCCTGAGTTTCAGCGTCTGGCCGCTGTAGACTACGCCCTCGCCAACTAGGCCCGCACGGCGCCCTGATCCCCGATCAGGGCGCCTGCTCCTACCGCCAAGAGAGACACGGCGCGGCCTGTGCGCGCCGCGTAGCGCCGCCCATTTTCCCCGGAACAACGCCAGACCCTTGTTTCCTCCCGGTCTACGGCGTTGGAGGGGTCACCCCAGGCCAAAGGGTGGCCCCTCGCTCCGGCATGCGGTTCTCCCGACGCCCGCGCTCTCAGCCGGGCGATCGCCCATTCGCGCGATGGGCGAAGTGTTGACCCGGCAGGCGAGCCCGACAATATGGCCCCCGGGTCAACAAGCGGGGCGCCCATGCAGATCCAATCCAGATGGTCCGGTTTTCAGGCTGGCGCTTTGGCAGCCTTCCTGGCAGGCGCTTTGGCGCTGCTGATGGCGGGCATCACGGCGCCGGGCGCCCACGCGCAGGGCAGCGATGGGGCCCCGGAAGTAGCGACGGATCTGGCCACGGACCTGGAGGCCACCTGCGCAGCGGGCGAGGCATCAGCGTGCCTCACCCTGGGTGAGCGGCTGTTTGCGGCGCGCGGCGCAGAGGCCGATATGCCCGGCGCGCTGGCGCTGTTCGGGCAGGCCTGCGAGCTGGGCGCGGCGGCGGCGTGTTTCCGGCTCGGCGGGGAACTTGAATTTCCAGATTTTGGCGAGGCCGATACCGAGGGCGCGCAGGCAGCCTATGCGCAGGCCTGCGCGCTGGGGCTGACGGCGGGGTGTGAACGGGCGGGGATCGCGGCAGATGTTCCGCCTGCAGATCTTGCCCTGCCGGCGCCCCTGCCCCCGGCCGCCGCCTTAGAAGACGCCTCCGCTGAGGAAGCCATCGTGGTGGGGCTGGCCGCCGCGCCGAGCAACGGGACTGAGGACGGCGCCGACAGCTTCACCGGCTTTGCCAGCGAGGCGCTGACCGATCTGGACTTCGGGATCGAAGTTGCCAGTCCGGTGGCCGAGGAGGGCGCGCCGGGCGAGGACGCCGTCTTTGCGCCGCAGGCCGCAGAGCCGGCGGAAGCCAGCGAGGAGACCCTTCTGGCGCAGGAGCGCCGGAGCATGGCGGAAGCCTGTGGCGGCGGGCAGATGGAGGCGTGCGAAATGTATGCCGCCTGGCTGCGCGACGGAACGGGCGGGCCCGAAGACGGGGTGCGCGCGCGGCGGATATTCTCCGTGATCTGTACCGAAGGCTCGCTGCGCGGCTGCTATGAGCTGGGCTGGATGATGTATGATGCCGGATGGGGCAGCGGCAGCGGTCTGGATACCGACGAGCTGGAACTCTCCCGCGCGCGGTTCCTGTTTTCGGAGACCTGCAAGGCGGGCATCATCGAGGCCTGTCTTCAGGCCGCCGACATGCGCCGCAATGGCGTGGGCGGGCGCGTGGACACAGACGGCGCAGCGCGGCTTTATGCCATCGGGTGTGAGGGGGGAATGGAAGCGGGCTGCCTGATGGCGCCGGCGGCAGGCGAAGCTGGCGGGCCTGACATTGCGGCTGAGCCTGAGACCGGGGCTGACCCCGGCCTGGAGCCGGACGCGGCGCCGAGCGATGAGGATGCTGAGGTGCCCGAGGCGGAGCGCCTGCCCGCAGACGACCTGCCGGCGCAATAGGTCCGCGCCCGGACGTTTAACGCTAAGACCCCTCAAGGAAGGGCCCGGATCACCGCAGGGCGGTGTCCGGGATGAGACGGGTAATAAGCCCCGCCCCAATAGTCCTTGCGCGCATTATTCGCTGGTGGGGGTCTGGTCTTTCTGGCGGGTTTTGCCGACGCCCAGGACCATGCCGAGGCCGATCAGCGTGATCGCGCCAACACCGATCCAGACGAGCGCCACGCCGAGCAGGAAGGCGCCATAGGCAAGACCTGCGACAAACATCAGGAAGCCGATCAGATAGATGGCAAAAGACGACATGGGTAACCTCCACACACAGATTGTGTTCCAGAGGCTGAACGTGCGCGGGGCAGAAAGGTTCCGAAGGCGGCGCCGGGTTAAAAAAAGCCCCCTCCGCGAGGGAGAGGGCTTTCTGGTGGGAGAGACGGCCCCCGACAGGCGGATTTCGCTCTCCGGGATGGGCGCGGTTTACGCGTCGGCGGTTTGTTTGGAGCGGCGTTTGCGGTCGTTGGGGTCAAGCCAGATTTTCCGCAGGCGGATGTTCTTGGGCGTGACTTCAACGAGTTCATCATCGGCGATGTAAGCGAGGGATTTTTCCAGCGTCATCATCAGCGGCGGGGTGAGGCGGACAGCTTCATCCGTACCCGAAGCGCGCATGTTGGTGAGCTTTTTGCCCTTCAGGACGTTCACTTCCAGATCGTTCTCGCGGTTATGTTCGCCCACGATCATGCCACCATAGACCTTGTCGCCGGGATGGATCATCATCGGACCACGGTCTTCCAGGTTCCAGAGGGCGAAGGCCACTGCCTCGCCCTGCTCCATGGCGATCAGGACGCCGGTGTGGCGGCCCTGGATCTTGCCTTTATGGGGCAGGTATTCGTGGAAGATGCGGTTCATGATGGCGGTGCCGCGGGTGTCCGACAGCAGCTCGCCCTGATAGCCGATCAGGCCGCGTGTGGGCGCGTGGAAGACCAGGCGCGTGCGGCCGACGCCTGAGGGGCGCATGTCGAGCATCTCGGCTTTGCGCTCGTTCATCTTCTGGACGACGATGCCGGAATGTTCGTCATCAACGTCGATGATCACTTCTTCGATGGGCTCAAGCTTCTCGCCGTTCGGGCCTTCCTGCATGACGACCTGCGGGCGGGCGACGCCAAGCTCAAAGCCTTCGCGGCGCATCGTTTCGATCAGCACGGAGAGCTGAAGCTCGCCCCGGCCGGAGACGGTGAACGCTTCGGCGTCGGTGGCGCGCTCGACCTTCAGGGCGACGTTGCCTTCGGCCTCTTTCAGCAGGCGGTCCCAGATGAGGCGCGAAGTGACTTTGGTGCCTTCGGTGCCGGCGAGGGGCGAATCGTTGACGCGGAAGGTCATCGAGATGGTCGGCGGGTCAATCGGCTGGGCGGCGAGCGGCTCGGTGACCGAGGGGTCGCAGAAGGTGTCGGCAACGTTGGCCTTGGTCATGCCGGCCAGGGAGACGATGTCGCCGGCGAAGGCTTCGTCGACGGGCACGCGGTCGAGGCCGCGGAAGGCGAGGACTTTGGAGATGCGGCCCTGCTCGACCAGCTGGCCATCGCGCGCCAGCACCTTGATCGACTGGTTGGGCTTGATCGACCCGGACAGGATGCGGCCGGTGAGGATGCGGCCGAGGAAGGGGTCTGCGGAAATCGTGGTGGCGAGGAAGCGGAAGGCGCCTTCGCCGACTTTCGGGGTGGGCACATGATCGACCACCAGCTGGAAGAGCTCGTCCATATTGGCGCGGGTCTCTTCATACTGGGTCGACATCCAGCCCATCTTGCCCGAGCCGTAAAGCACCGGGAAATCGAGCTGCTCGTCGGTGGCGTCGAGATTGGCGAACAGGTCGAAGACTTCGTTGAGCACTTCGTCCACGCGGCGCTCGGCCTTGTCGATCTTGTTGATGGCCACGATGGGGCGCAGGCCGAGTTTCAGGGCCTTGGAGACGACGAATTTGGTCTGCGGCATGGGGCCTTCGGCCGAGTCGACGAGCACGATGACGCCGTCCACCATGTCGAGAATACGCTCCACCTCACCGCCGAAATCGGCGTGGCCGGGAGTGTCGACGATGTTGATGCGGTAGCCGTTCCACTCGACCGAGGTGGTCTTGGCGAGGATGGTGATGCCCCGCTCTTTCTCCAGATCGTTGGAGTCCATCATCCGCTCAGCCGTCTTTTCGT
>JBKBRT010000171.1:0-6484 GCA_046291585.1 Hyphomonas sp.
GACCGTGTTCAGCTGGAACGGCCAGCAGACAAATGGCGAGACGGCCGCGAAGGACAAAATGTACGAGTTCGTGATCGATTATTACGAGGATAATACCTTCAAGGGCACAGCTGTGCCAAATGTCATCACGAAGGTTACAGATATTCTCAGCACCGGCGGCACCCTGCAACTGGGAACGGCTGCGGGCCTTACCATTGATCTCGCCCAGGCGCGCCGGACTTGATAAGAGGGGAACATTCCCCTCTCCCTTCCTCTGACGGGGTCAGAGGTCCTGCCTGGCAATATCGAGGATCAGAACGCTCTTGATGCCCATGTCGGGGAATTTTTTCTGCAACGCGCCGAGAATCAGAGAACGGAGCGTTTCATAATTCTCGATAGTCGTCATCGACTGGAATGTTCGTCCGTCGCCACTGATCTCGATGAGCGTCGTCATGACCACATCGCGGATCACCGGCTCCTGCGAGAACAGCTTGTCCGAGGTGGCTGCGTCCGATTCGATGTTGATGTTGAGGATTACCAGGCTCGCAACTCGTTCGTTTTGAATGATAGGCACGACAAATTCGCGGCTGAATTTGAAATAGGCCGACGCTGAACTGCCGCCAGCCTTTCCATGACTGTCCGTCTTTGCTTTCTTGTCGCCACCATGGTCGCCTTTGTCTTTGGCCGCGTGATCGTCGCTGGCCGCTTCTTTTTCACCATGAGGCTCGCTGTCTGCTTTCGTGACTGCAGACGCATCTCCGGCGCCGCCACGGAGCATATGTCCGACGACACCGCCAATGACGACGCAGATAACGGCAACGAGGGCAGTAACGAGGTTTTTCATCATGGGGCTCTAAAAGGGTACAACGCGATCAATAATCTTGGTGCCGACTTTCCGGTCGGTTGCCGATGAAGCGTCGCCGTTGCTGACATAGGCCAGCTTTGCGTCGGCGATCTTGTCATAGGTGACAGCGTTCATCCGTGTAATGTCCTGCGCGCGCACGACACCTGATACTGTCAGGTAACGCACTTCATTGCTGACGCGGGTCTGCTGATAACCATGAATGATAAGGTTGCCATTAGGCTCGACGCCAACAACCCGCGCAGCGAGCGTAAAGGTTACCTTTTCTGCGCGATTCACCGCTCCGGAGCCATTCTGGTTGGAACTGCGCGAAACATCGACGCCAGGCGACAGGCTGGCTCCACCGGGCAGAACGCCATTGGCCCATTCGGGAAGCCCGAACAGCGCGTCGACATTCATGTCATCATTGGAAGAGCGGTTGCGTGACAGAGAGGTCTGCAGACTTGCCTGGTCATTCATTTCAACAACAACCGTGAGCAGATCGCCAACTTCCTTGGCCCGCCGCATACTGAGGAGCGCAGTTGGCGCTGTTTCCCACAGCGAGGCGTTCTGAACGTTGGGATCGGCCGGCTCCGGAACGACCCCGGGATAGCCAGCATAGGGTACAGGCGGCGCAAATTCCGGAACGGGCTGCGCTGAACTGGCGCAAGCCGCTGCGGCCAGCGCGACGAAAGGCAATGTAAGCAAGGTTTTCATTGTGCGAGGACCCATCCGCTTTCCTGAACAATTCCCTGAACCATCTGTCGAGACTGAAGGTTCAGAACGGTGACCGGCTCGTGAAGAGACGCCTCTCCCATCGCGCGGCCAGTGGTGGTGATCTCAAGGCCGCCCTGAATGTACTTCACGGTGACGATCTGGTTGCGGGTCACCAACCTGGCCGGACGCGTATTGTCCAGCGTGATTGCCTGGCCGGCATAGATGGTGCGTTTGGCTTCGCGCCCGATGATTGGCGCCGAGGATGCATCCTCGCTGCCGGCGTCCATCGAGGCATTGACGGGCGTGACAATATCCCCTGCCCGGATCACTTCTGAAGCAACGACCGATGACGCGCCGGTGAGGGCGATCAGGGCGCTGAAGCCGAGGGCAAATAGTGTGCTCATGGCTCTACCTCATCCGCGTTGTAGCCGACAGCATCTCATCGGACGCCGTGATCACTTTGGAGTTCAGTTCATATCCGCGCTGGGCCTCGATCAGGTCTGCGATCTCCTTGACGACATCCACTGACGAGTCTTCGATATAACCCTGATGCAGCAGTCCCATTCCCTCAGTACCGGGAATGAGCCGATTGGCTGGGCCGGAGGCTTCGGTCTCCCGGAACATGTTGTCGCCCATGGCTTCAAGTCCCTTCTCGTTCACGAAACGGACAAGGGAGATGTTGCCGATGGGCTGCCCTTCGGTTTCATTGGTGAAATAGGCGACCACTTCGCCGTCCCTGCTGATCGAGATCCGACGCGCATCTTCGGGGATCACAATACCGTCAGCGAGCGGAAAACCGTCCGACGTTACTATCTCACCATCCGGACTGCGGCTGAGCTTGCCGTCGCGCGTAAAGGCGGGCTCGCCCGATGGCAGGGTCACCTCAAAATACCCCGTCCCGTCAATGGCGATATCCAGTTCGGAATTTGTCTGACGCAACGTTCCCTGCGTCAGATCCATCGACACGGTGGTTGGCCGGACACCTGTTCCGAGCTGAATACCCGATGGCACCACAGTGCCAACCTGGGACGTAATCGTCCCCGGGGTCAGGTACTGCTGGTACATGAGATCTGAAAACTCCGCCGTCCTCGGACGGTAAGCGGTCGTGCTCATATTCGCGATGTTGTTCGAGATAACTTCCACCCGCATTTGTTGGGCGGCCATCCCGGACGCGGCAATCTGCAATGACTTCATAGGCGTCTCCTACACCTGGTAAATCGGTTCAACGTTCCCGCACAGCTGTGATCAACTGGCTGATGCGCTGGTCTTCTTTTTCCAGAAGGGCTTGGCCCGCCTCATAGGCGCGCTGCACTTCAATCATCCGGGACACTTCCAGCACCGGCGAAACATTTGATTGTTCAAGCGCACCCTGGACGAGCTTAGCGTCCTGAGTTTGCACAACACCGCCCTCGGTGGAAAAATAGGTATTGGAATCGCGTTGCAGCTGACCCTCGGCAATCATGATCCCGATCTGGTCGATAATCTGTCCGTTGCCGGAAATTGTACCGTCGTTTCCAAAAGCGACATCCAGAGCATCTTCAGGAATATTGATCGGATTACCGCCCGCGCTGAGCACCGCGTTTCCCTGCATGTCCACCAGCTGCCCTGCGGCAGACAGCTGAAAATGCCCGGCGCGCGTGAAACGCTCCCCCTGAGGAGTTGCCACCTGAAAAAAGCCCTCGCCCTGGATCGCCAGATCAAACCGGCCCCCGGTGAAATTCAGCCCGCCCTGCTCCATCTGGAAGGCGTGACCACCGAGGCCGCCCATGGACAGAGACTGATCAGCGGAAGTGCCCGTGGATACGAGAAATTCGGTGAAAATGGCGCGATCGGACTTGTATCCTGTCGTGCTGGAGTTGGCCAGATTGTTGGCGACGGCCTGCATTTCGTGCATCAGCCCCTGCTGACGGGCCAGGGTTGTATAAATCGGGCTCGACATCAGTTGCTGCCTCCTTCGAGTGACTCAATCGCCCTGCGCGTGGACATCAATCGCTCCGGAATGCCCGCGACACTGGCGGGCGACGGCTGAGCGATACCACCCGTTGCGGCTTGCTTCAGCCCGAGAACACGGCCCGCTCTTGCTTTATCGGTGTCATCGGAAATTGCGGCTGCGGCCTGGTATACCTGAGCGGGTACTATCCAGCGCTGGCTGACCGCGTCCTGCTCGATCAGGGCAAGGACGGTTGCGTCATCCAGCTTCAAACGCGACGTAAATAGTTGAACTTGCGCAGGATCGTTTGCCTCGATGGCGCTCAGCGCGGCTATAAGTCCGATCTGGGCATTGGATGGATTTTTCTCAGCCAGCTGAAATACGGATGGATAATCCTTGAGCCGATAGGCCAGTGTTGCGCGCTTCTCAGCCACCGTTTCTCCGGGCTGCGTCTTGCGCGAGAGGTCATCTGCCAGTGACGCAAATCCGAGGCGCACCGCCTTTAGTGTCGCCGCTTCGTAAAGCGCTGTGCGCTGCTCGTGATGGTCGAGGAGGCCTGACTCAATGGAAAGCGCTTCGATGGCGGCCAGATTATGAAGCGGGTCATCGCTTGCCAGGTCGCGCTGGACGCCTTTGAAGAAGTAACTGCGGATCTCGCTCTGGACGGTCTCGCTCTGCATATTTTCGCGCGCGGCCATGTCCATCATGGTCAGATAACGAGACTCGGCGCTGAGCTCATCAAGGACAAACTTCATGCTGGCGCGGATATCTTCGTCATGCTGGGACTGCTCAAGCTTGAGCAGCATGCCATCGAGAAGCAATGACCTGACCGGCGCGTCGATTACCCGCTTATGCCGCATCAGAGCAAAGAGCGCTTCTTCCTGGAACCGGCCCTGGAGCAAGAAGGTCCGGATAAGGACTTCAGCCTCTACACTCCCTTGCCCCATTTCCAGAATAGCATTGGAAAATTGCAACTGCGCGGAGTCGCGCAGTTGGCCGCTTGCGAACGAGGCCAGCATTTTCTGAGACAGGAACCGCCCATCGGTCCGGTCCAGCGCGGGAACGGCAATGGCAGTCACGCCGGTGCGTAGTTGCAGTGGCAATTGCCGGAACTCATTGAAATTCTTGTCCACATGCGCCGCGCCGGCGCTCTGCCCATCAGCAAGAAGGGCAATGCCGAGCCAGAACCCCGCCCGCTCATGACAGCGCGAAAGTTCTTGAAAATAAGCAACATCCGGCCGTACGCGGCCATCAAGGAGCAGCGCTATGTGGCGCAGTGCCTGCTCAGCTGGATTGTCCGGATTGTTGAGATTCATCAGCGCTTCGGCGGCCATGTCGAGGGCAACATACGCCTTGGCAAGCCGGGGATCCTGCGCAGACGTCACACCGCTCGATACCACCTGAGCCCGATAGTTCAGGATATCGGAATAGCTGGAGATCGCTTCAAATTCAGAGAAGTCGAGCGGATAAGGCACGCTGCAGTCCATCGAGACGGGCGGGCCACCAACCTCAGAAAGAGCTGGCATTGGCTCGTCTTGGGCTGACGAGCTGCTTACACCAGCGCCCGATCCGGACGGCGCCAGTAGACCCTCATCGATTGCATTGCGGACAAACTGATTGAGTTCCGTCGACAATTCCTGCTTTCGCGCGTCTGGCTCCGCCGCCGTTTCTGCCGGTTTGGCAGCAAGGACGGGCGGAGCCAGAAGGGCGCCGCAAAGGAGAAGCCAGAAGAATCGCTTCATGCAGCCTGCTTGAGCCCCCTCACCGCCTGCTCAACCTCGTCGAAGGTCGGACGAACCCGCGCCGGCGCCTGGCGCCGGGCAACTTCCACACAGATGTTCACCGGGTTTTTGTGCAGGCTCGACACCAGCACCTGGCCGATCATGGAATAGAAGAGATGCTCTTCAGACCTGATCGTTTTGATTCGGGCCGCAAATGGGCCCACCACACCATACGCAAGGAAAACGCCGAGAAATGTTCCCACTAGCGCGCCGCCGATCATGCCACCGAGAACTTCCGGGGGCTTGTCGATTGAGGCCATCGTCTTGATGACGCCCAGAACGGCCGCAACGATCCCGAGCGCCGGAAGGGCGTCTGCCATCTGCTGAAGCGCATGAGATCCATGCAGCTTCTCTTCCAGAAGGCTCTCAAGATGTTTGTCGAGCAATTCTTCGACCTGGTGAACATTGTCGAAGTTCATGATCATTGAGCGGATCGTGTCACAGATCATCTCAATGGCTTCGTGATCCTTCAGTATCCGCGGATATTTCTTGAAAATTTCGGATTCGTTTGGCGCCTCAATGTGAGGCTCAATATCAACGGGGTTCTGCTTAAGAACGTTAAGCAGTTCGTGCATCAGCAGGAGGATATCCTGATAATCCGTTTTCTTCCATTTCGGGCCCTTGAAGGCAGCGACGACGTCACCGCCAGTGTGTTTGGCCGTCGTGAAGTCGTTCGATGCGAGGAAAGCGCCCGTTGCGGCGCCCCCGATCATCATCATCTCAAAGGGAAGTGAGTGTAGGATGATTCCTAACTTGCCTCCGGCGAGCATATAGCCGCCAAAGACCATCACCATGGTGATTACCAGGCCAAGTATCGCGTTCAACTGCCTATCTCCGTGTACCTTGAAACCGCGCCACTCTTTTAGAATGGTGGCTGCGGGAAACCTTTCCTTGCTACATCTTCGCGACTTCCTGCGTGAAGGGTTCGAGCACGGGTTGTTTTAGCTTCAGCGCTCGCTGTCGCTTCCACACACCCATTTCACATTGCCCAATCTCAATTTGTCCGTTGAGGGTCTCGGCGTTCAGACGGACTGATCCAGGATCAGTATCCGGCAGAGGAATGAGATCGCCCACTTTCAGACGAGAGCATTCGCCGATTGTCATTGATATTTTGTCAAGAACCGCTTCGACTCTTATCGAAGAGTTCATAACGCTCTCGCGCAGCAGCTTTGAACTGGTGGGGCGCTTGTGCTCGGCGGCGCGCCGCTCTGCCTCATGCGCGCAGCCCATGACATA
>JBKBRT010000007.1:0-35996 GCA_046291585.1 Hyphomonas sp.
CAGCGAGCGAGCTGGGCATCGGCAAGAGCATTGATTTCCTCGAGACGGGCGCTGAAGCCATTCCGCTGGCGAACAATTCTGTCGATACGGCGGTGATTACCTTTGTTCTGTGCACGATCCCAGACTGGCAATCGGCGCTGGCGGAGACAAAGCGCGTGCTGAAGCCCGGCGGGAAGATCCTTTTCACCGAGCATGGGCTGGCGCCCGATGAAGGCGTGGCCAAATGGCAGCGCCGGGTGGAGCCTGTGTGGAAGGCGCTGGCGGGCGGATGTCACCTGACGCGCGATACGCAGGCGATGCTGCGCGCGGCGGGCTTTGAGCCGCAGGGGGCTGAGACGATGTATCTGCCGAGTACGCCGAAGATCGCCGGTTACGTCAGCTGGGGCATGGCGCGGCCGGTCTGATGCCGGGCATGGACGCGCGCCGGCCGCCTTATCTGCCTTTTCTGAGCGGGCCGCTTAGCCTTGCGCCGGGTCTGAAGCCGATTGCGCCGGAGACATGGCTTTGTCCGGATACGGAGGCGCATGTTCTGGAGGAAAAACGGGCCTTGATGACGGCGCGGCGTGGCGAGGTGTATGGCGCGCGCGATGGCAGCGAGCTGGCGGCGCTGGAGCTGGCGGCGGCGGTGCATGCGGTGGCCGGGCCTGCGGTGGGGGAGTGGCCAAGCGCGCTGGAGGCGGCGGCGAGCGCGGTGTCGGATGATCTCTGTGTGCTGATCAAGGATGGCGATGACCTCTGGCGGCTGGAAGCGGCGAGCCTGTGCGCGCCGACATTCTGGCGGCTGGACGAGAAGCTGGGCGAGCCGCTGGGCGGGCTGCATGGGCCGGTGCCGGGCGCCAATCCGGGGATGGTGGGGCGTATTCACCGGATGTTTGACGCGCTGCGCCCCGGGCAGGTGCTGGAGCGGTTCAACTGGACGGTTCAGCCGGGTGCGGATCGGTTTACGCCGTCGCAGGCGGCGTTCAAGGAGGCGGTGGCGGGCATGGATAAGGTGGGCGCGCTGGACGGGCTCTGGTTGCGGGTGGAGCGGCAGACGATCTCGAAACTGGAGATCTCCGGCGCGGTGGTGTTCACGATCCGGGTGGCCATTGATCCGCTTCGGGCGGCGCTGGACGGGCCCGGGCATGCGGAGGCTTTTCGCGCGGCGTGGAAGGGGATTGATCCGGTTCTGGCAGACTATAAGGGCTGGCCATCTTATCAAAGGCTGGTCCAGGCGGGGCTGGCCGAGGCGGGTGGATCGCTCTAATTCTCTCCGAGTGGGAGGAAACCAGGCCATGGCTGAGATAAAAGAAGGCCGCTGGATCGCGGAGGTCGAGGGCGAGTTTGTCGTGTTCCTGATCGGGATGCGGATCAATCGGTTATGGAAGGTCTGGGCCTGGCTGCCCGTGTTCCTGGCGATGCCGAGGATGCTGATCGAGCTGTTCGGCAAGCCGGAGCTGGGCCTGCTGTCGGCGCGCACGCATTTTGGCCTGCGCAACACGATGGTGGTCCAGTACTGGCGCAGCTTTGACCAGTTGCATGCCTATGCGACCGACGGAACACGGGCGCACCTGCCCGCTTGGAAAGCCTTCAACCAACGGGTTGCGAAGAATGGGGATGTTGGTATCTGGCACGAGACATACACAATTCGTCCCGGTCAGAGTCGCAACATTTATGGCAATATGCCGGCCTACGGGCTTGGACTTGCCGGGACGCTGAGACCGGCAGGCGGGAAGCACTGAGGACCCATAATGCAATACTGGCTGATGAAATCTGAACCCGATGCCTGGAGCTGGGAGCAGCAGGTGAAGAAGGGCGAGGCGGGCGAGGTCTGGTCCGGCGTGCGCAACTATACCGCGCGCAACCATATGCGCGAGATGAAGATCGGCGACCGGGTGTTCTTCTACCACTCCAATATCGGGCTGGAGATCGTTGGCGTGTGCGAGGTGTGCGAGCTGTCAAAGCCCGACCCGACGACGGATGATGCGCGCTGGGACTGCGTGACCATCCGCGCGCTGGCGGCGATGCCCAAGCCGGTGACGCTGAAGGCCGCCAAGGAAAATCCCAAGCTCGCGGAGATGAGCCTTGTCTCGTCCTTCCGGCTGTCCGTGCAGCCGGTGACGGCAGCGGAATGGAAAGAAGTGTGCCGCATGGGTGGCATGGACCCCAAGACGCTGAAGGCTGTTTAGGGATCAGCCCCTGTTGCCATCCTCGAAGCTCGCCAGCGTCCATTCGGCGAAGTGCTCGAGATTGCCGCCAGTGAAGAGGAAGCCGGCGACGCCGGCGGCTTTGGCCGCTTCGATGTCAGCGTCTTTGTCGCCGATAAGGAAGCTCCCCTCGCGCTTGACCGGGAAGTCCGCCATTGCGCGCAGCAGCATGCCGGGCTTTGGCTTGCGGTCGAAACTGTCCTTCCGGTAACGGAGGTTTTCGCCCTCTTCATGGAAGGGGCAGAAATAGATATGGTCGATATGCGCGCCCTTTTCCGAGAGGCGCGCCTGCATCCAGTCATGCAGGGCGTGCATGTCGTCTTCGGTATAATAGTTTCGGGCGATGCCCGACTGGTTGGTCACGATGAAGACATACCAGCCGCGCCGGTTGAAGGCGGCAATGGTTTCGGCAGCGCCTTCGATGAACTCGAAGTCTTCTATGCGGCTGACATAGCCCCGGTCGATATTTATGACGCCGTCTCTATCCAGGAAGAGGGCGGGGCGATGTTTGCTCATGGGCTCTATGTGGCAGCTTCGCGGGAGGATGCAATCCTCTCCAGAGCGGCGAAAAGCATCGCCAGTCAAGGACTTCCGCGACATACGCCCCCTTTCGAGGCCGCAGATCAGGGAAGCGTAGCAGGCAGTGCCTCCCGGTTGGCGGCCACCCCGCGCAGGAAGGGCAGGAACGCCGCTGCGGTGAGCGCTGCGGCGAGCAGGAAGGCGGCGCCTCCGAACTGGATCGGCGCGCCCTCACGGGAAAAGGCGAACAGCGCCCCGCTCATGATCAGAGGGCCGATGATCATGCCCAGGGCATTGATGCTGGAGGCTGCCCCCTGAAGCTCGCCCTGCGCGTCAGGCGGGGTGAGGCTCGACATCAGGGCGCTGTTGGCGGGCATGGTGACCCCGCCGAGCGCGGAAATTGGGATGATCAGATAGGCAAAGAGCGGCTGGGCCGCAAAGGCAAAGCCGGTCATCGCAATGATGTTGACGATATAGCCGAAGGAAACGGTGCCGACTGTGCCGAGGCGTTTGAGGATGAACCCCATCAGCCCGGCCTGCACCACGGCCGCGCCAACCCCGACTGCCCCAAGCGACAGGCCGATCTGCATGGGGGACCAGTCATACCGGATTTCGCCATGCACCGACCAGGTGGCCGGGTAGACCGTGTGAGCCAGGAAAAAGACGCCGCCGGCAATCAGGAACCAGGACACCTTCGGCAGCTTTGCAAAATGGCGGGCGGCGCCAAGGGGATTGGCGCGCCGGAGGTTTACACTGCGGCGGCGCTCCCTCGGCAGCGATTCAGGCAGCACAAACAGGCCGTATAGGAAGTTGACGAAGGCGAGGCCTACTGCCGCAAAGAAGGGGATGCGGGGGCCAAGTTCGCCCAGCAGGCCGCCGATGACGGGGCCGAAAATAAACCCGAGCCCGAAGGACGCCCCAATGAAACCGAAGGCGCGCCCCCGCTCTGCCGGTGAGGTGGTATCGGCAATATAGGCGTTGGCGGTGGAGAAGGTGGCCCCGGAGATGCCGGCAAGCGCCCGCCCGAGAAAGAGAATCCAGATATTGGGCGCCAGCGCCATGATCAGGAAATCGAGCCCCAGCATGGCCATCGAGACGAGGAGGACCGGGCGGCGGCCAAACCTGTCAGACAGGGCGCCGATCAGCGGTCCGAAGAGGAACGTCATCACGGCATAGGTGGCGGCGAGGCCCCCGATCCAGAGAGTGGCGCCCGAGGCCGGAACATTTGCGAGATCCTGGATCAGCGCTGGCAGGACCGGGATGATCAGGCCAAAGGCGAGGTGATCGATAAAGACCGTCACCAGCACGAAGAAGAAGGCATTCTTGCCGGGAAGGCGGGCGGGCGCGGTGTCGGTCATGCGCGGGACTGTCTGCAAGCGGGGGGCGGCGTCAAACGAATTTATGGATGGGACGCCGGGAGGACTGGCGGGCGGCCGGAAAAACTGCGATTTTCGGCCGATGGCGGGTGAACTTCCGATTACGCGGACCCCGGTGGGGGATGAAACGGCAGAGGCGATCCGCTGCGCGGTGCGCGTTGCGACGGCGATGGGCGACTCGCGGCTGGCGCGGAGCGAGGACGCGGCCGGCTTGCTGGCGCTGCTGTCAGACCCGGCGGTGCATGCGCCGATCTATACCCTGCCGCGGCCACTGACCCTCGGCAGTGTTGAGGATTTCATCGACACGCATTTTCTGGAGCGCGAGGTGGGCATCGGCCTTCTGTTTGTGCGCGAGGGGGCAGGCGGGCAGATCCTGGGCTATTCTGATGTGCAGGTCTGGCCAGACTATGGCGCAGGCGAGCTCGGCGGGGCGCTGCACCCCTCGCTGCATGGGCAGGGCAGCGGCGCGCGGGGGGCGGCGGCGAGCTTTGGCTGGATGTTTGAATCGCTGGGCCTCAGCCTCATCTGCGAGACGGCGGCGCTGGACAATGTGGCGACCCAGCGCCTGCTCGACGGGCTCGGCTTCCGGCGGATGGGGGAGGTGACGAGCACCCGCAGCGACGGAACAAGCCGGGCGAGCCTTGTCTGGGAGATGACGCGCGTAGAATGGGACGCGGGCCCCGGTAAAGTCTGATTGCCAAGGGAGCGGCGACCGGCTAGCGGGCGCGCCATGACGATCACGGAACTTTTCATTGAAGCGGCTGGCTGGTCCGGCGCGGTGCTGATCCTGGGCGCCTATATCCTGCTGTCGCTCGGCCGGTTGCAGGGCAATTCGCCGGCTTACCAATGGGCCAATGTAATCGGCGCGGCGGGGTTTATCCTCAACAGCGGCTATCACGGGGCGATCCCCTCGGTGGCGATCAACATCCTGTGGGTGGCGATTGGCATTTTTGCGCTGTGGCGGATTTACAAGGCGGCGGCCTAGGCAGAAAATCTGCCGGGGCGGCGCAGGGCTGGGAAACTTCCCCGCGCCCTGGGCGTTGCCTTTGGAGGAGGAGATTTCGATGAAACATCTACGCTATTGGCCGCTGTTTGCGTTTGCGCTGCTCGCGGCGTGTTCGCCGGCGCCGGATGAGGCTTTGGCACCCTTGCCTCAGGAAGAGACGCCTGCAGTTTCAGAGACTGCGCCGGAGATGGCTGCGGAAGACCTGGCAGTGCCGGAGATGGCGGCGCAGCCAGCCACCTGCGCCGAGGAACTGGGCGCGGAAGCGGCTCAGGAACTGGCCGATCAATGCCGGTTGATTTCACCCGCGACCCGCCCGCCCTGCCATGTGCAGAACAGCTGTGACATGATCCGGGCGGAAATCCGCCGGGGCTGCGAGTATGGCGATGCGGCCGATAATCCGGAATTCTGCAACGCGTATCAGTGAGGCTCACCGTCGTCCCGCGCCGATGGGGATCGGCGGGGGCGCAGAGCGGCCCTAGCGGCTGAGTTCCTTCATCGCCTCGTCGAGGCCGGCCAGGGTCAGCTCGAACATCCGGTCGGGGCCGATCAGTTCACGGATGAGCTTGATGGAGCCGGTATATTCCCAGGCGCCTTCCTTGGTGGGGTTCAGCCAGACGAAGTTGGGATAGCGCTCGACGAAGCGCTGCAGCCAGAGGCCGCCGGCTTCCTCGTTCCAGTGTTCGACCGAGCCGCCGGCATAGGTGATCTCGTAGGGGCTCATCGTGGCGTCGCCGACGACGATCACTTTGTAGTCGGACGGATATTTATTGAGCACGTCCCAGGTGGGGATGCGGTTGTTCATGCGGCGGCGATTGTCGCGCCAGAGGCCCTCATAGGGGCAGTTGTGGAAGTAGAAATATTCGAGGTTCTTGATCTCGGCGCGGGCGGCGGAGAAGAGTTCTTCCATCACGCGGACATGCGGGTCCATCGAGCCGCCGACATCGAGCAGCAGGAGGACAGAGATCGTGTTGCGCTTTTCGGGGCGCATTTCGATGTCGAGATAGCCCTTGCGGGCGGTGTTGCGGATCGTGCCGTCAAGATCGAGTTCGTCGGGCGCGCCCTTGCGGGCCCATTTGCGCAGGCGCTTCATGGCGACCTTGATGTTGCGCGTGCCCAGTTCGAGCTTGTCGTCGTAATTCTTGAATTCGCGCTTGTCCCAGACCTTCACGGCGCGGCGGTGGCGGGATTTGTCCTGGCCGATGCGCACGCCTTCGGGATTGTAGCCATTGGCGCCGAAGGGCGAGGTACCGCCCGTTCCGATCATCTTGTTGCCGCCTTCATGGCGTTTTTTCTGCTCTTCGAGGCGTTTTTTGAGCGTTTCCATGAGCTTTTCAAAGCCGCCCATGGCCTCGATTTCTGCCATCTCTTCCTTGGTGAGGAATTTCTCGCTCATTTTCTTGAGCCATTCCTCGGGCAGATCCTGCACATTGACCGCGTCGCCCAGCGTATCGAGGCCTTTGAAGGTGTGGGAGAAGACGCGGTCGAATTTATCGATGTTGCGCTCGTCTTTCACAAGGGCCGCGCGGGAGAGGTAGTAGAAGTCCTCCACCTCCATATCGATGACCTGTTTGTCCATCGCTTCCATGAGCATCAGGTATTCCTTCAGCGTAACCGGGACTTTCGCCGCGCGCAGCTCGTTGAAGAAATTGAGGAACATGGCCCATACCTTTCGGTTGCTCGTTAGGGGAAGATAACCCTCATGGGGCCATCTGTCCAAGCTGACGCTGGGAAAAGTGTGGTCATTTGCGGTTCATATGTTTCGGGTTAGGGAAAGGGATGCTTCGGGTGGCTCTTTTCTCATGTTTTCTGACACTTGCCGGATGCGCGGCCGCGGCTGCGCCTTCGGGTCCGCCGCCCGCGCTGGGTTTTGCGCCGGGACAGGCGGGGAGTTTGGAGACCTGCCCGGAACCGGGCGGGGCAGATTGCATGCTGAACGCTGCCTGGGAGGCGGCCCAGCGGCTCGGGCCAGAAAAGTTTGAACGGCTGAAGCCGGTCTTTGCCAAGACGATTGCCAAAGCTTCTGATCCGGCTCTGAAGGCCCGCTGGCAGGCGCGCCTGAGGGGCGTCGCCGTTCTGCCTGAGCCGACGGTGGATTTTGCCCTTCAGACCGCTGAGGCGGCCATTGCCGAGCATGGATGGGAAGGCTTCTTCCAGCGGGCCCGGCTGGGCCAGCCGCCGCTCAATTTCGGACGGCCGGAAATCATGGCCGCCGCGATCCCGCTCGCGCCCAATCAGATGGAACGCGACCGCCTGATCAACATGATGTTCGATCTGGCGGGGGCCCCCATGCCGGGCACAGATGGGCGGACCGCTCCGGACCGGTTTGAACGCGAAACCTTTGCGCACGTCCTTGCCGAACAGATGATGGAGGACTGCCGGAGCAGCCGGTTCGATCTTGCCAGAACCTGGACGTCGGCGCCCGACTCGATCCGGTATGCCCTCTGGCAGGCCCGGATTGATGGCGGGGCTGGAAAGCTCGCTGGACAGATCCGCAGGGGTGACAGCACGGATGACACGCGCCATGTCCGCCAATCGCTGGAAGGGTATGGCGCGATCCTGGAGCGCGGATATTGTCCGGGCTGATTGCCGCGATCGAGGCGGCGTGACTTTTCCCGGCAACATTCCTGAGGCATAGGGTCTTTGCATGGATACCATGGACGAAACCGAAGCCGACCACGTTGTTCCGCCTGCCGAGGGCCTTTGCGGGCCTTCGGAAGTGACGGCGCTGTCCCACCTCTACCGGGCGGAAGTCTATCGCTCGACCGTTTGGCGCCAGCGGCTTGATCAGACAACGAACTGGGCGGTGATATCGACGGGCATTGGCCTGTCGGTCGCCTTTGCAAATGAGCGCGCCTCGCCGTTTCCGATCGTGCTGGTGGGGATGCTGTGCATCGTGTTCCTGATGCTGGAGGCGCGGCGTTACCGGTTTTTCTATGTCTGGCGCTTCCGGGCGCGGGTCATCGAGATTGCGTTTTATGTGCCCATCCTGCGCGGGGAGGGGGCGAATATCCGCCTCGACCGGGGCACGGCGCTGTCGGACGATTATGAAAAGCCGCAATACCGAATCTCCATGATCCGGTGCGTGGGGCGAAGGCTGCGGCGCAATTATGGCTGGATATTCGCCATTCTGGGCGCGGCGTATTTTGCCAAGATTGCCATTCACCCGGTGGATGTGACGTCCTGGGAGCAGCTGTTCCGGCGGGCGCATATCGGGCCGATCCCGGGCTGGGTCGCCATATCGTTTGGCTGCGCGTTTCATGTCGGCTGGATATTCCTAGCCTGGAAAACCTGGTGGGACGAGCGCACCGACAAGACCAAGATGGCCGATTTTCTCAAGAGCCGGGAAGACGTGAACTATGTCCGCGCCGCAAGCGCGCATGATTCAGCGCTGGGCTGAGGGTTCATCCTCCGCGCGGGCCAGCAAATCGTCGGTGACTTCCATCGTAAAGACCGGATCATGGCCGGGCGGGGTTTCGCAGACGGCGTCTGAGAAGGCGGCGCGGGTTTCAGGCTCGTCATAGACCATCTTCTGGTCATACGCCTTGCGCCAGGTTTCTTCGTCGGGCCATTCGGCATAACCGACAAAGCGGCCATCCTTCTCCTGATGCAGGCGCGAGCCATAGCTGCCATAGCGCTCGCGGATGAGATGGGTGCCGCGCACCCAGGCCTTGCGGAACTGATCTTCCTTGCCCGGATGGACGCGCCACCAATAGACCGCGACGAACATGGCATGTCTCCTTGAGTTTTAAGGCTTTCCTTTCAAGCCAACGCGCCGGGCGAGGATATGATCCGTAAAACGCAAAAAGCCGGGACAGAGCCCCGGCTTTTCGAATGTTTCAAGTTGGCGTCCGCCTCAGCCCGCAGGGCCGCGGCGTCCACCGCCACCCTGGCCGCCGCCATCATTGCGGCGGGAGAGGAAGGCGAGGCGTTCGAAGAGGGCGACGTCCTGCTCGTTTTTCAGCAGCGCGCCGTGCAGCGGCGGGGTAAGCCGCTCGGGATCTTTCTCGCGCAGGGTTTCCAGATCGATATCCTCATTCATGAGGAGTTTCAGCCAGTCGAGCAGCTCGGACGTGGAGGGTTTCTTCTTCACGCCGGGCAGTTCGCGCATCGCGTAGAAGGTGGCGAGGGCATCGGCGACGAGCTTTTTCTTGATGCCCGGATAGTGGACATCGATGATCGAGCGCATCGTCACTTCATCCGGGAACTTGATGAAGTGGAAGAAGCAGCGGCGCAGGAACGCGTCGGGCAGTTCTTTCTCATTGTTCGAGGTGATGATGACGATCGGGCGCTGGATGGCTTTGATCGTTTCGCCGGTTTCGTAGACGAAGAATTCCATCCGATCGAGCTCCTGCAGGAGGTCGTTGGGAAATTCGATGTCGGCCTTGTCGATCTCGTCGATCAGGAGGACAGGGCGCTTGCCGGCGGTGAACGCCTCCCAGAGCTTGCCCTTCTTGATGTAGTTCTTGACGTCCTTGGCGCGCTCTTCGCCCATCTGGCCATCGCGCAGGCGCGAGACCGCGTCATACTCATAGAGGCCCTGATTGGCCTTGGTGGTGGACTTGATGTGCCATTCGATCAGCTCGGCGCCGAGCGCCTTGGCCACTTCGACGGCCAGAACGGTCTTGCCGGTGCCGGGCTCGCCCTTGATCAGCAGCGGCCGTTCCAGAGCGATCGCGGCGTTGACGGCCACACGCAGGTCATCTGTTGCGACATAATCCTTGGTGCCCTCAAAGCGCATTCGCCTCGTCCCTTCATCTTGTTTGCTGGTTCCGCACAATAAGGCGGGCTGAGGCGCGGGCAAGCGCTGACCTGAAGGAAAGTGCTGCAGCGCGGCATCGAATTTCCTTAAGGGAAAGTCAAAGCTGTGCTAAAAGAAAATGGCCATGCGCGCCGCCACAGAGGCTCAAGCTTCACGCTGTGTGTCGCGCCGGTTTCAGGCAGGCTGGCCGGTCCGGTTGGCCCGAAGAAGCCGGTACAGACCTTATGATCCAACTGCTCCCGGCTGACGGGCGCATGGCTCCCAACCTCCGGTAAATCTTTGGAAAGCAAGCGTTAACGCCTTTGTGTGAATTTGACACAATCCGAACCATGGGGGCCGGAGACGTATGCCGCTTAAACTCTCTCTCAAGCCAGGTGAAACCTTTGTGGTGAACGGCGCTGTTGTCCGAAATGGCGACCGGCGCGGCGTGCTCCTGCTTGAAACGCAGGCGCGCATTCTGCGGGAAAAAGACATTCTGGCGCCGGGCGATGTGTCGACCCCGGCGGAGCGGGCTTACTTTGCGGTGATGCAGATGTACCTGCTCGGCGAGATTGATGGTCCCCTCTACACCCAGACGGCCGAAGCGCTGGCCGGGCTGATCGCTGAAATGCCGGACGCGCGCGAGGATGTCCTTCAGATTTCCGCCGATGTGGTGGCCGGTGATCTCTACAAGGCGCTCAGCCGGTGCCGGAAGCTGATGCCGTCCCTCAGTTCGGAGGCCGCATGATGGCCGATGGCAGCCAGATGGCCGCGCGCGCGCTGCGCGCTGAAGCCAATACAAGCCTGGATGAGGCGATCCGGAAACTGGAAACAGGGGCGGGTGAGGGCGTCGCCGTTGACCTTGGCAGTGGGCGTATCGCCCGCGCCGACAGCCCGCGCGGTGATGAGGGCCTTCTCCAGCGCCTGCGGGGCCACAAGATGCTGCTGGCGCTGGCCTCCGGCGGGGTGGACCTGTCGCGGCTGAAAGGGGGGGCGCGCGAGCTGCAGGTGGCCCCTGCCGTGCGCGAGATACTTGACGCAGCGGTACGTAAGGCCTAGCGCACCGCGCCATGTCGCCTGAACTCATTTCCCTCTTCACCGCCGCCTTCGTAACCTTCTTCGTGCTGATCGATGCACCGGGGGTGGCGCCGATCTTTGCCACGCTGACGGCGAAGGGGTCGCCCGCCTATCGCCGCAAGATGGCGTACAAATCGGTGCTGGTGGCGACCATCATCATGCTGCTGTTCGCCTTTGGCGGCGCCTGGCTGCTGAACGCGATGCATATTTCCATTGATGCGTTCCGGGCTGCGGGCGGGGTTCTGCTGTTCCTGATCGCGCTCGACATGGTGTTCGAGAAGCGCACCGAACGGCGCGAGCACCGCGCCGAAGAGGTCATGGAAGAACACCGCAATGATCCCGAGCCTGAAGATGTGTCGGTGTTCCCGATGGGTATTCCGATGATCGCCGGTCCCGGCTCCATCGCCACGGCGATGTTCTACATGTCGGAAGCGGAGAGTATTGCCCATCAGGGTGTTGTTCTGGCGGCAATCGGGCTGAACCTTTTGATCACGCTGGTGATTTTCCTGCTGGCCGGGCCGATCGTGCGCATCATGGGGGCCAGCGTGGCCGGCGCCCTGACGCGGATCCTGGGCGTGATCCTGGCGGCATTGTCGGCGCAGCTGATCATCGACGGCCTGCGCGGCGCGTTCAATATCGGCTGAGACGTCAGGCGCCCTGGGGCTCAGCCCGCGGCTTGGGCAGCTTGATGTAGAGCCGCACGGTCGAGAGCATCACCCAGAACAGCAGCATGCCGGCGGCGGTCAGGCTCATGATCTCCAGGACGGTGTTGCGGTTCCAGCTGATGCCGGCGTCGGCGATCTTGAGGGACTCCCGGCCGCGCTCGCGCACCAGAACGATCAGGCGCTCACCGCCCGCTTCGGCCAGAAGGCGCGCGCGCTGAAGGTCTGTGCCGTCTTCAATGACGGCCAGAATTGTGAGGGCGCCGCCGGGGCTTGTCTGCGCTGCCAGGCGCTGGATCTGGTCCAGATCGCTTTCAAGCGGCCCAAGGCTGGCCTGGTCGATGGAGTCGGCATAGGCCGTGCGCACCCGGTCAGCGCGCACTTCGGTGGTCGCAAGTTCGCTGAAAGCGTTCTGCAGCGCGGGCTCCAGCGCCCCGTCGGGCAGGGCAGCGTCGACGTTGGCTTCAAGATAATCGGCAAAGCCGGGTGTCAGGCGCTGCGAGCGGCGCGCGGATTTCAGAATCGACACAGACAAGGCGGCCGCGTCGGACAAGCCGTCGCTATAGTCCTGCTGGACAAGGCCGAGGCCTGTCAGCTTCACCACCAGCTCGTCAGAGCGATCACCCTCGATCCAGTTCTGGGACATGCTGGAGAGGTCGGCATAGCTGCCGAGGGTCTGAAAGCGCCGCTCATCTTCGCTGCGGACATTGGCCTGCAGCACGACGGGCTCTTCGGCCGGCGCTTCAGCGATGACCACCGGTTCAGCGGGAGCCTCTGCCGCGCCTGTATCGGCCGGCGTTTCTGCGGCGTCTGCTGCTTCCTCAGGGGCAGGGGCTTCATCGGGCGCTGGCGCGGTCTCGGCGCCGGGGGCGGGGGGATTGTAGCGCTCGGTTTCCATAATCCGTGCGGCGACAGATTCGGGCAGTTTCTGCAGGGCGGCGCGAATCAGGCGTTCGTCCGGGGTGCCCACCACTTCGGCTTCTGCCCGCACACGGACCTGTTCGCCCAGATCCCGCCCGAGCATCTGCGGCGCAGCGAGGAGATAGCCCCGCACGGCGGGCATGTTGCGGGCGTCGAGTTCGGCGACGATCCGGTCCTGCCAATAGGGGAGCTTGCTGTCATCATCGCGCGGGCCGATGGTTGTGAGCTCATCCAACAACTTTTCGTGAGCATGCTGGAGCGCCTCAGCCGCGCCTTCGCGAGAGGTGAGATCCTGATCATACGCGTTCGCCACGGCGCGCGCGCCGATGACAGGCAGAAGGATCAGCAGGGAATTGAACATCACCGCCAGCATCCAGCCCGCTCTGCGGGATTGTACTTTCCGTTGGCGGGCCATTCCGACGATATTACCGTTTGGGCAAACTGGGGGAGAGGCTGCTCATAGAGCGTGCCGGGGGCAAAAAGATCAAGGGGTGGTCTGCAACTTGCACTGTGCAGAGCGTCTATTGTGGGGCATGGATGCGTTTACTGACAGCGTTCCGGCATGTTTTTGTCGTAATCGTCTGATATTGCAGGATTTACTACCGCAGTCTCGGAGATTGCAGTGAATCGAGGTCCGCTCTATATGGCACACAAACGAGTCAAGGAGTCTGCCGTGAGTATTGATCTCTCAGACGATTATCGTCCCTCGGAAGACGAAGAGTTCATGAATGAACGCCAGCTCGCCTATTTCCGGCGTCTGCTGGAAGCCTGGAAGGCTGACATTCTGGATGGCGCCAAGCAGACCATCAACAATCTTCAGGACGAGTCAGGCTCCTTGCCAGATATTGTCGACCGCGCCTCGGCCGAGAGCGACAAGGCCCTTGAGCTGCGCACCCGCGACCGCCAGCGCAAGCTGATTTCCAAAATTGATTCGGCCCTGCGCCGCATTGACGACGGATCTTACGGGTTCTGCGAAGCGACCGGCGAGCCGATCGGTCTGCGCCGCCTGGAAGCGCGCCCGACCGCGACGCTGAGCCTTGAGGCGCAGGAACGTCACGAGCGCAAGGAACGCACACTGCGGGACGACTAGTTCCACTTTTTCTGACTGCTTGCAGACAGCAAAAAGGCGGCTCTCCAGATCGGAGTGCCGCCTTTTTTCCAGTCATCTTCCCCACGCCTTTGGCGGATGTTGTTACGAGCTTCTTTGGCTGCACGAACATCATGCCCCACAGATCCGAATCAGCGCTTACCAAGGCCTGAGCGGAAGGTAAAAATTTCGAGACTTGAATGAATCTGTCTGCCGGGTGCTGTTAATAATTACCCCGCCGGGGAAATTCCTAACGCGCCATTAACCTTTTCCGGGCGACTTAGACCCATGAGCATGTCATCCGCCTCTTCCCTGAAGAGTGCATCCCCGCCGGAGCAGGCTGAGGATGGCTGGGACATTTCACCCAGGCTTCGCCGCCGTATCATGACGGAGGCCCCGCCCATGCGCGGACCCATCGAGCCCAACCGGCCCTTGCCTACTTCACGCGGTGTGCTGAGCGCGGCGGAAATCGAGATGCTGCTCAGGCCGGATCTGTCGGACATGGATGACCTGCCCGAAGAAACGCCTGCCCAGATGGCGGAGCCGAAACAGGTCCAGGAATTTACCTCTGCGCCTCCGGCGGCCGACGCGGCGCGCGAGGAAGCGGCGCGCCGTATCTGCGCGCGCCTGTCGCGGGCGATGCGGGAACATTGCGGCCTGGCCGCAGCGTTCAGTGTCAAGCGCGTGTCACCCGCCAGCCTGGCGCAGGCTGTTTCCCGCCGTGAAGAGACGGGGCAGGCGATTGTCTGCTGCGCCGGCGCCGATGGGGATGTGGCGGCGATGCTGGTGATCGGGGCGGGCTTGGCCCAGGTCATGATTGAGACAGCGTGCGGCGGGCCGGTTCCGAATGGTCAGCCCAAGGAACTCAGCCCGATTGACCTTGCCCTGATTGAAGGTCTGACCCGCCCGCTGGCGCCTGTTCTGGGCAGCAGGCTGGGCTTTGCCGGCGTCGAGACAGATCCGCTGTTTGCCGCATCGATTGCGGCGCCGGGCGCGGCATACGAAATCTCAGTGTCCGTGCGGGCAGGTGGGGCAGACTGGCCCGCGCGCTTGCTCGTGTCGCAGCCTCTTCTGACCGAAGCGCCGGATGCAGACGAGGGCGCCGCCCAAGCGGGCCACAGCGGCAGTTCCCTGACCGTGCTGATGACGGCGCGCGTGGCGCGCGTGGACATGCCGATCTCCCGGCTGACAAGCCTGCGCCCCGGCGTGACACTGCTTCTGGGCGTGCCTTCCGATCAACCGGTAGAGCTCCTGTCAGGCGGGCTCGACGGAGATGTGGCCGCCGAAGCGCAGATCGGGCGCAAGGGCAATCGCATGGCGGTACGCATCACAAAGCGGGGCCCTGTCTTACGGGCACTCAATCCGGCGTTTGCCGGATAAACTCTGCCTCAATTTCTATCCGGACGGTTTGCGTCAGCAGGCCCGAGAAACGGTCAATCCCGAAATCCCCGCGATTGATTTCCGTCTTCGCCGAAAAGCCGATCACATCGGCGCGGCGCAGGGGATCATAGGCGCTGCCGTTGAGCTTTGCGGTCAGGGTGATGGGCCGCGTGACGCCCTTCAGGGTGAGATCGCCGCGGATCTCGGCGGTTGTCGGACTGGTCAGGTCTATCCCGGTTGAGCGGAAAAGCGCCTGGGGATGGGCAGCAGCATCAAACCAGCCCGGCCCCATCAGTTCTTCGGCAAATTCAGGATTGGCAATATTGAGCGACGCCATGTCGATCAGGGCCTCCACCTGCGCGTCTGCCGGACGGGCCGCGTCTCCGCTCAGGCGTGCGTCGAAGCGGTCAAACCGGCCGATATAGTCCGCGAAGCCGAGATGATTGATCCGGAAGATGAGTGCTGCATGGGTTGCGTCGAGCGCAAAATCACCCGGCGCAAGCGTGGTTGCGGCAACGTCTATTCGGGGCGCCAACAGAGCGCTCGTCACGGTGGCGCAGCCCGGCAGAAGAAGTGCGGCGAGCGCGATTGCCGCGCCCGCCTTTAGGTATGCCCTGTTCAGACCGGCTTTGCCTCGGCGATCCATGCGTCGACATTCTCCTCCAGGATGGCCAGCGGGACGGCGCCATCCTTCAATACGACATCATGGAACTCCCGGATGTCAAACGCTTCGCCGAGTTCGGCGCGGGCCCGGTCTCGCAACTCAACGATCTTCAGCATACCGATCTTGTAGGCGGTCGCCTGCCCGGGCATCACGATGTAGCGGTCAATCGCCTTGCGGCAATCGCCTTCGGGGTTTGGGGTATTGTCCATCAGATACTGGACCGCCTGTTCGCGGGTCCATTGTTTGGAATGGATGCCGGTATCGACGACAAGCCGGGCTGCGCGCCAGATCTCCATCGCCAGGCGGCCAAAGTCAGAATACGGATCGTCATAATAGCCGATTTCCTTGGGCAGAAGCTCGGTATAGAGGCCCCAGCCTTCGGAATAGGCGGTGTAGCCGCCGAATTTGCGGAAGCTCGGGATGCCTTCCAGCTCCTGCGCGATGGCAATCTGCATATGGTGGCCCGGAATGCCCTCATGGAAGGCGAGCGCTTCCAGCTGATAGGTCGGCATATCGGCCATCCGGTAGAGATTGGCATAGTAGACGCCGGGCCGGCTGCCATCGGGGGCAGGGCGGCTGTAGAACGCCTTGCCGGCAGACTTCTCCCGGAACGGTTCGACGGCCTGCACAATCATGCCGGCCTTTGGGAAAGTGTTGAACAGGCTCGGCAGGTCCGCTTCCATCCGGGCGATGGCTTCGCGGGCTTCGGCCAGATATTCCTCACGGCCCTCCGGGGTGTCGGGTTTGTAGAAGCGCGGATCGGTCCGCATGAACTGGAAGAAATCCTGCAGGTCTCCCTCAAAGCCGACCTGCGCCATGATCGCGTGCATTTCCTCATGAATGCGGGCGACTTCATCGAGGCCGATCTGGTGGATTTCTGCGGCGGTGAGGTTGGTGGTCGTCATCGCCTGCAGCCGTGTGTCGTAATAGGCGGCGCCGTCGGGCAGTTTCCAGGCGCCGTCATCGGCGGTCGCGATCAGCTGCTGACGGGTCAGCTCTTCGATGGCGGCCTGATAGGCGGGGCCGACGGCGCTTGTGAGGGCCGCCTCTGCGCGCTGGAGAAAGCTGGCCGCCTCTGTCTCAGTCAGCGTGCCATTGGACACCAGGGCGGCTGTCTTGATGCGGAAATCGGCCATCAGGGGACTGTCTGCGCTGCCATCTGCAGCGCCGGAGAAGGGGTGGCCCGTGATCAGGCCCTGCGCATCGGTCAGCACATACTGATACACAAAGGAGGGCGGCTGAATGCCTTTGTCGGACGCGAGGCGCGCATTTTCGACATGCTGGCCGAGATAGGCGGGAATGCCTTCCAGGCGCGCGATATAAGCGTCCAGATCGTCTGCGCTGGTGGCTTTATGCTGGTTGATAAGAAAAGCCGGGATCGACGACTGGACACCGAACATCTGGTTGAAGGTGTAGCTGTGGTCGGGGAATGCGGCAGCTGCCTCGGCCCGTTCCAGCTGGTAGACGGCAAGACGCCAGGACAGCTGCGCCTGACTGTCGAGTTTGTTGAAATCAAAGGTATCTTTCATCGTCTGCACGCTGGCCCGCTGCAGCGCGAGTGTTTCGGCCTCAAACGCAGGCGAAGGGTCGGTCCACTCATTGTAGCGGTCGCGCCGGCCCAGCATCGTCATGCGGACAGGGTCGCGCGCCAGAGAGGCCTCGAAAGTCTGCTCAAACCAGGTGTTCAGCCGCTCGGATTCTGCGGTGACGATTTCGGTAGAGTATTGCGGGACCGGCGGTTCGCGATGGGCGGGCGTGCCGCAGGCGGAAGCGAGTAGCAGCGCTGTGAGCAGCGTAATCGGACGAGATACCATGGTGAGCCGAATCCTGTTCAGTTAGGGAAGATTGTGCAGTCTGTATTAACGGCGTTTTCGGGTTCGTTAACCTTTGCCGTGCGAGAACTGGTAGTCTAGTGACGGTTTGGCATCGAGTTGCGTGATGCCAGCGTCGCATGGGGCGTGGTCGCGCCGGGCGGCGGCGCTGGCCAATTAGAATGGCGGTAGACCATGAGTAAAGATGCGGACACTCTCGAGCTGACCCTGGCAGCGCCCGGCGAGGGCGCTGATCCTGTCAAGACAGGGGATAACGAAGAGGGGCGGCGCATTGACTTTCTGCAGCTGGGTTTCTGGGCCTGCCTGCTTCTGTCGATCGCAGCGGCCAGTATTTCGCTTGCCTGGCCAAATGCGTCGGGCGCGACCGGTTCCATCCTCCTGATCACCATGGCTTCGGGCGGCCTCGTCTTCCTGCTCTGGACCGTACGCGGCGCGGGCCGGTTTATCGGTCTCTTTCCGGAAAAGGGCGCTGCCGCCCGTGTTGCCAATGCGACCGCGCCGCGATTCCCCTGGATTGAAGCGCTGGATGAGGCGGTGCTGGTCACCGATCCCGGCGGCGCGCCGGTTGCCGCCAATGAAGCCTATTCCGATCTCACCCGGCTGGCCCTGATTGCGGGCATGTCGGAGTCCGGCCCCGTGACCGTTGACCGCCTGTTCGGGGCCAATCCCGGCCTTGCGGCGCCGGTCTATCGGCTCTCCAAATCTGCCAAGGCCGGCGCGCCGCGCCGGGAAGTGCTGCCGCCGCTGGCGCTGGGTCCCGAACAGGTGCCCGCCCAGTTTGAAGTGTCCGTCTCGCCGCTGCCGCGCGGGCGCGTGCTGTGGCGCATCCGCCGCATCGCCGGTCAGATCGAGGCGACGGGCGCGGCCGATCTCAAATCGCTCTATGTCGAAGACGCTCCGATGGGCTTCTTTGCGGCCAAGCCGGACGGTACCATAACATATGCCAACTCCTGGCTGCGCGAGCTCCTCGGCTTGCCGGAAACGGCCAAGAACATCCGCACCGACGACATCATGCGTCCGGAATTCGTCAAGATGCTGGCGCGCGACCGCAAGTCTGGCGCGCCGGGCCGGGCTGACATCCAGCTGCGCGCGCGCGACGGGGTGGAAATCCCGGTCCAGGCAATCACCAGCTGGTCGGGCCGCGGGGCAGATGCTGCGGGCCGCACGATCGTTCTGGCGAGCCCGCAGGTGCTCAACGGCGGGGAAGAACGCTTTGCGCTTCAGGCCGCCTCGCGTCCGCCGCGCCCCGACGGGGACCCGATGTTTGATGACGCGCCGTTCGGGGCTGTGCGCCTGGATGGCGACCGCGTTGACGGCGCCGTCATTCTGGACGCCAACCGTGCGCTGATGGAAATGACCGGCGGGCGGGCAACCCCCGGCAACCGCTTCTCCGACCTCTTTGTGTCCGATGACGGCGAGGATACGCTGGCAACCCTGCTGGTGGATGCCATCGACAAGCCGGTGGCCCTGAAAACCGCTGGGGATGAAGCCCGGCATGTGAATGTGTTCGTGACGCTCAATTCCACGGGCCGGCCGTCAGTGGCCTATATCATCGACATCACCGAGCAGCGCCTTCTGGAAACGCGCCTCGCCCATGGCGAGAAGATGCGCTCCATCGGCCAGCTTGCCGGCGTTGTCGCCCATGATTTCAATAACGTCCTGCAGGGCATCATCTTCAACTATGAAGAGCTGATGAGCCGTCACCCCGTGGGTGATCCCTCCTATGAGTACCTGCAATCGATCCATGAGTTCTCTTCGCGGGCCCGTGAACTCGTCCGCATGCTGCTGGCTTATGCCCGGGCGCAGACCTTCAAACGGGAAATCTTCAACGTCACCGACTTCCTGTCGGAATTCTCGATCCTGCTGCGTCAGGTGCTCGATGAGCGGGTGGAGCTTGACGTGAAGCATGGCCGGGATGTGCCCTGGATCAAGGCTGACAAAAATCAGCTTGAAACCGCAATCATCAACCTTGCCACCAATGCCCGCGACGCGATGATTTCGCAGCGCAATGGTGGCAAGCTGTCGATCCGCACAGCGCGGTCGACCGGCAAGGAAGCACACGCCAAGGGCTTCAACTATGTTGAGGATGGCGAATATCTGCTGATCGAGGTTGAGGACAATGGCTGCGGCATGCCGCGCGATCTGCTCGACAAGATCTTCCAGCCTTTCTTCACCACCAAGGAGCAGGGATCGGGCACAGGCCTCGGCCTGGCGACGGTCTATGGGATCATCAAACAGTCGGGCGGCTATGTCTGCCCGGTCTCGGCGGTGGGCAAGGGCACGACCTTCTACATCTACCTTCCGGCCCTGGCGGCGGAAGACATTCCGGAAGCTTCCGACATTGCCGAACAGGCCAAAGCGGTTGTGCGCCCTATGGATATGTCCGGGCGCGGACGTATCCTGCTTGTCGAGGACGAGGACGGCGTGCGCTCCATTGCAGCGACACATCTGCGTCAGCGCGGCTATGAGGTGGAAGAGGCCTGTGATGGCGAGGAAGCACTTGAGATCCTCACCGACATGCCCGGTTCTTTCGATCTCATCATCTCTGATGTGGTGATGCCCGGAATGGATGGACCCACGCTGATCCGTGAAGCCAAAGACAAGCTCGGCCATGCCCGGGTGATCTTCATCTCCGGCTATGCCGAGCGCGATCTTGCCCAGCAGCTTGACGACCGCGCGGTCTCTTTCCTGCCCAAGCCGTTCACGGTGCGTCAGCTCTCGGAGCGGATCAAACAGGAACTCGCCGGGATCGGCGGCAAGGAAGCCGCCTGATGGATTGGTAGAGGCCGGCTTCTCAGCCGGCCTTTTGCCAAAGGGCGTTCAGAACTTCGGCAAAGTTTTCTGCGTGGTCATGGCAGGCCCAGTGGCCGGTGCCGCGTTCGACATGCAGCGGCACGTCGTGGCGTTTCGAGAAGCGCTCCGCTACGGGCAGTTCCACATAAGGATCGTTCTCGCCCCAGAAAAGTTGGCCATGCTCGGGCAGATGGGCGAGGTCTTCCACCCAATGCCCGCTGAAACGCAGGCCGATGGCCGAGCGATAAAGGCTGAGGATCGACTGGCGCATCTGCTTGTCGATATGGGGCGCTTCCAGCTCTGCCAGCTCACGTGGCATGCCGCCCTGGACAAGCCCCTCGATGAGACGGGCTTTGTTCCGCATGTTCAGCATCACAAATTCGCCCAGCAGAGGCGTTGCCCACATGCGCGCTGTTCTGTGTCCTGAGTATTCCGGATCGATCACGGCGTTGGTGACGCACCAGCTTTTCACCAGATCAGGGCGCAGGCTGGCGACGCGCAGGGTCAGCAGCGCGCCCCAGTCATGCCCGACGATGTGAACCGGGCCGCCGGCAGCTTCCATCTGAGCAATCAGCCAGCTGGCATATTCATCTTTGGTGCTGCCAAAGCCGGGCGGCTTGCCTGTTCCGAAGCCGGGAAGGGCAGGCGCGAGGTAATCATCCGGCGTCAGACCCAGGGCGGCGACCAGCGGTTCCCAGAGGAGCGGCGTATCGGGCACGCCGTGTACGAAGAGGATCATGCCACTATTCCTTTATGCTGGGTTCCCAAAAGGTCTCTGGGGGAAAGATCTCATCCATCGTGCCGTCTATGGACGGGCCATACAGGGGATTGGGAAGCAGGAACCAGCCTTTGCCCCAGAGGGCGTCGAAGGCGGGGGCTTCGGAAAGCGCCACGCGGCCGGCCGGTCGCAGGGATTTGTCGTTGAAGATGTCTGCGATATCGCCCAGTTGGTCGCCGACCAGTGCAATGACGCAGTAGTTTTCCGAGATCGCATAACGCCGGCCATCCTTGGCGGAGCCGCCAGGTGTGTCGCCCTTGAGAAACAGCGTTGATCCGTGTACGAAATCACCGATGCCCGCTGCGCGGAGCGTTTCGATGTTGCCGTCGACATTACCTGCTTCGCGGTTGGTGTTGACGATCACCTCCACGCCGGCCGCGCGAATGCGAGAGAGGCTCTCCAGCGCGCCGGGAATGGCAACTGCCTTGCCCGCGCCGGTGCGTTCCCAGTTGCTCCAAATGGCGGGGTCAAACTCCTGTCCCATGCGGCGGAAGGCGCCGGTTGAGCCGGTATTCCAGATCAGCGTTTCGTCCGCATCGAACACGGCGGCCAAAGGCCGGTCCCCGCAAGCAAGATATTCGGGGGCCTCGGCAGTGGCGCCGGGCGCGAGGCTGACGCTCTGCTCGGGGCGCGCGGCGGCTTTAGCTTCGACATAGGCGGCGATCTCGTTCCAGGTCTGCACCATGATGATCCGGGATTCCGCCGAGCCGAGCAGCCATTGTTCACCGGCTGATGGCGCAGCTTCAGCCGCAACCGGCGCATCCGGCGCCATCGCAACCGTTTCGGGTTGAGGCGCAGCGGCCGGCGCGGTCTGGCAGGCGGCCAGAATCGCAAGCGAGAGGAGAGGCAGGGCGCGTTTCATGGGGGCTCCATCTGTCGTCAGGTCTCTGGGGTAGAGCGGTTTTGTGACACTCGCAATGCTGGTGGCAAAATGCCCCTGCGCGCCACTTTCCCCAATGACAGTCTTGCGGCGGGCGGCCCCCATGTTCAAGGATGGCGCGAGCGAACAAGCCGTCTGGAGGACACGCAAATGAAAACCCGCATCACAGAAATGCTCGGCATCAAGCACCCGATCGTGCAGGGTGGCATGCACTTTGTCGGCTTTGCGGAAATGGCTGCGGCCGTTTCCAATGCGGGCGGCCTTGGCATCATCACGGCGCTGACCCAGCGCACGCCTGCCGATCTTGCCAATGAGATCGCGCGCTGCCGCGACATGACCGACAAGCCGATCGGTGTGAACCTCACCTTCCTTCCCTCGGTCAACCAGCCCGATTATCCCGGCTATGTGAAAGCGATCATCGAAGGCGGCGTGAAGGTCGTCGAGACGGCCGGCAACAATCCGGTTCAGGTGCTGCCGGTTCTCAAGGATAACGGCATCAAGGTTGTCCACAAATGTACGGCCGTTCGCCATGCCCTGAAGGCCCAGAAAATCGGGTGTGACGCGGTGTCGGTCGATGGCTTTGAGTGCGGCGGCCACCCGGGCGAAGACGATGTGCCAAACTTCATCCTTCTGCCGCGCGCGATGGACGAGCTTGAAATTCCCTTCATCGCTTCGGGCGGCATGGCCGATGGCCGCTCGCTGGTCGCCGCGATGGCGCTCGGGGCCGAAGGGATGAACATGGGCACGCGCTTCATCGCGACGAAAGAAGCCCCGGTCCACGAGAATGTGAAACAGGCCCTCGTCGCCGCCTCTGAGCTCGACACGCGCCTCGTCATGCGCCCGCTGCGCAATACCGAGCGTGTGCTGACAAACCCTGCCGTTGAGCGCCTGCTCCAGAAGGAGAAAGAGCTCGGTTCCAACATCAAGTTCGAGGACATCATCGAGGAAGTCGCGGGCGTCTATCCGAAAATCATGCTCGACGGGCAGATGGATGCGGGCGCCTGGTCGTGTGGGATGGTCGCCGGTCTTATCTATGACATCCCGACCTGCCAGGAACTGATCGACCGGATCATGGCCGAGGCCGAAGAGATCATCACCAAGCGCCTCGCGGGCTTCGTGAAGGGTTGATGGGGCGCGGCTGCGTTAACCCTTGATTTCTGGGCTGTGAAATTTACCTGTGGCGCGGGCATCGCTCGCCCCACAGGTGTAGACAGCAGGTAAGCGTTCTGATTATGTTCTTTAAGGTCACTTGAAGGACACTCGATGCCGCCTGTCGTCACTATCGGATCGCTCCCGCTAGACCTCATCCATGTTGGCCTGCTGCTGATGGCGGTGGGCCTTGGCGTTTACCTTTGGCAATCGCGCCAGCGCGCAGTGTTTGAACGCGAGGAGCTGGCGCGCCTGCGTCAGCGCGAGCAGACACTCGACGCCGTGGCGCGCGACGCGCAGCTGAAACTCGCGGCGGCCGAGGCGCGCAGCGCTGAGGATGAGCGCAAGTTCGGGGAGCTCGCCCAGGGTGTGCTGGCCCGCGCCAATACGATGTTCCTGGAGCGCGCCGAAGAAACCTTCAAACGCCACCGGGAAGGGGCCCAAGGCGAGCTGAAAGAGCTGATGAAACCCATCGGCGAGAATTTCGAAACCTTCCGCCAGAAAGTCGAAGCGCTTGAGAAAGTGCGGATCGAGGATAAGTCGCTGTTGTCCGAACAGGTCAAGGCCATCGGCGAAAGCCTGCATCGCAACACAGCCGAAACCGGCAAGCTGGTGAACGCGCTGACCGCGCCCAAGGGCGGCGGGCGCTGGGGCGAGATGACGCTTCGCAACGTCATGGAGCAGGCGGGCCTCTCGGCCCATTGCGACTTCAGCGAGCAGGTGCATGACGACACCGAAGAGGGGCGCCAGCGCCCCGACGCGATCATCCGCCTGCCGGGCGACCGCCAGATCGTGATCGATTCCAAGGTGTCGCTCGCCTCCTATATGGCCGCGACCAATACCGACGACCCGGCAGAGCGCCTCGCCCATCTCAAACAGCACGCCACCAGCGTGCAGCGGCACGTCACCACGCTGGCATCGAAGGATTACCAGTCAAATCTCGGCAACCGGTTTGACTACATTGCGATGTTCATTCCGGGCGAGAATTTCTTTGCCGCTGCGCTGGAGCAGGCACCCGACCTTATCGAGAAGGCGATGCACCGCTCCGTGATTGTCACCACACCGACAACGCTGATCGCGCTGGCGCGCACGGTCGCCCATCTCTGGCGCCAGCATGAGATGAATGCGAACGCCCAGGCCGCTTCAGAGCTCGGAGCCGAACTTTACACCCGCATCGGGGTGCTGCTGGGGCATACGGAGAAGCTTGGAAAGTCGATCAATTCCTCGGTGGATCACTATAACAGCCTGCTCGGCTCGCTCGACAAGCGCGTCATGCCCACCCTGCGGAAATTCGAGGACATGCAGATTGCCCCGCCCGGCAAGGTGCCGCCGGAGGCCAAACTCATCGAGGCGCGGGCAAACACGCCCGATACGGGCCAGTTGCCGCTGGAGCCGCCCAAGAAGCTCCCCGCTGAGTGATCGCCCGTTGACGCTGGCGGATGGGGTGCATATCTGACGGTTATGGCTATACGCGAAATCCTCACCGTCCCCGATCCGCGCCTCAAACAGGTGTCCAAGCCCGTTGAGGGCGGCGTTACCGATGAGATTCGGGCGCTCATGGATGACATGCTGGAGACGATGTATGACGCGCCCGGCATTGGCCTGGCCGCGATTCAAGTCGGTGTACCGCTGCGCGTGATCGTCATGGATATCGCCCGTGAGGGCGAAGAGCCTCAGCCACGCTATTTTGTGAACCCGGAAATCCTCGAAACCATTGAGGAAAAGAAGCCTTACGAAGAAGGGTGTCTTTCTGTTCCCGATATTTTCGACCAGGTCGAGCGCTCTGCCCGGTGCAGAATCCGTTATCTGGACTATGATGGCAAGCAAGTCGACGAATGGGCCGACGACCTCTATGCGGTCTGCATCCAGCACGAGATGGATCACCTCGAAGGCACGCTGTTCATTGACTACCTTTCCCGCCTGAAGCGCGACCGCGCGATCGACAAGGTGAAGAAGGCCAAGATCCGCGCTATCCGCGAAGACGCCACCTAAATGTCTCTTGGTTAAAGCTGTTCCCGGTACATTTTATTTTGGGGCTAACGCCAACCAATCTCTTTTTCGGCGCAGATGTCCGCACCGTAATTATGCATAATTTCATCGCATATGAAATCAGCGCCTGCCTCAAAATCCCGCTCTAAATACGCTGGTGATCCAGTGCGAAATGAACGGGGATAGTAACGCTGCATAAAGTCATTGCTGATTGTTCTTCCATCCTGTTCAGCATTTTTCGCTTCTTTCAGGAGCGCCGAATTGAATGGATTGAAAACAAATCCGACGCAAAGGGCGCCAATGACAAATCCACCAACCCAACCACCAGAATTGTCCATCTTGTGATCTTCCGTTGTCTGCGAGCGCAATTAGGTTGTTAAGGCTGTATCATCTTTGGGTTGATATTCTGTTTCGATAATCCGCGAGCTGTACTAATTGGCCGCTGATCGCTAGAGCAAGAGCAATGACAAGCCCCCTCCGCATTGCCTTTATGGGCAGCCCCGGCATCGCGCTCGGCGTGCTCGAAGCGTTGATCGCAGCCGGGCATGAAATAGCCTGCGTCTATTCCCAGCCGCCCCGGCCCTCCGGGCGCGGTCAGAAGCTGACGCCAACGCCGGTGCACGCGTTCGCGGAGGCGCGCGGGCTTCAGGTGCGCACGCCGAAATCCCTGAAAAAAGCCGAAGAGCAGGCCGCCTTTGCTGCGCTGAACCTCGATGCGGCGGTGGTGGTCGCCTATGGCCTCATCCTGCCGCAGGCGGTGCTCGACGCCCCGCGCCTGGGCTGCCTCAACATGCACGCCTCCATCCTGCCGCGCTGGCGGGGCGCCGCGCCCATCCAGCGCGCCATCATGGCGGGCGACACAGAAACGGGCGTGGACGCCATGATGATGGAAGCGGGCCTCGACACCGGCCCTGTCATTGCGTCTGTCCGTACAAAAATAACCCCGCAGGACACTGCCGGTACACTGCATGACCGGCTCGCCGTTCTTGCCGCAGAACTGGCGCCGCGCGCCTTGGCGGGCCTCGCCGAAGGCAGCCTCAAGCCTGCGGCCCAATCGGAAGAGGGCATGACCTATGCCCAGAAGATCACCGCCGAAGACCAGCGCATAGACTGGACGAAGCCGGCGGCCGAGATTGACTGCCAGATCCGGGGCCTCTCGCCATCGCCCGGCGCATGGTGTGAAGCCGATCTGGGGCAGGGGCCTGTGCGGATCAAGGTTCTGCTCAGTGAGCTGACGGATCATGCAACTGTTGCGCCTCCCGGGACGCTGATTGACAATAAGCTTGCCGTGGCTTGCGGTGACGGGCGCTCTGTCCGTCTCCAGCGCCTGCAGAAGCCGGGCGGCAAGCCGCTGGGCGCGCGTGATTTCCTCGCCGGAAACCCAATTCCCGAAGGTGCCGTTTTCACCTGATGGATATCTGGATACGCCCTTTCCGCCCGGAATATCTGGACGCCATCGTGGCGGTGAATGAGGCTGCATTCGGCGGCGCTGATGAGGGGCACATCACGCGCGCGCTGCATGCAGACGGGGACAGCGTTCTCTCCCTCGTTGCGACAGGCAATATCGAGATTGTCGGGCATATCGAATTCTTCCGGGTCCGGATCGATAGGGCTCCGGTGGGCGTGGGGCTCGGCCCCATGAGCGTGTTGCCAGAGTTGCAGAAGACGGGCGTGGGCGCGCGCCTTATCCGGCTTGGTTTGAAAGCCTTGGAAGGCGCGGGCGAAACCCTCGTCTTCGTTCTGGGCCATGACACCTATTACCCCAAATTCGGCTTCAGCGAGGCCGCCGCCAAACCCTTCGCCGCCCCCTGGTCCGGCCCGCATTTCATGGCGCTCAGGCTGGCGCCGGGCGGCCCGGAAACCGGCACGCTGACCTATCCGAAAGCCTTCGGCGCCTGAAAGCCCGTTGACCCGGGGCGCTGGCTTTGGCACCGGGCTTGCCATGCCACGTTACAAGCTCCTCATCGAATACAATGGCGGCCCCTATCAGGGCTGGATGCGCCTGCCGGGCCTGCAGACCGTGCAGGGCGCGCTGGAAGCCGCTGCGGCTCAGCTCGATGGCGGTCCGGTTGAGGTCACCGGCGCGGGCCGCACCGATGCGGGCGTGCACGCCACCGGCCAGGTCGCGCATATAGACCTGCGCCATGACCGGCCCAACAAGGTGGCCGACGCGATGAACTACCATCTGCGCCCTCATCCCATCGCCGTGCTGAAGGCCGAAAAGGTGGACGAGGCCTTCCACGCCCGCTTCTCGGCCACGGCTCGTCACTATCGCTACATCGTGCTCAATCGCAGGGCGCATCTGACGCTCGACAGCGGTCTTGCCTGGCGTGTCCCGTCACGGCTCGACGCCGACAAAATGCACGAAGCTGCGCAGCTGCTGGTGGGCACCCATGATTTCACGACCTTCCGCGATACCGAATGCCAGGCTCTGAGCCCGGTGAAAACACTGACGCGCCTTGATGTGGCCCGCTATGGCGACCGGATCGAGTTCACCTGTTCGGCGCCGAGCTTCATTCACCGTCAGGTGCGCTCCCTGGTGGGCAGCCTCGTGGAGGTCGGGCGGGGGCGGCATCCGGTGAAATGGGCACGTGAAATCCTGGAAGCGGCAGACCGCACCCGCTGCGGACCGGTGGCCCCGTCAGACGGCTTGTTCCTTGAGCGGGTGGATTACGGCCCGGGCTGACGCGAAGACAATCTGTGCAGGCCCCGATTTCACGGTTAGCCTCTCCCCATAAAGAATGAGGAGGAGCGCCCGATGGCCATTGATTTCACGATTCCCGAAGATGCAAAGGAAGTGCGCGAGCGCGTCCGCCGCTGGGTGCAGGAGGAATGCGTTCCGGCCGAGCGCGAGATGTCGGGTGGCCGGCCCTTCAAGGATGTGCTGGCAGACCTTCGCAAGAAAGCCCGCGCGCAGGGCCTCTGGTTGCCCTTCATTCCGAAGGAACATGGCGGCATGGGCCTTGGCCCTCTGGCCAATGCGCTGGTGCAGATGGAACTCGGCCACAGCCATCTGGGCGCGCTGTCGATGAATTCTCAGGGGCCGGATGATGCGACGATGCTGACCCTGCTGGCGCACGGCACGGACTTCCAGAAAGAGAAATACCTCAAGCCCATCCTCAACGGCGAAAAACGCGTCTGCTATTCGATGACGGAGAAAGCCGCCGGCGCCGACGCCACCGGCATGCAGACCCGCGCTGAAAAAGACGGCAAAGGCAATTATGTCCTCAATGGCGAGAAATGGTTCTCCAGCGCGGCGACGGCGGCTGACATTGCCGTGGTGATGGCCAAGACCAATCCGGACGCCCCGCGCCACCAGCAATTCTCCACCTTCATTGTTGAGCTGCCCAATCCCGGCTACCAGATCCTCCGCGACATCCCGACGATGGCCGTTCATGGGCCCCACTACGCCGAAATGGGCGGCGGGCATGCCGAGGTGAAGATCGACAATCTGATCGTTCCGGAAGCCAATCTTCTGGGCGGGGAGGGCATGGGCTTTGCGATGGGGCAGCACCGGCTCGCTTATGGCCGCCTGCGTCACGGGATGCACAATGTGGCTATGGCCCAGCGCGCGCTTGATCTGGCTACGGAGTTTGTCACCAGCCGATCGACCTTCGGCGAAGGCCTGGAAGATCGCCAGGGCGTCCAGTTCATGCTCGCCGAATGCGCCAGCCAGATCTACATTGCCCGCCTGATGCTGATGCATATCGCCTACAAGGCCGAAAACGGCATGGACATCCGCCAGGAAAACGGCATGGCGAAAGTGTTCCTCGCCAACATGGTCCACAAGGTCGTCGATACCGCAATCCAGCTTCATGGCGCGCTCGGCTATTCGCTCGATACCCCGCTGGCGGCCTGGTACACCCATATCCGCTCTCAGCGTCTCGTGGACGGGCCGGACGAGGTCCACAAGTGGATCACCGGTAAGAACGTCATCCGCGCGTTCAAGAAAGATGGCACCACGGCCGCCGCGGCCGGCGGCGACCTGCTCTGAGCCGGGAGGGGCAAGCGATGATCAAGCTGACATTCTGCCTTCGCCGCCTGCCTCACCTCAGCCGCGAGGAATTTCAGCGCTACTGGCGGGACACCCATGCCCCGCTGGTAGCCGCCCGGGCGAAAACCCTCGGCATCGTCAGATATGAACAGGTCCATGGCGGATTTGACGCCATGAGCGAGGCTGCCCGCGCCTCCCGCGAAGCATCCGAACCGTATGACGGCATCGCCGAGATCTGGTTCGAAAGCGAAGAGGCGATGCGCGCGAACGGTCAGGCCTCCGGCGTTGCCGAGGCGGCACGCGAGCTTCTGGAAGACGAGCGCAACTTCATAGATCTCGCCAATTCCCCGTTATGGTACAACACAGTGCATACGATTGTGGGTTAAGCAGAGGGCGATAGCCGAACCCGGCAAACCTGCTATGTTGCGCCCCGCATGACCTCTCCCAGCAAACCGCCGCCGACCCTCGTTTCCTCTGCCCGTCCGCCCGCCGCCCGCCGGCCGGGCAAGTGGCGCATTGCCGATATCATTGATGGCCGCGCCCTGCGGGTGAAGCTGACAGCGGCTGCGCTCGACAATATCGGCAATGATGCCGCCGCCCGGAAATCCGCGCTGAACCTGCTTCACGGCGCCATGTTCCGGGGCCGCCTGATTGCGCAGGAGCGCCTGCAGCAGGGCGCAGACGGGCTGGATACGGCCCGCCTTCTCGCGGCGGTGCAGGATCAGGTTATTCACGCGCTCTATGATTTCACGGTGACCCACGTTCATCGCGCCTCCAACCCGACCGAGGCCGAACGCCTCGCGATCCTCGCCACCGGCGGTTATGGCCGCAGCGTCATGGCGCCGTCTTCGGATACCGACCTCCTCTTCCTGCGCGCCTACAAGGCGAGCCCGCACACCGAGAGCGTGATCGAATACATGCTCTATGCCCTCTGGGACATGGGGCTCAAGGTCGGTAACGCGTTCCGTACACCGCTCGATTGCGTCAAACTTGCTGCAGAAGACGTCACGATCAAGACAAGTCTGCTGGACGCCCGATTCATCTGCGGCGATGAGCTGCTTGCCAATGACATGATGGCGCTGTTTCAGAAAGACGCGATCAAGGGCAAGGACGCGCAGTTCATTGCCGACAAGCTGGCCGAGCGCGATTCCCGCCACACACGGATGGGCGACGCGCGATATGTCGTCGAGCCCAATGTGAAAGATGGCAAGGGCGGGCTGCGCGATCTGCAGACGCTCTACTGGATCGTCAAGCACATGTATGGCGGCCGCACGCTGGAAGATGTCATGAAGGCTGGTCCGTTCACGGATCAGGAATATGCCATCTTCATCCGCGCGGCACGCTTTCTCTGGACGGTGCGGTGCCACATGCACTTTGTGACCGGCCGCGCCGAAGACCGGTTGAGTTTTGACCTCCAGCCCGAGATTGCCTCCCGTATGGGCTATCGCGACCGGGAAGGGCAGCAGGGGGTGGAGCGCTTCATGAAGCGCTATTTCCTGGTGGCCAAGGATGTCGGCGGGCTGACGCGCATCCTCGCGGCCAAACTTGAAGCCGATCACAAGAAAAAGCCGGAAGGCCTGCGCCGCTTCCTGCCCTCGCGCCCACCTCAGCCGCTGGATGAAGCAGGCTTCCTGATCGAGGCAGGCCGGATCAACATCACCGAAGACAAGGTGATGTCGGACGATCCCCTGAACATGATCCGCCTCTTCACGATTGCCCGGCGCGAGCAGAAAGACATTCACCCCTCCGCGCTGACAGCCCTGACCCGAAACCTCAGGGGCCTGAATGAGACAGTGCGCGAAACCGGAGACGCGAGAGGCCTCATTCTCGACGCGATCCTCGGCGGCAAGGAGCCCGGGCCGATCCTGCGGCGCATGAATGAGGCCGGCGTTCTGGGCCGCGCCATTCCCGAGTTTGGCTCCATCGTCGCGCAGACGCAGTTCAACATGTATCATCATTATACGGTGGATGAGCACACCCTGCGCGCGGTCGAGACGATTGCAGACCTGGAATATGCCCGGGGCAATACGGCCCCTCTGGCCACTGAGCTTTTCGGGCAGGTGGAAAACCGCCGCGCGCTCTATCTGGCCATGCTCCTGCATGACACTGGCAAGGGCAAGGGCGACCAGCAGGAAGCAGGGATGCGCACCTCGCGCCGCGCCTGCGAGCGCCTCGGCCTTCCCGGTGAAGAAACCGATCTGGTTGTCTGGCTGGTCGGCCATCACCTGGAAATGAGCGAGACCGCCCAGAAGCGGGATATCGGCGACCCGCGCACCGTGGCGACCTTTGCCCGCCTTGTCGGCTCGCTGGAGCGGCTGCGCCTCCTCTACATCCTCACGGTGGCGGACATCAAAGCGGTCGGCCCGGCCGTCTGGAACGCCTGGAAGGGTCAGCTGCTGGCTGATCTCTACCACAACACCGCCGCCGCCCTGCGGGGGGGGCGTACCGATGAAGCCGCCGTCCTGTCAGAGCTGGAGCGCCGCGCCGAGATGCGCCGCGAAGCCCTGGTCGAGCGGATCGGCGCCGTGCCGTCCCTGCTGCTGGAACTGGAAACAGCTTACTGGACAGGGTTTGATCCTGACGACATCGCCTGGCATGCCGCAGCGCTCGCCAAGGGCGGAGACGTCGTCACCTCCCGCATGGCGCCCGAGGGCGGCGCTGTCGCCTTGCTCGTCTCGGGCAAGGACCGCACAGGCCTCTTCGCTGATCTGGCCGGCACGCTGGCGCGTCTGGGCGCAAACATCGTGGCCGCGCAGGTCTTCACCTCAAAAGGCGGCCGGATCGTTGACGTGTTCATGCTGCAGGACGCCCGCGGCCTGCCCTATGGCGAGGGCGACGGGCCGCGCCTTGCAAAGCTGGAGCAGGCGATCCTCGGCGCGCTGGGCGGGAAGGTGCCCAGCGGTGCCGTCAAATCCCGCGCCGGGCGGCGGGAAGCGGCTTTCCTGGTTCAGCCCTCCGTCCAGATCCATGAAGAAGTGTCGATCGACTACACCGTTATCGATGTCGCCGCGCGCGACCGGCCCGGCCTGCTGCATGAAGTGGCCGAAGTGCTTGCTGATATGAAGCTCTCGATCCATTCGGCCCATGTCGGCTCTTATGGGGAGCGGGTGTTCGATGCGTTCTATGTGAAGCCCGGCAGCCCCTCGGGGAAGATCTCCAAAGCCCGCAAAGAAGCCCTCCGGGAACGTCTTTTCGCCGTACTTTCGCGCGAGGAACCTGAAGGCCCGCACACCCCGGCCCGCAAGCTCAAACGCTCGCGCGCCGTGGACAGCTTCTGAGAATTGGTTCAACCGGGGTATCCATGAGCCTCGCCCGCAACACTGCCGTTCAGGCCTCGCTGACCCTGGCGAGCCGCATCCTTGGCCTCGCGCGGGACGTGATCCTTGCCGCGAAGATCGGGGCTGGCCCCGTGGGCGACGCCTGGGCCACAGCCCAGCAATTTCCAAATCTCTTCCGGCGCATCTTTGCCGAGGGCGCGTTCGCCTCAGCCTTCGTGCCCTCCTATGCCCGCACGCTGGAGGCAGAGGGCCCGGAAGCAGCCCAGCAGGTTGCCCAGGACGCCCTGCGCGTCCTCTTCGCGATGACGGCGGCCCTCACCATCCTCGCCCAGATATTCATGCCCTGGGTGTTGCTGGTCATCCATGGCGGCCAGGCGGATGATCCCGAGCACTACAATCTCGCCGTGCTGCTGACGCGCATCACCATGCCCTACCTCACCTTCATGGCCATCGGCGCGCTGCTTTCGGGGGTGCTGAACTCGGCCGAGCGGTTCATCCTCTCAGCGGGCGCGCCGACCGTGCTCAATCTCTGCCTCATCCCGGCGGGCCTTCTGGGCACCACGCCCATCATGACGACGCAGTACGCGGCCATCGCCTTCTGCGTCGCCGGGTTCCTTCAGGCCGCGCTCCTCTGGTGGGGCGTCAGCCGCCAGAAAGTCCGCCTCTCTCTCCTCGGCTGGCCGCGTCTTACCCCGGCCGTGAAGAAAGTGCTGCTGCTGGCCGTGCCCGGCACGATTGCCGCCTCGGGCACCCAGATCAACATCATCGTCAGCCAGTCGCTGGCAAGCTTTGAGATCAGCGCCAAGAGCTGGCTCTATGCTGCTGACCGGCTTTACCAGCTGCCGCTCGGCCTCGTCGGCGTGGCGGTGGGCGTCGCCATCCTCCCGCGCCTCAGCCGCGCGGCGCGGGCAGGGGACGGCGCAGCGGGCAGCGCCACCATGGATGAAGGCCTCGGCCTTGCCATGGCGCTGACGCTGCCGGCGGCGGCCGCCCTGATGGTCGCGCCGGTGTTCCTCATTGACGCCTTCTTCGTGCGGGGCGCGTTCCTGCCCTCAGACGGGGTCGCGGCGGGCGCAGCCCTCTTTCATTTTGCCTGGGGCGTGCCCGCATTCGTGTTGATCAAGGTGCTCGCCCCGCCTTTCTTTGCGCGGGAAGACACCAAGACGCCGATGCGCTTTGCGCTCGTTTCGGTCGTCATCAACACGCTGCTGGGAGCAGGGCTCTTTTTCTGGCTGAAGCAATCAGGCCAGATGGGCTTTACCGGCCTCGCCATCGCCACCAGCACGGCCTCCTGGGTCAATGCGCTCCTGCTGGCGGTGACGCTTGCCCGGCGCGGCTGGTACACGCCCGGCCCGCGCGCGGTGTCCGGCTTCATCCGGGCGCTTCTGGCGAGCCTGATCCTGTCGGCGGCGATCTGGCTCATGCTCTGGCAACTGCCTGCCATCCATGGCGTTTTCGCCGGATCCAAGGAGCTGGCGGCCGCCATGATCGTGCTTGCAGGCGGCGTGATCTACACCGTCGCCGCCTTCCTGACCGGGGCGGTGCGTCTTCGCGACATCCGGCAGGCTTTGCGGCGCTGATCAAACGCGCTACAGGCCCTGCCCATGACTGATTCGACCTCCGCCTATACCGGCCCGCAACGCGTTTTCTCCGGCGTCCAGCCAACCGGCAATCTTCACCTCGGGAATTATCTCGGGGCGCTGAAGAAGTTCGCTGACCTGCAACGCGAAGGCCATGACTGCATTTTCAGCGTCGTGGACCTGCACGCCATCACCATGCCCATCGAGAAGGGCGCGCTGATTTCGACCACCCGTCAGATTGCCGCCGCCTTCATCGCGGCGGGCGTTGATCCCGCCAAATCCATCATCTTTGCGCAGTCATCGGTGCCCGCGCATGTGGAACTCGCCTGGATCTTCAACTGTGTGGCGCGGATGGGCTGGGTCGAGCGGATGACCCAGTTCAAGGACAAGGCCGGCAAGGATGCCGAGCGGGCGTCGGTGGGCCTCTTCACCTATCCGGTGCTGCAGGCGGCCGACATCCTCGCCTACAAGGCGACGCATGTGCCCGTCGGCGAAGACCAGAAACAACATCTTGAGCTCAGCCGCGACATCGCCGAGCGCTTCAACCGCGAATATGATGTGCCCGGTTTCTTCCCTCAGCCTGAACCCATGATCAAAGGCCCCGGCGCCCGGATCATGAGCCTCAAGGATGGCACCAAGAAGATGTCGAAATCCGACCCTTCGGATCTTTCGCGCATCAACCTCGTCGATGATGCCGACACGATCTCCAGGAAGATCAAGAAAGCCACCACCGATGCCGGCGTCATTCCGGGTACGGTGGAAGAGCTGAAGGGCCGTCCGGAAGTGGAAAACCTGGTCGGCATTTTCGCGGCCCTGTCGGCGCGCACCGCTGAAGACGTTTTGGCCGAGTTTGAAGGCAAGGGGTTTGGCGCGTTCAAGCCGGCCCTGGCGGATGTGACCGTTGCGCATCTGGCCCCGATCACGGCGAAATTCCGCGAAACCCTCGACGATCAGGCAGGCCTTGACCGCATCCTCGCGGAGGGCGCCGCACGCGCCAATGCCGTGGCCGCGCCGATCATGGATGACGTGCGCCGGATCGTCGGCTTCTGGCGCGCCTGATCGTCAGCCCGACCGTCAGCCTGCCTCATCCCGTCCCCTGAGCGCAGCGCCGCCTTAAAAGCGCCGCAGGCGGTGGGCATGGTTTTTGGCTGTGTGGGGAATCGCGCCATGCGTATCGGGAGACGAATTCTCCTGAGAGTGGCGCGGTTCGGATTCGGGCGACTTCAGAGGCGAGTTGGCGAGCGGGCCGGGACACCTGCTGCTGCTGAAATGACTACAGCAGGCGGCAAAGTGGTGCCCAAATTTACCACATTGCCTTGCTTGCTGAAATTTCATGCGCAACTGGCCTGTTAATAGCGGTTTAACACCTTCATAAACGGCCCAGGATGGACAAATCCACAGCACCCAAGAAGAAGCGGCGTAAAGTCATGGCGACAGCGGCGGCAGTCAAACTCCCTCGGGCGTATGAGGAGCAGGAACATGTGTCGCCCCCCGCTGTAGACCCGGCGCACTTCATCTCGCTCGACTATGCTGAGCCAAGCCCGATCATGCTCGGCTTCCAGAAGGGCTGGCGCGCATTGAAACGTATGCTGAAGATCGGCGCTGTGGTGGCCCTGGTCGGTGCCTATCCGGCGGCCGTCGTTCTCTCCAGCCACATCAATGACCGGCCAATCGGCATTCCGGCCGAGCAGGGCTGGGCCGTGCCCGGTATCGGCGTGGCCATTCACAAGATCGCGCGCGAGCTGGAAGGCGCCGGCTGGGCCGGCAACCGGCCCGTCTGGCATCCGCAGGCGCGCCTCACCGCGCTGCCGGCCTGGCAATCTGGCACCGCCGAGGCCCTGTCCCAGCATGTGCAGCTGATCTCCGAACTGGCCCCGTATGAGGGCCTTCCTGACAGCGATCTGGCCGCCGCCGCCCGCCTGCTGACGGAAGTATCCGGCGAGCCGATGCGGCCCCGGCTGACGGCGGCCGCCGAGGCGCTCAACCGTTTCGACACCCGCGCCTCGCGCGGTCTGGCCATGCGCCCGTTGCCCGAAGAGATCATGCCGCTGGAGTTGGCCCTGTTTGCCGGCTGGGCTGGCGAAGACCGCGCGGCCCTGTCTGACCG
>JBKBRT010000172.1:0-6456 GCA_046291585.1 Hyphomonas sp.
GAATGTTGCCTCCCAGTGTCAGATTGGTCTGAAGGCCCGGCAGAATGTGGACGCCTGTCGTATCGTCTGACTCTTCGATCAGGATCACCCCGTCGATGATCACGTCATGATCCGTATCCACCGTGACGGCCGTAAACCCCGGCATATCCTCCACTTCGATGGAGCCATTCTCGGTAATCGTCAGATCGCCGGCTGCACCCGCATTCGCCGTCGAGGTTCTCACCGGGGAGGCAGTCTGCGTGGTGATCTCCGCCGCCCGGGCCCCTGCGGCGAGGGCAAGGGACGAAACGCTGAAGATAAGAAGCTTGCGAAACAGGCGCATCAATAATCCGGTCCGTTTGATTTCAGGGGGTCCCCCTCGGAGGCGTGGGGGGAAGCTGCCAGACTGACTCCAAGGGGGGAGAGGAACGCAGAAAGGCGAGAGGCCTCCGAGGGGAACGTTCAGACAGGGCCGGGGAGTTGGGGGAGAGGCTCCGTCTGAGCCCCGGTCTTACGCGCTGGCTGGCTGCAAATGTGTGCCGCCAAAACCGGACAAACCCGCCTGAATGTGGCGATGTGACAAAACCGGGTGGGCAGGGCGGCAAGGCCGGGCAAAAGCCTGACAAGCTTTACGCTTTGTAATCTCCGCCGGGGCGTCCCGCGGCGGCTTCACAGGTGTCCGGAAGTGTCCCGATCTGTCCCGAATTGACCCCAATCTGTCCCTTTTTGTCCTGCGCATGGCTGCCAGATGTCATGATTTTGCGCCGCCGCGGCAAACTCCCGACACGTCTTGGCGCAAGAAGGGCAGGGTCAGATCACAGGCCCAAGACATGCACCCTTCCCCTGGAGGTTCCTTACGTTTTGCCGGCGGGCATGCCCTCGCCCCGGAGGTTTTCGCGCTGGGGGAGCTGCGCCTCCTTGTGCGTCTTGCCGAGCGCGGCTGGGCGGGAGGGCGGATTGCCGTCTGCCTCTGGGAGTCCGGTCACGGCTTCCCCTGGCAGCCCCGCCTGGCGCGCCGGACCGCCTGTATCGACCCGGCAGAAGGGCAGAAATCTGTGGTGTTCATGGGGCTGCGCCCGGGCACCTATGCCATCACCGCTTTTTCGGACCGGCGCGGGAAAGGCCGCCTCGGCCGCAACCTCCTCGGGCGGCCCAGCGTCCCCGTTCTCCTCGCAGGATCAAGGCCCTGGCTGCGCGGCATGCGTTTTGAAGACTATGCCGAGCGCATCACCCAGAGCACGATCCTGGACCTGAAACTCGCCCCCGCCAATGTCAGCTTTGGCGGAACCAAGAATGGGGATAAGACAAGTGCTCACAACCACAGACCAAGACAGAATGCAGTCCTCGCCGGAACCGACCCCAGACCTGCCGCGCCTGCTCATCGTCGATGATGACTGGAACATCCGCGACAGCCTGAAGCGGTTTTTCCAGTCGCAGGGCTTTGACGCGGATGTCGCCGAAAACGCCGTCGCCGCGCGCCGGAAGATCCATGACCGCGCGCCGGATCTGGTCATCCTCGACATCATGATGCCCGGCGAAGACGGCCTCAGCCTCTGCCGCAGCATCGCCGAGCTCAAGACCATCCCGATCATTCTCGTCAGCGCCAAATCCGAAGAGATCGACCGCATCATCGGCCTTGAGATCGGGGCGGACGACTATGTCGCCAAGCCCTTCCATCCCCGTGAGCTGCTCGCCCGCGTGCGCGCCGTTCTGCGCCGGCTGGAGACCAGCATGAGCGTCCAGTCGGGAGATGAGGGCAAGCAGTTCTTCGAGTTTGACCGCTGGGTGCTCGACATCCCCAAACGCCGCCTGCGCCGCGATGATGGCATCGTGGTCCCGCTGAGCGCCACAGAGTTCCAGCTGCTGCTTGTGTTCCTGAAGAATCCGCGCGTGGTACTCTCGCGCGAACGGATCCTCGACCTGACCCGCATCAGCGATTCCGATGTGTTCGACCGCAGTGTGGACAGCCAGATCAGCCGCTTCCGCCGCAAGATCGAGATTGATGCCCGCGAGCCCAAGATCATCACAACCGTCTGGGGAGGCGGCTATATGCTCGACGCCGAAGTGCGCCGCCTGTGAAACGCTTGTTTGCCGATACGCTGCTGACGCGGTCGATCCTGATCGTGGTCGCCGCACTCATCGTGGCCCAGCTGATTGCGATCATCAGCTTCAAGCTGATCGCCGAGAACGTCTTCATCGCCATGCAGCGATCCGCGCAGGTCGACGTAGCGCTCGATATGCTGGAACTTGCCAGCCAGCAGCCGGGCGAAGAGGCTTTCGCCGAGGCCGCCGCCAGCCATGCCAATGTCCTGTTTGTTCGCCGCGAGCAACGTGCCCTGGCCGGTCCCGACGATGTCATCGGCGCGGAAGTGAAACGCCGATGGGAAGCGTCGGGCGGAACCATGGGAAGTGTTTCCGCATTTCGGGTCAGTGGAGGCCACACCGGCCCGCCCATGCGGTTCCCGCGCCCGCCTCCGGGCGATGATCCCGGGTTCGCAGACGGCGCCACCCTTCAGGGCCCGATGCGGCCGTCTCTGCCGCCCCGGCCCGGGGACGGCCCCGGACTGGGCCCGCCCGGCTCTGAACAGGGGCCCCGGATCATGTTCGACCGAATGCGATTTCCCTCCAGACTGCTCAACATTTCGGTGGAGTACGCGCCGGGTCAGTGGGTCAATGTTCTGGCAAGCGCGGGCGCCGATAACGGTCCGCCGATCCAGCCTTTCATCTTTGTGCTGTCGCTGTCGCTGCTCTGCGTCGCCATAGCGGCGGCCCTCGCGGCGCGGTGGATTTATCGTCCGCTGGAAGATCTCGCCCGGGCCTCCACGGCGCTCGGGCGCGGCGAGCGGCACTCGCCCCTGCCGGTGTCGGGGCCCCGTGACCTGCGCAAGGTCATGGAGGCGTTCAATACCATGGCGACACGTCTGGAAGCGATCCTGCAGTCCCAGAAAGACGTGCTCGTGGCCATCGGGCACGACCTGCGCACGCCGCTCACGGCCATGCGCATCCGCGCCGCGATGATTGAAGATGATACCGAGCGCGAGAAGATGGAACGCGCGCTCGATGAGCTCCAGAGCCTGACCGAAGCCGCGCTGCAGGCGGGCACGACCAGTCTGCGGACAGATGAAAAGCTGCTGACCGACCTCGGCGCACTGGTGGAAAGTCTGTGTGAAGATCTGCGTGACATCGGCATGCCCGTCAGCTGTGAAGACGCCGAAGAACGCCTCCTTGTCCGCGCCTGGCCTGAAGACCTGACGCGCGCCTTACGAAATATTATGGTCAACGCCGTGCGCTATGGGGAGAGGGCCCGCATCCGGCTTGAAAACCGCGGGGCAGACTGCGCCGTGATCATCGACGATGATGGCCCCGGGATTCCGGAAGAGGATATGGGATCGGTTTTCGAACCTCTGGTTCGCCTTGAAAAATCGAGAAATTCGGAAACCGGCGGCCATGGCCTCGGCCTTCATATTGCCCGCAACATCGTCAACGCTCATGGCGGACGGATCGAGTTGGAAAACCGCGCAGAAGGGGGTTTCCGCGCCAGGGTCACCCTCCCGCTGAGCGAGGTGTAGCCCGGTACTCGCCAGATTGTGGCGCCCGGTCACAGTCTGGCGCATCGGCGGCAAAAGCAGGCCAGCTCTGGCAGGATATGCACAGGCGACCGCCCGGCGAACCCGGTCTCCGGACATGCCGGCAACGCCTCCAGCCAGGAACTGACCGCCCGTGAAACACAAGCTTTTGAGCCTGACGGCGCTTTGCCGCCTATCCTTTTTCCTATCTGTCGGAATGGGTGCAGCTCTGCAGCTGCCCGGCGTCTCTGCCGCCCAGGCGCAGACGGAACAGCTCGAAGGCTCCGTGCGCTCGATCCTCGTTGAGGGCAACCAGCGCATCGAAACGCGCACCATCCAGTCTTATCTTCTGTTCGAGGCCGGAGACCGGTTCAATGCCGAGCGGATCGACCTCTCCCTGAAGACCCTGTTCGCAACGGGGCTCTTCGCCGATGTCGCCATCGACCGGCGCGGAGATGATGTCGTCATCCGCGTTGTGGAAAACCCGATCGTCAACCGCATCTCGTTTGAGGGCAACAAGGCCCTGAAGGAAGACAAGCTGCGCGAAGAGATCCAGATCGCCGCGCGAAGCCCTTTCACCGCGGCCCGCGTCAGCGCCGACGTTAACCGCATCTTGGAACTCTATCGGCGTTCGGGCCGGTTTTCCGTCCGTATCAAGCCGGAATACAGGACGCTCTCCCAAAACCGCGTGGATGTCGTCTTCGTCATCGAGGAAGGCCCAACCTCCGGCGTCCGCGGCATCAACTTTATCGGCAACAGGGAATTTTCTGACGCGCGCCTGCGCACCGAGATCGTCACCAAACAGTCCCGGCTGTGGCGCTTCTTCAGCTCGAATGACAATTACGACGCCTCCCGTCTCGAATATGACCGGGAAAGGCTGCGCGAGTTTTATCTCGACAAGGGGTATTACGATTTCCGGATTGCCTCAGCTGTTGCCGAGATGGCGCCCGGCAAGAATGACTTCTTCATCACCTATACGGTGGACGAGGGCGTCCCGTATGAGTTCGGAGAGATCAAGGTCGAAACATCCCTCGCCAAGCTCGATGCCGGCGCCCTTCAGGCGCTTGTTCCGATGAGCAATGGCGCGCCCTTCAAAGGCAAGATGATCGAAACCACCATCGATTCCCTGACCTACGCAGCCGGCGTGGCGGGCTATGCCTTCGTCGACATCCGGCCCATCGTGAACGCGGACCCGGAGACCCGGCGTGTCGACATTACCTTTGTCGTGGATGAGGGGCCGCGCGTCTATATCGAACGGGTGAATATCGTCGGAAACACCCAGACGCTGGACCGCGTGATCCGCCGTGAACTGCGTATTGCCGATGGCGACGCCTTCAACCGGGTACTGATCGACCGATCGCGCAACCGGATACGCGCGCTCGGCTTCTTCAAGGACGTGACCGTTGAAGAAACACCCGGCAGCGGACCGGACAGGACAGAAGTCACCTATACCGTGAATGAGCAGTCGACCGGCGAGCTGACCTTCGCGGCAGGGTTCTCATCGAGCGACGGCTTCCTGTTTGATGTCGGGATGTCCCAGAACAACCTGATGGGAACGGGCCGGTCAGCCGGGGCCGATGTTTCTGTCAGCAATCGCCAGCAGATAGCCTCGCTCCGGTTCACAGAGCCGCGTTTTCTGGACCGCACGATGTCGGCAGGGCTGATGGGCTGGCTGTCCCGCTACGACTACACAGATGTGTCGTCTTATGAGTCCACATCTGTTGGCGCAGGCCTCAATGCGGCCTTCCCGATCGCCGACCGTACACAGATGGGTCTGAGATACCGCCTGCAGTATGACAGTGTCGATATCACCAACCAGAACATCGTCATTGACAATCAGGGCAATCTGGTCGCCTCCACCATCCGTGACGCGGATGGCACCGTCCGTCAGCCTCTGCCCTCGGATATAACCGAACCGTCCCAGCAGGTGGTGGACGTCTGCGATGTCCGATACCGCTTCCGCAGTTCCAGCTGCACCAGCGAAACCGAAGGCATTTCGTCGATCATTGGCTATTCGCTGAACTGGAATGGCACCAATGACCCGATTGAACCGACGCGCGGCCTCGACATGCAGTTCAGCCAGGATCTTGCCGGTCTGGGAGGGGACGTGCAGACCCTGCGCACCGAGGCCAGCGCGACGGGCTATTACGGCCTCCTGCCATCCGTGCGCGCGTCGTTGCGCCTCTCCGCCGGTCACGTCCAGCCCTGGGGCGATGACATGACCGTGCGCATCAATAACCGCTTCTTCCGGGGCGGCTCGTCCTTCCGCGGCTTCGATGTGGCCGGCATCGGTCCGCGCCAGATTGTACGCTATTATGATCCGGATACGGGCGAAGAAGTCCGGCTGGAGCGTGGCTCGTCACTCGGCGGGAACTTCTACTATCAGGGCACATTCGAGCTCACCCTGCCAAACTTCGTACCGGAAGAATACGGCATCAAGAGTGCTTTCTTTGTGGACGCCGGCGGATTGGGAAGTCTCTATGATCAGGATATCGTTGCGCCGATCTCCTACACAGACGCCTCTACCGGCTACAACGCCATTCAGTACACAGAGACAGACGCCGCGCTCAGGGCGGCCACCGGCATCAGCCTGATGTGGGATTCTCCCTTCGGCCCGCTGCGCTTTGATTTCTCACAGGCCCTGAAGTCAGAAGATTATGACCGCACGGAAAGCTTCCGTTTCTCGACCACAACGCGCTTCTGACCCCTCTGCATTCCCCGGCGTCCGGACTGGACGGCGGCCTGCCCACGCGGTTCAATCCTTTTCCGGACACCAGCCGGTAAGGGAGACACGAGTTATGACCAAGACCCACGAAGCGCTCATCCTCGAGCAGAAGGACGGCGTCCTGCGCATCACGATGAACCGTCCCGAGCAGCTCAATGCGCTCAACACCCAGCTGGTGACCGAGCT
>JBKBRT010000173.1:0-6421 GCA_046291585.1 Hyphomonas sp.
GTGTCGACGATGTTGATGCGGTAGCCGTTCCACTCGACCGAGGTGGTCTTGGCGAGGATGGTGATGCCCCGCTCTTTCTCCAGATCGTTGGAGTCCATCATCCGCTCAGCCGTCTTTTCGTTGGCGCGGAAAGTTCCGGACTGTTTCAGGAGTTCGTCAACGAGCGTGGTCTTGCCATGGTCAACGTGGGCGATGATGGCAATGTTGCGCATCTTTTCGAGGTGCGTGGTCATAGGGTCAGGCTTTCCGGCGGGCGGCGTTCGGGAGGAAAAACGGGCGCTGTCTGGTGGGTTTGGCGCGCACGTAGCAGACAAGCGGCGTTTTGCCTATGCCGAAGCGGCATGTTTTGACGGGCCTGCGGGCGGGTCTTGCCGGGTCTTGACGCCGGCAGCCGCGCCCGGCAGCACTGTGGGCATGCATCCGCCCTTTGCCACCGCCCCCCTGTTCTCCGGTATTTCCGGGCTATCCCATGGTTTCTTCGGGCGAAGAGGCGGGGTTTCAGGCGGGATTTATGAGAGCCTGAATTCGGGCGAGGGCTCGGGCGACGCGGCGCGGAATATTGCGGAAAACCGGGCGCGGATTGCGGCTGCCTTGGACGCAAAGTGGCTGCTTTCCTGTTATCAGGTGCACTCGCCGGACGTGGTGATGGTCACCGCGCCCTGGAGCGAGCGGCCCGAGGCCGACGCGATGGTGACCGATCGGCCGGGGATAGGCCTCTGCATCCTCTCGGCAGACTGCACCCCGGTCCTTTTTTCAGACTCAGAATCGGGTGTGATCGGGGCCGCGCATGCCGGCTGGAAAGGCGCCATCGGCGGCGTCCTGGTGGAGACCCTGGCGGCGATGGAGCGGCTGGGCGCAAAGCGCGAGCGTATCCGGGCAGCCATTGGCCCGACCATCCAGCAGGCGAGCTATGAGGTGGGGCCGGAGTTCCGCGAAGCCTTCCTGGCGCAGGACGGGGCCAGCGACGACCTCTTCATCCCCGGCAAGGGCGACCGGTTTCACTTTGACCTGCCCGGTTTCTGCGCGCGCCAACTCGGCCGCGCCGGGGCGGGCGAGGTGTTCAATCTTGGCCATGACACCTGCGCGATGGAGGACACCTATTTCTCCAACCGCCGCCGCAATCTGCGCGGGGAACCCGACTATGGCCGCAACGCCTCGGGAATCGTGCTGACGCGGTAAATGCGCCGATTCCAGAATCCTGTGGCTTGCGACTCGCGGCTGCGTGTTACAAAAGCGTCGCGAACCCGGCCGGCCACGAGAGAGCGCACCCCATGAAGCTGATTTCCTGCAACGCAAACCGGCCTTTGTCTGACGCCATTGCCGATTATCTCGATATGCGGCTGACCCGCTCTGAGGTGAAAACTTTCGCCGATCAGGAAATTTTCGTCCGCATTGACGAGAATGTGCGTGGGGAAGACGTGTTCGTCATCCAGTCGACCTCCTACCCGGCCAATGACAATCTGATGCAGCTGCTGATCATGATGGACGCGCTGCGGCGCGCCTCGGCGCGGCGCATCACGGCAGTGATCCCGTATTTCGGCTATGCCCGCCAGGACCGCAAAACCGATGGCCGCACGCCGATCTCAGCCAAGCTGGTGGCAAACCTGATCTCGACCGCCGGGGCTGACCGGGTTCTGACGGTTGACCTGCATGCCGGGCAGATCCAGGGCTTTTTCGATATTCCGACCGACAATCTGTTTGGCGGGCCGGTGATGGTGGACGATATCAAGGACCGCTACGGCAAGGAAAAGATCATTGTCGTTTCCCCGGATGTGGGCGGCGTGGTGCGCGCGCGCTCGCTGGCCAAGCGGCTGGATGACGCCGATCTGGCGATTGTCGACAAGCGCCGTCCCGAAGCGGGCAAATCCGAAGTGATGAACATTATCGGCGATGTCAGCGGGGCGCGCTGCATCATGCTGGATGACATGTGCGATAGCGGCGGCACGCTGGCCAACGCCGCCGCCGCGCTGAAGGAACATGGGGCAAGCTCGGTCTCGGCCTACGTGACACATGGGGTGCTCTCCGGCTCGGCAGTGGAGCGGATCGAAAAATCGGTGCTCGATGAGCTGGTGATGACCGACACGATCCAGCCCTCTGAAGAGGCGCTGAAATCCAAAAGCATCCGTGTGCTGCCGATTTCGCCGCTGCTGGGCGAGGCGATCCGCCGGATTGCCAATGAAGAGAGCGTCTCGAAACTGTTTGATCGCTAGACCGCGAAAAGCCCGCAGGCATAGCTGCGGGCTTTTGGGTGTGTCGGGGCGGGATTTACCTGTCCTTTGGGGCCGGTCAGGCCACGGCGCGGGCGAGCGCGCAATGCGACCAGAGCTCTGACAGGGCCTGGACGAGTTCCTCGATGTCAGCGTCTGTATGGACCGGTGACGGCGTGATGCGCAGACGCTCTGTGCCCTTGGGCACCGTGGGATAGTTGATCGGCTGAACATAGATGCCATAGCGCTCCATCAGCCAGTCGGAAATCATCTTGCACTTGACCGGATCGCCCACCATCACCGGAACGATGTGGCTCGGATTCTCCAGCGTCGGAATGCCGATCTCGCGCAGACGGGTCCGTACTTTCCGGACACGGTCCTGCTGCTGCAGTCTTTCCCAGTTCGATATCTTCAGATGGCGGATGGAAGCCTGGGCGCCTGCGGCAATATGGGGCGGCAGCGCTGTGGTGAAGATGAAGCCGGAGGCAAAGCTGCGGACAAAGTCCACCATCGCGGCAGAGCCGGTGATGTATCCGCCGACAACGCCGAAGGCCTTGCCGAGTGTGCCTTCGATGATGGTGATGCGGTCCATCAGGCCTTCGCGCTCGGCGACCCCGCCCCCGCGCGCGCCATAGAGGCCGACGGCATGAACCTCATCGAGATAGGTCATGGCGCCGTATTCCTCGGCGATGTCGCAGAACTCCGCGATCGGGGCGATGTCCCCGTCCATGGAATACACGCTCTCGAAGGCGATCATTTTGGGAACGTCCGGGTCCAGCGCATCGAGCTTGCGGCGCAGATCCTCGGGGTCATTGTGGCGGAAGACCTTGCAGGGCGCGCGGCTGTGACGGATGCCTTCGATCATCGACGCGTGGTTGAGCGCGTCCGACAGGATGACGAGGCCGGGGATCTTGGCCCCGAGCGTGCCCAGCGTCGCCCAGTTTGACACATAACCGGAGGTGAAGAGGAGCGCGGCCTCCTTGCCATGAAGATCGGCAAGTTCCTGTTCCAGCAGGACATGATAATGATTGGTGCCGGAGATGTTCCGTGTGCCCCCGGCGCCGGCGCCGCAGGATTCCAGAACTTCATGCATTGCGGAAAGCACTTCGGGATGCTGGCCCATGCCGAGATAATCGTTCGAGCACCAGACCTTGACGGGCTCTTCGCCCCGCTCGCCCCGGAAGATTGCCTTGGGGAAAGCCCCCTTCTCGCGTTCGATATTGGCGAAGACGCGGTAATTGCCTTCCTGCCTCAGCTCCTCAAGCTCACTTTGGAAATGTGCTTCGAAATCCATGGGTCAACCCCTCCACTTGTCTTTGTTTTTTGAGTGTGTGTGTTCGTGAACGGAGGGCTTAATGGCCCACCCCCACAGCGATGGGTCCCGCAAAGGCAGAACAAGTGCCCAGTGTTCGATCAGGGCAAGTACAGTAATCGCGGTCAGCAGCAGGAAGCCGGCCGATTCAAAACTGCCGGGCACATGGCCGAACGCCTTGAGCGCCATCCAGACCGACAGGCTGGTGATGATGATGATCGCCAGGACGAAGATGCTGCCGGGTGTGCGGCGGCTGAAATAGGTTTTCAGATAGTCCAGATGCCGGGGCATGAACTGATCCACCATATTCGGGGCGCCCGAGAAGACGACGAGTTTGGCGCAGATGCGCGCCGCCCAGAGGATGAGGAAGGTCCAGAAGGCGAACTGGTTGCCGGCGCCCCAGCTGATCGCGCCGAGGATGACGGCGTGCGCGGCAATGGCGAGCTCATGATGGAGGACCGTGGCAAGGGCCGCGCGGAAGCGGGTGTAGCCGGTCAGACCCTCGGGACAGGCCGCGCGGGAGGAGCCGGTGAGGAAGCCCGTCAGGAACATCACTTCATGCCAGGCCCACAGCATCAATCCGGCGCCGAAGCCGGCATAAGCCGCCAGGACGCTGGTCTGCTGGCGCAGGGAGATCACCAGAAGGGTTGCCACCGCCAGCAGCGCGGTGGCGCCCAGCGCTGTCCAGACATGCGTGCGCCGCGGCAGGCCGATCAGGAAAAAGATCGCGCCTGTGCTGAGCCACCAGGCGAGCGCGGCAAACAGGACCGGAGGCAGATAGTCCGTCATCCCTGCCCTACCAGACCGGCTGCAGGCGGACTTTGTCCGGCAGCGTGTTCTTGCGGACGGGCAGGAAATAGAGCCGGGCAAAGGTCCAGCCGGCAGCCAGCGCGAAGCCCTTGTGGCGCAGCCAGGAGAGAACGCCGCCGCCTTTCATGTCTTCCATTTTCTCGGATATCCGGCGCAGGCGCTCCAGACCGTTGCGGAAAGCCGGGGCGTCGATGTTGAGCTCAACAGGAAATACCTGGCGGGCAATCACATTGGTCAGCTCAAAGACTTTGTAGTCATACTCTGTCGGGTCGACGCCGAGGGCGGCGTGAAACGCCGGGCGGCGATGGTCGCGGACATACATCGTGGCGTAAACCGCCAGCAGGAAGAAGCGGATCCAGTAGAGATTTCCGCCCTTCAGCAGTTTGGGGTCCGCGCGCATGATGAGGGCGAACGCCTCGCCATGGCGGAACTCGTCATTGCACCAGCGCTCGAACCATTTGAAGATCGGGTGGAAGCGCAGCTCCGGATGCTTTTCCAGCTGGCGGAAGATGGTGATATAGCGCGCATAGCCGATCTTCTCGGAGAGATAGACCGAGTAGAGAATATATTTGGGCTTGAAGAAGGTGTATTTCTTCTTGCGCGTCAGGAAGCCGAGATCCACGCCGATGCCGAAATCCTTGAGGACGAAATTGATGAATCCGGCATGGCGGGCTTCATCCCGGCTGAGATATTTGAACAGGGCGGCCATATCGGGATTGCTGACCTGGCGGGTTATCTCGCGGTAGAGCACGCAGCCGGAAAATTCCGATGTCAGCGAACTGACGAGAAAGTCGACAAATTCGGTGCGCAGTTCCGGCGAGAGGGTGTCGAGGATATTGTCAAATTCTGTGGTGCGCTTGAAATGGCTGCGGTTGGGATCGGCTGCCATTTCGGCGATTAACTCATCCCATTCACCCCGGACAGGCGAAATGTCCATTGCGTCTATGGCGTCAAAATCCGTCGTGTAGAAACGCGGGCTGAGCATTGTTTCCTGGAGGGCCAGCGTGTTGGTGTCATAGGCCCGTGGCGGCGCTTCAAGGGCGCGCATCTCTTCAGCCGAAAGTGTTGCGTCCATTGTGGTCATTGATCAGACCCTCCCATCACTGAAGCTCACTTCGTAAAGTTCGGTGAGCAGAAACATTGCATGCAGGCGCGTCATCGCCCGCTCGAGGAAATTTGCGCGCGTCAGCGTCGCCACGCGCCGCAGGACGAGGCGCTCTCCGAAGGGCACGGAGACCGGCGCGCCGTGGACGAACACACGGTCTCCGATGCCGGGCTGGACGCCTCCGTCCAGCTCGACATGGGCTTCGAGGGAATCGAAGGTATGTTCGATCCGGAGCGTGCACGGAACCGTCAGCCTACGGCAGGTCATCTGGCAGCCCTTCCCATTTCGAACAAGCGGACAAATTCGGCGACGTTATCCTTGCCGAACGCATCCAGGCTGACCCATTGGCCCGTCGAGGGGTCTTCCAGGATCAAGCCGCCGCTCTGGGTTTGATGCAGAGAGAAAGGCGGGCCCGCGCCATAGCCGTTCTGGGCGCGCTCCAGCGCCAGGGAGCGCAGCGATGTGCGCACGAAGCCGCCGGTGGCCGGGGCCCAGGTGTGCACCACCGCGCCGGTATCGGCATCGATGGCGAGGATGACCCCGTCTTCGCCATCCGCAAACTGGAAGGAGAGCGTATCGACCGTCAGGGCGCGCCAGTCAGATGTGTGGGTAGTGCCTGTCAGGCGGACGACCGAAACACCGAGAAGGGCAAACACGACGAGCGCCGCGCAGGCCGCCAGCAACGCCTTGGGCGCGGCTGTATCGTGATTATGAGTGGTGGGCGGCGCAGCATCGACAGACATCGGAGTGGCTCCTTCAAGACAGGCTGGCGGCAGCGGCCGGCAGCTGTTGGGGTGAAGATGCCGGCTGGCGAGCGGGCATCGGGCTGAGACTGACACGGTCAGGCGCGAAGGCGGCGATGGCGCCGGCGAGAACCCGCGCGGGCTCTGCCACATCCTTCAGACAGCGCAGGACCGGGCGCGGTTTGGAAAAGCGCAGCGGGCGCGCATGGGGCCAGAGGCGCAGATAGCTGAGCCCGCCGGGCGA
>JBKBRT010000174.1:0-6369 GCA_046291585.1 Hyphomonas sp.
CATGGCGCTCTTGGCCGGCTTGTAGATCCGCGCTTCCATTCAAGAGCCTCCCGAGGCACCCAAAAAGTGATTGGTCGGAGCGATAGGATTCGAACCTACGACCCTCTGGTCCCAAACCAGATGCATCTTCGGCGCGGCCCTTTCGCAAGACCCCTTTGAATACAATGCATTAAGAGGGTTTTGACGCCTCCGCTTGCCGAGCCCTCACACGCCAAGCCACCTATGGGCCACCGTCTGAGTTATCTATGCGCTAGTTACCGCGCTTCCCGCCATGCTGCAACTGTTGCTGTGTTGGACCCTGCGGACTGCCATAGTCAGGCCCCCAGAGCATGGACAGATAAGGCTTGCCACCCACCATATTTACGTTGGCCGCGTAGAGCTTGGGGGGAACGATAACGGGGGCGGGTGGCTGCGTTGCCCCTGTCAGGGCTTCCTTCAGGGTGGTTGCTTGCACCGTGTTCTCCACCATGCCCGCTGCCATCTCGCGCCGGATCAGGTCACCGGGATATTTGGGCCTGCCTGAGCGCATGGAATAGGGTGGCCAGTGGCCCCGGTTGCGCCGCTTCTCAAGCGCTGAAACAGAAAGCCCCGTAAGCGCAGCGCATTGGTTTGGCGTGAGCCAGTTGGTTTCACCCGTGAAGTCAGCGCCGAGAACCTTTGTTTTAGTCATGCTGGTGACCTCCTCCCTGATGACCACACCGGGGCAAGCAACAAAGGGCCAGGGGAGGCCGAAGGGGGCACGGGGGTAATGCGGCGGCGAGGAAATATATATGCGGGGGCTCAGATTTCTGCCCCAACATTTGACCGGTGCCGCGCGCGATACGCTCCCCTCTATGTGTCCCCGCCCACTCGCCTGTGGGGGGAGCCCCCAGCGGGTTTCCAGTTTCCGGGGGCATAAGAAAGGAAACATGGAAACGGTAGTGATCTAGTCGAAGGACAAGCCTTCTCCTGAGACTGTTCAGTCGCGGCCTATGCATGGATAGCCTCCTCCACACTGTCCCAGTCAGGTGCGATCTCCTCCCCCTCCAGCTGCCTCGCCTCAGACAGACACCGCTCCCACTCCTCATGAGTGATGAGGTCAAGACCAAGAGCGCGCTTCTTCCACTTAGAGAGGGTGCCTTTCTCAACGCCCATGACTGTGGCTAGCGCGTTCTGGGTGGCATAGTCACGGCTGCGGACCTTGCGCAGGAGGTTTTGCAGGTGCCGGTCTTCCCCGCTGGAAATCTCCCACCGGCCTTTCCCCGCATTGTCCACGGTGAGCTGTGCCTTGAAGGGGGCAGGTGCGGCGGCGCCCCGGAACTTGTCCACCCGGAATGCAAACCCCGTGTCGCCCGGCAGGAGGTCATCGTTGGGGGCAAGCTGGAAGACGCTCTCGAAGGTGGCGGCCAGTTTGGATGAGCCCCGGAACTTGCCCTCCTGTTTGCCGGTGTGGTGAACGAGGATCACGGCGCAGCCGAGTTGCCTCAGCTCCCAAAGCGTTCGCAGGACGGGGGCAAAGGCTGCCGCGTCGTTTTCGTCTCTGATCTCAGCAAGGGTGGAGAGGTTGTCGAGGATGACCATTGCGGGATTCAGCTTACGGACGATCTCCATAAGGGCGCGGCGCCCGGCTTCCTCCACAAGGTCAGGGAAAGGGGCGCCTTCCGGTTGACCATGACGGGCGAGGATATGGAGGTTGCCACCCAGCGCCTCCTTGTCCGCTGACGATATGGAAGGGAGGAGCAGGGCATCCCGTTCGCGGATGTCGGCAAGATCCATCTCAGCATCGACATAGAGCACGGTGCTAGGGGAGGGTGCTTTCCAGCCGAACACCTCGCCCCCGCCTGCCACCGCCAATGCAAGCGACATGGCAAAGAGGCTCTTTCCTCTGCCCGTCTGCGCGTAGACCATGCAAGGGTGGCGCTCGGTCAGCCAATCCCCAAGGAGACGCCCGCGAGGGGGCAACTCCAGGGTTTGCAGATCGGATTGGCAGAGGAGGCTTAGGGGTGGCTGAGCACGGGCCTCAACCATTCAGCCCCCGCAGCCATTCCTGAGTTTCGCGGCGGGCATTTTCCAGCTGCTGGTCAAGGTCTGCTTTGCGTGCGTCACGCTCGTGTTGGAAGGCGGAAGGGACGCCGCGCAGAAGGTCTTTCACTCTCTTTTCGGAGAGGCCAAAGAGGTTCGCAAGCTGGCCATGAGTCAGCCCATCCTCTGACTTCAGCCTTTTCATCTTAGCGAAGTCGGCGTCTGATATGTGTGAGGGGCGGGAAGTCATGCGTATTCCTCGCCGTCTTGTTCGCCGTTGTCGTTAGCGGCATTTTTGCGCAACCATTCGAAAGCAATAGTTTCCATTGCCTCGTCGGGGCATTGCCCTTCAGTTAAGGCTTTCAGACGGATTCCAATGATGTGGTGCGTGTGCCAACCATTCCGGCGGGGGTCTAGGTCTCTGCTGATGCGTTCAGAGGTTCGCACAATTTTCAGGTTGGCGCGGCGAACGTCCAGAGGATTGCCGTTGCGGGTTTCCACGCTGTATCCTTTGGCAAGCGAGACGCCTTTCTCCCTTAGCATCAGGTCGGCAATGATCCTGCGCAAATAAAGGTCAACTTTCTCGCCACGATAATCTCGGGTTGCGATGGCCGCATGATGCTTGTTGCGAAGTTGGTAGCTCGCTCTGGGGAAAAGAGCCGTGATCTGATCAAAGTCAGATTCCAGAAGGGTGAAGGTGACGGGGTGTTTGACACCCAGGGTGACCGCCACGGTGGTGTTAGGCTGCGACATGGATCATGTCTCCTTTTATCCACGCCTTTCGGGCTGTGGAGTTCAAACAAAAGCCGCAAGCAAATGCCTGCGACCACGAATGAGGAGAGAGAGCCACCTGCCTGCTCTTATGTCAGGCGACCCGTTGTAGGTGGGTCAAGCCAAGGTTGGCATATTCAGCACTGAGCAAGGGAAGTCTTCAGCGCCTCGTCCGATTGTTGTGACTTCACTTTTTGCATAGCGCAATTCAGTGAAAATGTCAATATAGATTGCTAGCTTATCAACTTATTAGGGGCGCAAGCGCGAAATAGGTTGTTCGCAGGCGGATGAAGTTCTGGGGAGCCAAATATGAGAGAATTAGTTGGTCTGGTCATTAGCTTTGTAGCGATTGCCTGTTATGTGGCAGCCTTCATTGCATGGATATGGATGGGCTTCTGGGGGCCGTCTTTAACAAATGCGCCTGACTGTGACCCTCGGGCTTTGGGCGGTTGTGGGCTCATCGATATTGGGTTGACAGGGATGGTGAGATTGTTTGTCGAGAATATATTCAATCTGCTTCCCACAATAGCATTGGCAACCATTGGATATTTACTGATGCTTCTAGGTCGCCGCTTGATTGGACGCTAATCCAACAATCCGCTCCACCTCTTCTCCCCAAAGACCCATCGCGCGCCGCACCTCTGCGGACGTGTCGCCCACATAGTAGCGGTTTTGCATTGAGCGATCCGGGGCGTGGTTGATGCAGGCTTCTGCAATCGCGGGGGTGATGCCCAGCCGATCTACCATCAGTGTGCGGCCAAGGCGGCGGCAGTCATAGAGCTGCACACCGGCGAGCGGTGAGGTCTGCTCTTTCTTCTTTGCGTCGGCGACGCTGCGTTCCCTGACCCTGATCCACCTTTGCTTGGGGCCGTCATGGCGGATGGGGCCATTGCCCGCTTCATTCGGAAACACCCAAGCATGGTTGTGGAGGGAGAGCGCCTTCTTGAAGAGTGTGACAGCGAGGGGTGACAAGGGCACCTCATAGACCTCATTCGTTTTGGTCTGTCCGGCTGGGATACGCCACAGCTCCCGCCCCGGTGTCCAGTCGAACTGATCCCGTTTCGCAGTGGTGATTTCAGCAGGCCGCTGCAAGGTGACGGCATGGAGCATGATGGCAAGCGCGGAAGGTGTGCCCCGCCGTTTGTCTTCCTTGGCCTTTCCAGAGCCTGCTGATGGCCTCTCCTCCAGGTCGGCACTCAGCGCCGCCCACATCAGCCTAAGTGCCTCCTCCGGCATTGCGGTGCGTTTGTCGGGAGTGTCCTTGAATAGCTTTTGGAACACAGCGGGGTTTGCCTCGGTGAGGTCTTCCGCAATGGCCCAGCCGTAGATGGCGCGGATGACGCCTTGGCATTCATTGGCGAGCTTGGCGCCCGGATTGCTGGAGGTGAAGGCGCGAGGGTGTTTGGCAGCTCTCGCCTGAATTTCACGGATAAGCTGGCGCACCTCAGACTTGGTGATTTTCCGGAATGGCTTCTCTCCAAGGGAGGGCAGGATGTGCTCTCGCAGGAGGCGCTCCCGCTCGTCATAGGTTCGCTGAGAGAGGACAGGAGGGCGCTTCTCCGGGGCATCCATGAAGCGGGCCGTCAGTGCTTCGAATGTGGCCTCGCGCTGCTGCTTAGCCTCCGCCTTCACTTGCCGCCTTACAGTCACAGGATCGGCGCCACCAAGAGCCATGCGTCCCAGCTCCTTCATGGCCAGCGTGCGGGCGATCTCAGGTGATCCATCGTTGGCGGCGATCAGTTTGGTGTCAGACTTCCTGCCATCTGGTCTTACGATCAGGAGCTTATAGGCGGCGCTGCCATTGGGTGTGATGGAAAGGAACATTTTAGAGACTTCGGTGTCCCAATGCCGCTCCTTCTTTCTCCCATCATGCTCACGGATCAGCCGGTTAACGGCGGTTTGGGTGAGTTTTTGTCGGCTGTTGGCCATGTTCCGTCTCGCTCCTTCGAGTCTGGAGACGGTGGCTTTCAAGCCGCGTGCCACCCAAGCCACCTCTGAGCCACCTCGGAAAGTCGGAAATTGTCCGGCTTTGTCTGGGATGACGCAAAACGAAAAGCAGGGAGGGCTAGGTGTGAAGGCCTGCATTCATTAGCGGTTCCGCTGTATTTACAGGGGGTTTCGCCAAGTGGGAGTTGGTCGGAGCGATAGGATTCGAACCTACGACCCTCTGGTCCCAAACCAGATGCGCTACCAGACTGCGCTACGCTCCGGAGTCCCGGTGTAATCAGATGAAGCCAGCGTGCAAGCGCTTTTCGCTGTGCCAGGGGCCTGAAACTGTAATGTTTCGGGGGAAATGAAGGAGCCAGCGGCTTTTTGAGCTTAAAAAAGCTGCTTCGGCCGCTGGCTCCCGCCATTTGCACGTAGGCCGGCGCGCCGGTGTCTGGCGCTTCCGGGGTCCGCGTGCGTCCCTAGCGTCAGCTAAACATCCCGCCCGGCGGGCGTCTTGACATTTCCGGCCACGCCCGGTGTCATTTCCGGCCAGGGGACAGTTTTGCTTGCGGGAGTTGTCCGGAGCCTCACGGGGCACACGCTGCGGTGTCATCGCAGAAGGGGGAGGCATCGGTGCCGACAGTTTCTTCGGCGTATCTGGCCAATTATGTCGAGACGTGTATCGCGCTGGGCGCGCCGCCGGCCAGGATGTATGCGCTGGTGCCCGGCGGCCGGGCGGCGCTCGACCAGCCCGATCAGCGATTTCCGGCCGAGGTGGTGGTGCGGGTGCTGGACGCTGCCGCCGACATGACGGGCAACGATACGGTAGGGCTGCGGGTGGGCATGCAGTTCCGGCCCGCAAGCTTTCTCGATGTCGGCTACGCGCTGTCCTCGGCCGGGACGATCAAGCAGGCGCTCGAAATCAACACCCAGTATCAGGCGCTTACGCAGGAGATCGTGCGCACCAGCCTGGAGATCAGCGGCGGGTTTGCGCGCATCCGCTGCGCGCCAGCGCTGCCGGGCATCGAGGGGATGCGGCGGGTGATGGAGGCGGTCTATGCCGGCTATGCCACGATCGGGTTCTGGCTGCTGCGCGACCATGGCAGCCCGATCGAAGCCATGCATTTCCGCCATCGCGATCCCGGGCCCGGGGGCCGGGAGACCTATGAGGCCCTGTTTGGCCAAGGCGTGACGTTTGGCGCGCGGGAGGACTTGCTGGTGTTTCGCGCCGAGCTGGTGGTCAAGCCGCTGCCGGCGGAGAACCAGGCGCTGGTGCGCCTGCTGACGCAGCGGCTGGATCAGCGGCTGGCCGCGTTACGCGAAGGGGTGAGCCTGCCCGATCAGGTGCGCAACTGCCTGCACAGCCAGATGGGCCGGGTGCGGCCGAGCGTGGCGGCGACCGCGCAGCTGCTGGGCTATACCGAACGCACGCTGCGCCGGCATCTGGCGGAGGCAGGGGTGGGCTTTGCGCAGCTGCTGGAAGGGGCCCGCAAGGAGGCGGCAGAGATCTATCTGCGCGAGGGGAAGCTGTCGCTGACCGAGATTGGCCATGCGACCGGATACAGCGATCAGAGCGCGTTCGTGCGGGCGTTCCGGGGCTGGTATGGGGTCTCGCCCGGGGCGTACCGGCGCCGGGTCAGCGGCAGCTAGACCCGGTCAAGGCCGGCA
>JBKBRT010000175.1:0-6359 GCA_046291585.1 Hyphomonas sp.
CCTTGTCCACGAGAATGAGAGCAGGTTTGGTCACGAGTCGTCTCCTTTGGTCTACCATGAGGGCCGGTTTGGCAAGGCCCCCGAATGCCATCTCAAATGCGGATGTACCACATTTGTTCTGTAGAACAAAGCAGAAACTTATGAACAGTCAGACTTTCCTTAGCACGCTTTTTCAGGCAAGGTGGGCTCATGCTCCCACGACCAGGCTCTGACGGCGGCGAAGCCCGTCTCATTTACAGCGATAATGATTTCGAGCAGGTCTCTGCCGGAAGCTACGTGACCTGCGCGGTTACCGGCCGGAAGATCCCGCTCGGCGCCGTGCGCTATTGGAGCGTTGATCTTCAGGAGGCTTACTGGGACGCAGAGGCCGCTTCCCAGAGGCTGGCTGCCCCCGGGCGCTGATGTATCTCAGGCAGGCTGACGCTCGGCGGGATTGCGCCGCCACACACTGAGATTGAGCGCGGCGGCAATCGTTACCCAGACGAGATAGGGCAGCTGCATCAAGGCGGCGGGCGTGCTGAAATTCGAAAAGGTCAGAATGACGGCCGCAATCGACAGCCACAGAGCCAGAACCACCCACAAACCGAGCAGCATCCGCCGCAGCCCGAAAAAGACGCCCGACCAGCTCGCATTGATCACGAGGCTGACACCGTAAATGGCCAGAGCGCCAGCCGCATCGGCGCCGCCCGCTATCCAGACAAGCCAGCCCGACAGCGCATTCAGAACAAACAGAATGGTCCAGACTACCGGAAAGGCGAGATTTGGGGGCGTCCAGGGTGGTTTCGAGAGGCCGGCATACCACGTGCCGGGACGAAAAATCGCGCCGCTCGAGGCGGCGGCGAAATTGATGGCCATGAAAACAGCCAGTGCCAGAAGATTCTCAGGTATCTGCATTGGGGGAACTCCTGAGCTCAACGCCTTTAAAGGATATAGGGTTCCCGGCCGCAAAAACCCACCACAGGTGGCGCGCCCCTGCGGCGCCGGAGGGAAGGCAGCCGCGAGTATGCGCCGGCACGCGCCGAATGCAACGCACAGCGCGCGGCGCTGTTACTCGCCGCGCCGGTCTGCCCGCTTATTGCCCGCTGCCCCGAACAAGGCTGTCAAAAGCGTCGGCCTCAGGCGACCTGTAATCCTTGATCAGGCGCGCCCCACCGTCCCATTGCTCGCTCCAGCGGACGACCGTGGACGAAGAATAGACGTATATCCCGAGATCTTCCCCGCCCATCATCCACTCAATCAGGGTCTCCAGCGGCTGAGACTGAAGCATCAATGAAACGGTCTCGCCCCGGCCCGCAAACGTCTGCTCGAAGGCGGCACGGCGGCTTTCCGCCAGTGCCCGCTCGGCAAACATGGGAATGCGCGTTTTCCCATTGATCGCCAGTGTTACCGGTTCGCCCGCCGCATTGACGATAAAATAGAGCTGAGGCTGGGTTGAGGCTTCACTAGGCTGGTATTTCGCCCGCCAGATGACATTGCCATTGGCCGAGAGATAGATGTCCGCGGCGTTGAAAGGCCTGCCTTCCATTTCATCGGCAAAGGCTGAGTTCTTCACATCTTCCGAGGCATGTGCCGCGTCCAGATACACAAGAATCATATTGCGCGGATGCGTGCCGTCGGCATTGCGCCGAACCTCCGTAGCTGGAGCGCCGCTTCCCGCCTGCACCAGACCGATAACAACAAACTCCTGAAAGGCCTCGCGCAGGAGGGCGGCATTTGCAGGTGTTTCCGGCAAGGCAATCGGAGCCGTCAGAAAGAGGGGGAGACCTGCCAAAATTGCACGCATGGGAATACTCCGGGAGCTGCCCTGTCTGCTCCAAGGATTTCGTGGATCGGCAGGGACCGTCAACACCCCTGAAACGGGGGGCCGCCTCATGGGCGCGCTGCGGCAGCCCGCTGACTGTCGATTTCGGAAACAATCTTTTCCGGCCAGTCCAGATCTGTGCCAACGCAGTCGCGCTGAAACGCCGTATCCAGCGTTTCGATGCCGCCCGGCCTGGAAGGCTCGCTGGTCAGGAAAACTTCCCAATCCATCTGGCAGGCCCGGGTTGCGAAGCTGTAGGTGCATTGCGCGGCAGGTTCCAGATAGGCATCATGTGCTTCACCGAAGAGACACTCATAGCGGGCAGACCGCAGCGCGGCGAGCGCGCCCTCCCGCCCCATTGGCACGAGGACGCGGCGCATGTCGTTCGCATAGGCACTGTTCAGGTCACTGCCCGGTTCATATTGCCAATCATACATTCCATGAAGTTCGTCCAAGGTCTGTGCCCGGCCACGCTCATGCGCGCACCCCGGCAGAGCCAGCAGGCCAACCACCAAAACGAGTCCGATCTTCACAGTACCCCTCCTTGCGTCCAAGACGGTCTGAGGATGGCTGGCGATTGCGGCAGAATGCCGGAAGCGCATCAGGGCGTCAGAATGGTCGCGCCGGTTGTCTTGCCGCTTTCGAGTGCCTTGTGCGCTTCGGCGACATCTTTCAGGGCAAAACGCTGGCCGATATCGGCCTTGAACACACCCGCGTTGAGCGCCTCGAAAACGAGGCCTGCGCCGCGCGCCAGCGCCCCCGGTGCCTGAAGGAACGTGAACACGCCCGGCCGCGTCATGATCAGGCTGCCGCCCTGGGCGAGGCGCGCCGGCGGGATCGGATCGACCGGACCGGACGCGTTGCCATACGTGATGAACCAGCCGCGCGGCTTGAGGCTCGACAGAGAAGCGTCCGCCGAAATCTTCCCGACGCTGTCAAAGGCAATATCGACGCCCTTGCCGCCATTGAGCGCGCGGACCTTTTCCGCCACGCCCTCATAGCCAACGACGACGTCTGCCGCGCCCAGCGCCTTTGCCTTGGCGGCTTTTTCTTCGCTGGAGGTAACGCCGATGACGCGCGCGCCGAGATGCGCCGCCCAGGGCGTCAGGATCGTGCCGACCCCGCCCACAGGCGCCCAGATCAGAACCGTATCGCCGGGCGTCACGGGACGGATTTCAAACAGCAGCATCCAGGCCGTGAGCCCTTTCAACAACAGGGCCGCGCCCTCTTCGTCGCTGACGAAATCGGGCAGTTTGACTATGGACGCCGCCGCGCCCGTGTAATGCGTCGCATAGGTGCCGCCGGCCAGATAGGCCACCCGGTCGCCGGCCTTGAGATGGGTGACGCCCTCGCCCACCGCTTCGACCACGCCAGCAGCCTCAGAGCCAAGCGTGGCGGGCAGCTTCAACGGATAAAGGCCGGAGCGGTGATAGGTATCGATGAAGTTGAGCCCCACCGCCGTCTGGCGGACAAGCGCCTCGCCTGCATCCGGCGCACGCGGCTCCATCGCCTCGGCGGCGAGAACGTCCGGCCCGCCTGTTTTCTGTATACGGATGGCATAGGGCGTGGCGTCGGTCATGGGGTATCTCCTGATTTTCGGGGCAATCAAGCCCAGTGCAGGCGTTGCGTCAATTTTTTATGAACCCACTCGACACCCGGAAATGTTCGCCTTATGTTCCGCTCATTGCTTTTGGATGGGAGGACCACATGATCGGATATGTAACACTCGGCACGCGCGACCTGGACCGCGCTGCAAAATTCTATGATGCCATCGCGGAGGAGATGCAGACGCCCCGCATGTTCACGATGGAGAATTTCATCGCCTGGGGCACGCCCGATGGCGCGGCGGGGATTGGCCTCTGCTATCCCCATGACGGCAACACGATGAGCGTCGGGAATGGCGTCATGGTCGCCCTCCAGGCAAAGGACAAGGCGCAGGTCGACCGGCTGCATGCCCTCGCCCTCAGCCTCGGCGGCACCTGCGAAGGCCCGCCCGGCCCGCGCGGGGAGACCTTCTATGCCGGCTATTTCCGCGATCTGGACGGCAACAAACTCAACGCCTTCGTGATGGGCTGAGGCAGCCTCCACCACTCTTGCCGGGCTCAATTGTGAGATGCTGGCGGGGGCGGAAGGATCATACCTTCATAGAGATAAAGGTCCGGCCGTGTGGCATTGCCGGGACGGATGCGTGCAAGTCCGTATCTGGACAGGGCAATACGCTTTGGCGGCGCGAAGACCGTTCCAGGGATCGGGTAGATTGCTTCGGCAAAAGGCTCTCCATCAATCGAGATGAGACGGGCAACGGCGAATGTGACGCCACCTGTCTCTACTGGCAGAGGGATCACCACCATTTCGTCCGTCATCAGGTCCCCGTAAACTTTGCAGGCCGCTTCTCGAGGAAGGAGGCAACCCCTTCCTTGTGATCGGCCGACTTGAAGCAGGCCGAGAGCGCGGTGACATGCGCCTGCATGTGATCGGCCACATCGCGCTCGAGGCCCTTCCAGACCAGCTCCTTCATCCGGCGTATGGAGAAGGGCGATGAAGCAAGGTAGCGCCGGGCTTCGGCGCGGGCTGCCTCCAGCAGGTTTTCCGGCTCGGCTATGGCATTGGCATAGCCGATGGAAAGGGCTTCATCCGCCTCCAGGAAGCCGCCCGAATATAACAGGCGCAGCGCCCGGCTCGGCCCGATGATGCGCGGCAGGAGCCAGCTGCCCGCGCCGGTATCGGGCACAAGGCCGCGATGGGCGAAGTTCCAGGCGAAGCGCGCGCGCGGCGTAATGATGCGCACATCGCACTGGCTGGAAAACTCCGCGCCCATGCCGACGGCGTAGCCATCGATGGCGCCGATGACCGGTTTGGGACAGGACACCAGCGGCCACCAGATATCGTCCTGATGGGCCTCACCGCGGACGCTGCGCGTCTCACCCGGGATGGTGGAGAGATCTGAAAGGTCGGTGCCGGCGCAGAAACTGCCGCCCGATCCGGTCACGATCAGCACACGGACGCTGTCATCATTGGCCACTTCCCGCACCGCATCGATAAAGGTGTGGAGCATCAGGTAAGTCATCGCCCCGCGCTTTTCCGGCCGGTCGATGGTGAGGATGGCGATGCCGTCCTCTTCGCGCGCTAGCTTGATATGATGAGCGGTCATATCCGTTCCTCCCTTATGGTCTTTTGCAAAAGCTTGCGTCTGGCCTTTGGCTGGCGCAATCCCCGTCCCTACGTAAAGCGAGCGCCCGCTTGACGCGGCGGCTGCGCTTGCCAGCGGCCCGCCCCTGACGCAGCTTTGGCCCCACAGAAGTGGAGGACAAGACCATGCCGGAATTCCGGATGATCGATGCAGGCGAAGCGACAATCCGGGTGGCCATCGAAGGCTCCGGCCCCCTGGCGCTGATGGTCCATGGCTTTCCGGAGAGCTGGTATTCCTGGCGCCATCAGATCGGACCCATCGCCGGGGCCGGGTTTACGGCGGCGGCGATCGATGTGCGCGGGTATGGGGGATCTTCGAAGTTCGACAACGTGCCCAACTTCCGCATGGAGGCGCTGATCGGGGATATTCTGGGCGTCGGCGCCGCGCTTTCGCCGGAGGCGCCTTTCGTGCTGATCGGGCATGACTGGGGCGCGCCGCAGGTGTGGAACACCGCCCTCCTCCACCCAGGCCGGATTGCTGCGGTGGCGGCGATGTCGGTGCCGTATTTCGGTGTGCCGCAGGTCTCGTTTGATCTCGTCATCAAGCAGGTATGGGACGACAAGAACAAGTTCTTCTACCAATCCTATTTCCGCGATCCGGGCCGCGCGGAGGCGGCCTTCGAGGCCGAGCCGAGACGCTTCCTGAAGGGTTTCTACCATGCCATTTCCGGCGAGGCGAAGACCGGCGATTTCCCGATCGGCAAGCCTTCGGATTTCCCGCTGCTGGATGGGCTGAACCCGCCGGAAACAATCGGCGCGTGGATGACCGAGGAAGACCTGGATTATTATACGCGAGAATTTGAAGGCTCGGGATTTTTCGGGCCGCTCTCACGTTATCGCAACCATACGCGCGACTGGGAATTCCTTCAGCCTTTCAAGGATCTGAAGATCGAGCAACCGGCCTGTTTCATCGCCGGCGACAAGGACCCGGCCTATTCGGGCTTCGGCATGATCGAGGACCCGATTGGCCGTATGCGGATGTCTGTTCCCAATCTGGAAACCGCGCTTGTCCTGCCCGGCTGTGGCCACTGGACCCAGCAGGAGCGGCCCGCAGAGGTGAACGCCGCGCTGATCCCGTGGCTGACATCCCTCAAGGGCCGAGTTGTCTGACGCCGGGCTTGCGCCCGGGCAAAAGATATACCAAAGTCCGCAAAGGTTATACCAAAGCCCCTGCTGGCCTTTTGGCGGGCAGGCCCGCGCAACTTATGCAGAAAGGCTCCTCCCATGGCATCTGGACCTCGCCACCGGCAAATCCTGGGCACCATCAGCTATCAGATCGACGGCCATCCGGACTTTCCCGATCGCAGCTGGGGCATCGAGCGCTTCCACATGACCCATCACGCCGATGGCCAGCGCGTGATGCGCGCCT
>JBKBRT010000176.1:0-6349 GCA_046291585.1 Hyphomonas sp.
GTCACGGTCACGCGCGTTTCTTCCCGCTGGCGCCGATAGGAAACATGAAACGCAAGCCAGATCGCCAGAACATCCAGCCCCATGAAGCCGAGGATCGGCAAGGCCCCCATCGACAGGAAGATCAGCCCTGTCAGGAAGAAGGTGCCGGCAATCGCCGTCATGGCGATCAGAAATCCCTTCCGGCTGAGCGACCGGTTGGGCGTCAGCACAGCGTCCATGTAAACCGTTTCATGTGCGGGCAGCATGAGCGAGAGAGATAACACGCTCTTGCGCGCCGGAAAGGGCGCTCTATGCCTCATCTTATGCCTGACACGCCAAACACCGCCCGAAAGCCCCGGAAATCCGCGCCGCGCTCGAAATTCACGCGCGCCAAGGCGTCGCAGCTGTTTGCTGCCCTCGCTGAAGATCGGCCCGATCCGCGCACCGAACTTGAATTCGTGAACCCCTTCACGCTGCTGGTGGCCGTCGCCCTCTCGGCGCAGGCCACCGATGTCGGCGTCAACAAAGCCACGCGGAAACTCTTTGCCGTCGCCGATACGCCGGAAAAGATGCTGGCTCTGGGGGAGGAGGGGGTTGCTGGTTATGTCAAAACCATCGGCCTCTGGCGCAACAAGGCGAAGAATGTGATCGCCCTCAGCCGCAGGATTATCGAGGAATATGGCGGCGAAGTGCCCCGCACCCGGGACGAACTCACCACCCTGCCAGGCGTGGGCCGCAAGACGGCAAACGTCGTCATGAACGAAGCCTTCGGCGAACCCACCATCGCCGTCGACACCCACATCTTCCGTGTTTCCAACAGAACCGGCCTCGCGCCGGGCAAAACGCCCGACCATGTCGAGGCTGGCCTTGAGCGCATCACGCCGCCCGAATTCAAGAAGGGGGCCCATCACTGGTTGATCCTGCACGGGCGCTATGTCTGCAAAGCCCGCACGCCGGAATGCTGGCAATGCGTGATCGCAGATCTCTGTGCTTTCACTCCCAAAACACCCGACCCCGCCACCCGGTCTGGGCTGGGACCGAAAAAGCCGCGCGCGCCCTCCACCGCAAATTGATTTGACCTTGCAAGATCGCTCAGCAAACCTTTTTCCGGCGACGTGAGATAGGGAATAAAGGCATGCGAACCAAACCGACCGGCGCAGCTTCGACCAGGGTTGCCGCGCTGGCGCTCCTGGCCATCTCGGCGCCCGTCTGGCTTACGGCCTGCGGCGGCGGTGGCGGCGGGAGCGGCGGCACCGCCATTTCTCCTCCTCCCCCACCGCCACCGCCTCCACCACCGCCCCCCGCGGCGCCTGGCCCGACATGGACGCAAGGCGTCTATCCAGCGGCCAGCACCTTCAAGAACCGCTGCGAAATCCGCCGGGTCGGACAGGATATTGAAGGCAACACCTTTCCGGACGTGCAGGGGAGCGCGCTGGAGGAGCGTTTCTGGCTCCGCTCCTGGACCAACGAAACCTATCTCTGGAACACCGAAGTCACCGACCGTAATCCGGCGAACTTTCTCAACAGGCTCGATTATTTCGCGGTCCTGCGCACCCTGGCAACGACTGCGTCGGGCAAGGACAAGGACGACTTCCATTTCAGTGAGCCTACGGAGGAATATCTCGCCGCCCGCAACGCGGCGCCCACAGCAACCTATGGCGCCAGCTATCTTGCCATCTCCACTACGCCGCCACGGGATTTCCGCATCCGGTATACCGAGCCCAATTCCCCTGCGTCCACGCAGGTCGCGGGCCAGGCGAACCTCGAACGCGGTTCACGTATCCTGCAGATCAATGGCATCGATCTTGTCAGCACAAATTCCCAGTCCGAGATCGCCCAGTTGAACGCGGCTCTTTTCCCCGCCACGCCCGGCCTGACAAACAGCTTCACAGTGGCAGATTCTGACGGCGCCACCCGGACGGTGTCGCTCACTTCGGTAAACCTCTCTCCAAAGCCGGTAAACCGTACCCAGATTATCAGCACGCCATCAGGAAATGTCGGCTACATTCTGTTCAACACATTTAGCCCCTTCGCCAGTGAACGCGAGATCTATGAAGCCATGCTGCAGATGCAGACAGCCGGCGTCAGCGATTTGGTGCTGGATCTGCGCTACAATGGCGGGGGCCTGCTCGCCGTCGCTTCACAGCTCAGCTATATGGTGGCCGGGCCCGCGCGCACGCAGAACCAGGCGTTCGAGCGTCTGCGATTCAATGCGGCTGCAGGCAATCGCAATCCGGTCACGGGGCAGGTCAATAATCCGATCCCGTTCTATTCCACGGGCGTCGGATTCACGCTGGCCGATGGCACGCCGTTGCCTGCGCTGAACCTGCCGCGTGTGTTTGTGCTGTCGACCGCCAGCACCTGCAGTGCCAGCGAAGCGGTGGTCAACGGCTTGCGCGGCGTCGGGGTCGAGGTCATCCTTATCGGCAACACCACCTGCGGGAAACCCTTCGGCTTCTACCCGACCGACAATTGCGGCGAGACCTATTACACCATCCAGTTCCAGGGCGTGAACAATACGGGCTTTGGCGAATATGCCGATGGCTTCATCCCGAGCAATTCTGCCGAAGCCTTTGGTGTGCGCCTCCCGGGCTGTCAGGTCCGGGATGATCTCACCCGCGAGCTGGGCGATGAAACCGAAGGCCTGCTGGCCGCTGCGCTCAGCTATCGCGGGTCGCTCGCCTGCCCGGCAGTGCAGCCTCAGGCTACCCGGGCCGTTGCCAGCGGGGGCATTGGGGGCGCGTCCGGCGGCGGAACGCCCTTCCGCCTTCCCGGGGCATCCATCCAGGACACAAACCGCGACATGACCATGCCGCCCGGCAGATAAGGAACAGCCCCGCCATGAAATTCCGTATCCTGAGTGTCGCGCTGCTGACGGGCCTTGCGGCCTGCGACACGGCGCCAAGGCCCGCCGTGCTCACGGACACATCGCCTGAAACCGTGGCCGCCGTTAAGGGCGTCCTGGCTGCCGCGTTGGGCCGGGCCCAGATCGAGCTCGGCGCGGGGGACCTGACGCAAGACCCCGTCATCTCCGTCCTGCCAGCCCGGCCGGGCCCCCATGAAGGCAACAGCCCGGCAGTGCCGGCGCTCTTCGATATCGTTCTCATGAACGGGGATTGTTACGTTCAGGAACGCGCCAGCGGGGAAATGTTCTCGCTGGCAGGGATTGAGTGCCGGTCCGTTCGGGCAGACTGAACTCAGCCGATGCGTCTCTCCACGGCCGCTGCCATCCGCTCGCCCAGTTCCGGGCCTTCCTTGGGATAGAGGTAGGGCTCGATCACTTCGAGCTCCATCAGGAGCAGCCCGCCATCCTCGCCGCGCAGCATGTCGACCCGGCCATACAGCGGCGCAGCGTCGAGCGCCCCCAGAATGGCCCGCGCTGCAGTAAGGTCTTCTGATGACGGATGAAGCGCTTCCTCGCGCCCGCCATAGCTCGACTGGATGCGATAGTCGCCCGGCTGTGCCCGCTTGATCAGCGCATGGCAGAACTCGCCGTCGATGAAGATGAAGGACAGCTCGCCTTCTTTCTGGATCATCGGCAGGAAAGGCTGCGCCATCATCGGATGCTTCATCTCGGGCACCGGCTCGCCGCGCTGCAGCTTGTGCTGGTCCTTCGCCCCTGCGCCCACCTGGCGTTTGAACACCACCGTATCGGAGCCCAGCGTCTCAAACGCCGCCTTGGCCTCCGCCTCGCCGCATTGCTCAATCCACAGTGTCGGGATGAGTTTTGCCCCGCGTGCTTCAAGTTCGCGCAGATAGGTCTTGCGGCAGTTCCACCGCACCAGGGCCGCGGGATTGAACAGCCGGGTCTTTGCCTCGATGGCGTCCAGCGCCGCGAGGAACTCCCCCAGCCTGTCCCAATAGTCCCAAGTGGTGCCGATGATCGCTGCGTCAACGTCAGACCAGTCGACCTTCCTATCGTCCCAGCAGACATCAACCATCTCCATCCCGCGCGCCTGAAAGGCCGGGCGGAGGGCGTCCATCGTGAAGTCATGCTCGAAAGCATCCGTCCGGCGGACCAGCGATCCGGGAATGGTCACGCGGCTGGCGAGATAGGCAATCTTTTTCATCTTCGGGACTACTTTTCATGGCTTCGCCAGGGCGCAAGTCCCGGCCTGCGCTGCGCTCTAGCGGCCTGCGGGCCTTGTGTCCACGCGCCGCGTCTGGCAAGGCGCGGGCGACTTGAGTTTTCATGATTTTCTAGGAGCCGCCCCCGTGACCGCAGCAAAATTCGACGTCGTCGGCCTCGGCAATGCCATCGTTGATGTCCTCGCCCGCGCCGATGACGCGTTCCTCGCCCGCCTCGGCATTCACAAGGATGCCATGCAGCTGATCGAGGAACCTCGCGCGGAAGAGCTGACCGCGCTGGCGAAAGACGCTGTCATCACCTCGGGCGGCTCAGGCGCCAACACGATTGCTGGCCTCTCCAGCTTCGGCGCCAAAGCGGCGTATATCGGCAAGATCTCGAATGATGATCTCGGCCACCAGTTCATGCGCGAGATGATGAAGGCCGGTGTGCCATTCCACACGCGCCCGCTCGAAGAAGGCCCCGCCACCGCGCGCTCGATCATCTTCGTGACCGATGACGGCCACCGCTCGATGAACACCTTCCTGGGCGCCTCGGTTCTCTTCTCCAAGGAAGACGTCGACGCCGATCTCGTCCGCAGCGGGCAGATCCTGTATCTGGAGGGATACCTGTTCGACCGCGACGAAGCCAAGGAAGCCTTCGTGCACGCCGCCGAAATCGCCAAGGCTGCGGGCCGCAAGGTCGCCGTCACCCTCTCTGACAGCTTCTGCGTGGACCGTCACCGCGCCAGCTTCCGCAGCCTGGTGAAGGGCTTTGCGGACATTGTCTTCGCCAATGAAGCTGAGCTTCTCTCACTTTACGAGACGGATGATTTCGACACCGCCCTAAAAACCCTTCAGGCAGATTGCGCCGTGGCCGCCGTGACGCGCAGCGCCAAGGGCTCTGTGGTGATCGGGGAGGGCGCGCCGATCGTTGTGGCCGCCGAGCCGGTCTCAGAAGTGGTCGATACGACCGGCGCAGGCGATCAGTATGCGGCCGGCTTCCTGTTTGGTGTGGCGCGCGGCCTTCCGCTCGCCACCTGCGCGCGCCTTGGCCATATCGCAGCGGCCGAAGTCATCGGCCATATCGGCCCGCGACCGGCTGTTTCCTATGCGGATTTGGCCGAAGCGGCGGGAATTCGCGCTTAAGGCGTCCAAAACTCCCGAAAACCTAGCGTTTCTTTCTGGAACTTTACTTAAGGTGCGGTACACTTGCCGCATGAAATGGTCAGAACTGAACGATAACTGGTGCCCCGTCGCGCGGACGCTCTCCGTTGTCGGAGACCGTTGGACCCTGCTGATCCTGCGCGATTGCTATCTCGGCAGAACCAAGTTCGAAGAATTCGCCCAGGCTGGCGGCATGACGCGGCACATCCTGGCGGACCGGCTGAAACGGATGGTGGAAGTCGGCATCCTCGAACGGCGCGCGTATTCCACGGCGCCCAAGCGTTACGATTACGTGCTGACCCCCAAGGGTGAAGAACTCCGCCCCGCGCTGACCATCATGAAGGAATGGGGCAAGAAAAACCTGCCCATCCGCCGCGCGGCTACAGAAGGCTGAGCGGAGCGCCCTAGGCCGGATAGCGCAGGATCGCCCCGACCGACCGTCCCCCCGGCACTTCGCCCTGGCGCACGGCGATCACGCGCCCGCCATTGACGACCACCCGGCGCGCCACTTCATCGACAAGCCTGTAATTGCCGGCGGTATCCTCCTCGGCGAACGTGACATGACCCTTGTCGTCGATCTGGCCCGGGCGGGTATCGTTCATGTCTGCGAACAGCGTGTCCACAGCGCCATAGGTGCCGGCGCGGGCAACATCGCTCAGGTCTGTGGCCGTGTGCCCGCTGGAAACGCGCGCAGCGAAGGTTTCTTCCGCCGCCTTGAGTTCATCAGCATAATGGGCGTCCAGCACCGGAATAGCCTGGCGCGCAAGCTCGCCATCCTTCGTGTGGTCGGGGCTGATGCGGATCACCTGTTCAGCCATCCGGTGATAGGTGTTCACATGCGGATAAAGATGCGCCAACGGATCAACCGCCGCGATGATCAGCGGCGTATCGCGGCCCGAAAGGATCGGGCGCAGCGCCGCATCTATGGCGCGCAGATAGGAGAGGTGGCGGACCCGTTGCCCCTCATCGCCCTGCAGGCGCGTGAAGGCAGACTTGTCATTGATCGTTGCCTTGCCTGCATGGCTGGCCGCGTCCTTCGGAAGGCCCGGAACTTTCACCTTCTTGGCAGGCATGTCGGAGAACATCTGCACCAGCCGCACGCCGTTTTCCGACAGGGCGAGGATGAACGCCTCATGCG
>JBKBRT010000177.1:0-6328 GCA_046291585.1 Hyphomonas sp.
CAGGCCAACGACTTCTCCCCGCGCAAGGGAGAGCGATACATCCCGCACGACCTGACGTTTGCCAAAAGCCTTGGCAAGGTTGTGCACGACGAGGCCTTCGGCCGGTTCGCTCATGATCTGGCTGTTCCCTTCACGCGGAGCGGTGTCGCCGCCCTCATTCACCCTATGCCACCATGCTTAAGATCGGCTTCAGGATTCCATCAAAATTCATGGATTCTACTGAGACTTGTTATCCGGATCGATCACCATCCGGGTTCGCCCGCCGCCGCCCTCAAGCCGTGTGCGGCGGTTGCCGACCTCCATGATCAGGCGCTGACCCTCGGCCACGTCCCGGTCCCGCATCAGGGCCACATTGCCGGTCATGGTGATCGTGTCGGTGGCCAGTTCATAATTGCCGCGATCGCCCTTCGCCTTCAGTTCCGGGGTCACGTAATAGACATTGCCTTGCGCCAGGATGCTCTCCACCTGCCCGAAGCTGCCCGCCACGCCCGGAGCGGCGGGGGCTGCCCCTGTGTCCTGCTGGGGCGCAAACTGGATGGTCACCGTATCGGCCCGCAGACGCGCTGTGCCCTGGCGGATGTCGACATTGCCGACCAGGAGCACCTTGCGCTCGCGCTCAAGGCTCTCGGTGCGCTCGGAATTGATGTAGATCGGCCCGCCATCGGAGGAAATCTGCGCAAAGGCGGGCGCGCCCATCATGAGGGCCAGGACAAGACCTGCGCCAGCGGCCTTAAGGAGTGACATCTGCTTCACCTTCACGCGTTCCTGCCGATTGCTCGGAATTACTGGGATAGATCACCGTCTGGACATTGCCCATGAAGACGATGCGATCACCGCCATCAAGGATTTCATACGAGTCTGCCTTGATATCGCCAAGGGGGCCTTGCCCTTCCAGAGGCGAGAGGCCTTCCACCCGGTCCTCCGCGACATGCACCCGGGCGCCTTGGGAATGGAACATGTAGCCGGCCGCGTCTGAAATCCGGACATCCTCATAAAGCTCCAGAATGCCCTGATCGCGGTCGTAAAAGCCCGACGGCGCCTGCACTTCGGTGCCCTTGGAATCGCGCAGGACAGGCCCGGTCAGGTCTACCGCGCCGTCCCGGGTCCGGCGGCGTTGGGCGGTGTCTGCCGTGATCGTGAAAATCTCGCCCGCCGCGTCACGGCCGGTGAATCGCGGATTGATCATGGTGACCGCCTGGCTGTCATCAACCAGCGGCGGCCGCGATTCCTGACCGATGGCACTGCGCACGATATACCCCATGAACAGGCCGATGGAGACGGCGGCAGCGCCCACCAGCCCGTACCGCAGATACTTCACCCGCTCCGACCGGCGGCGCGCCTGCGCCAGAGTCAGCTGCCTCCGGGGCGCCCAGAGCGAGATCGGGTCATTGTGGCGGGCTGCTTCCATGGAGGCGGGCGGAATCCGGCTAAACTGCAATCATCCCGCAGTCTTACCCGTGAAGCCGGCCCTGTGAAAGCACGAGAAGGCAGGTATCGGCCCGGCGCGGCTCAACTGTGAGCGAAAATGTCCTCGTCCGGCCAACCGGCAAGATCAAGATCGGCCCGGATCGGCAGGAAAGCGAAGCAGGCCTCAGCAAGTTCCAACCGGCCTTCGCGCGCCAGCATGGTCTCGAGGCCCGTCTTGATCTGGTGAAGATAGAGCACATCACTGGCTGCATACTGAACCTGGGCGTCGGTCAGCTTCGGCTGGCCCCAGTCAGAGCTCTGCTGCGCCTTGGACATATCCACACCGGCAACTTCCCGGGCGACGTCCTTCAGGCCGTGCCGGTCGGTATAGGTGCGGGCAAGGCGCGACGCGATCTTGGTGCACCAGATCGGCGCGCAGGTAATCCCCATCCAGCGCTTCATCATCACAACGTCAAACCGGGCGAAGTGGAAGATCTTAAGCACCTTCGGATCGGTCAGCAGCGCCTTGAGATTGGGGCAGTCATAATCGCGGGTGAGCTGTACAAGATGCGCGGTCCCGTCGCCGGAAGAAATCTGCACCAGGGTGAGATTGTCGCGCATGGCGTTCAGGCCCATCGCCTCGGTATCGACGGCGATCACGGGGCCAAGGCTCAGACCTTCGGGAAGGTCGCCCTTATGGAGGGTGATCTGGTTCATGATCCGGCCCTTAGCACGGTGCGCGTTAAGCGCAAGTCAAAGGCGTCTACCCCGCCGCCCGCTTGGCCGCCACGATCGCCGCGTCCAGTGCGGACAGGAAGCGCGAACGGTCGGCCTTGCTGAAGGGCGCCGGCCCGCCTGCCCCAATACCGGCAACGCCGACCCGCCGGTCTGCCATGATTGACCTCGTGGCGAGCGCCGTGCCGATCGAGTCGTCTGTAAACGGCTTGCCGGAGGGCCCGAGCACGCGCGCCCCGGCCTTCAGGCACCGGTCGGCCAGCGGAATATCGGCGGTCACCACGATTGAGGCGGTCCCCGCTGCCTCAGCGATCCAGTCATCGGCGGCATCAAATCCGTCGCTGACAATCTTGCGGGAGATCAGCGGATGCTCGGGTATCCGGAAATAGGAATTGGAGACAACGACCATCGCCACCTGATGGCGCAGTCCCACCATGTAGATCTCGTCCTTCACAGGACAGGCATCGCCGTCGACCAGAATGTGTACGCTCATGGCGTTTCCATCGCCGCAATCCAGTCGCGGATCAAGGCGAGGCTTTCAGGATCACTCACGCTTCGGCCAAGCTCGGGCATGGCAACGCCCGGCTCCGTCGAAGCCATGCGATAAAGGAGGATCGAAGCGGCCGGGTCTCCCGGAACGATCACCTGTTTCAGCCCGCCCGAACCGCGCCCGGCAGCGACGGGATGCTTAAGGAGACCGATCCGTGCGCCGCTCTCTTCGGTCGCCGAAAGCCAGAGGCCGGAATTCGAGGCGGCCCCACCCGCCTTATGACAATGCGCGCAATTGATATCGAGCCAGGCGCGGGCGCGGGCATCCAGCGGCGCGGAGGCGTCAAAGGCGAAAGGCTCGCCGGCCACGCCCTCAGGCAGGCCCTCCAGAACGCCCGCCTCCGACCAGCGCGTGAGTTGCCCGTCCTGCGCCAGGTGGCGCGCCTTGGGCCCTATCGGGGCGATGTCCCTGCCCGTCTGATGGCAGGTCTTGCACTGGTTCTGATTGGGCACGGCGTAGCGCAGCTGAAGGGGCGCGCCATCCGGGCTTACGGTCTCGATATCAAAGCGCTTGCCGGCAGGCGTATAAACGGCCTCGGTCTGCGCCGTATTCCAGACATAGGGATACGCCGCCCAGCCCTCGGCCTTGTGGATCAGAAGGCGCGTCTCCACCCGCCACGCCCCCTCATCGGGCGCGCGCATGTCCGGGGCAAAGGCGAATGTCTTCACCAGGACGGTGCCAACCGGAAAGGCGAAAACCTCTGTTTCGTCAAAAGTTGCCGCACTGCCATTCGGCACGAACACGAACCGGTGCTTTGCGGCGTGATCGGTAAAAAGCGGATTGATCAGATCATAAGGCAGCACGCCTTGCGCGGGCACCGCGCCTGCCAGATCCGAGAACAATCCGTAATCGGAGAGGACAGGCGCGGGATCTGCCGCGAGGATGATCTCAAGATCGGGCCCGCCTGCTGCCCCCTTCCCCGCCGCAGAGCAGCCTGCCAGCAGGACAAGCGCGGCAAAGAGGGCCTGCCAGTTCATGCGCCGCCTGCCTCAGCGGTCGCCATGGGGCAGAATGATGGCGGCAGGCTCGGCAACCGCCTGTGCCACGGGTCGCTCCGGCGACGGGCGCATGGCAGCCGGGTCGATCGGATACCTGCCCAGACCAATGCTCATGAAGCCGACCTCCGGCGCCTCCTCCACGGCGATGTTCATCCCCTGCACCTCGCCCTCGCCCCAACGGTCCACCCCGTCCCAGACGATCGCCGGCAGCTGGCCGCCAAGCGCTGCCGCCAGCGGCGCCAGATCACCCTGCGGATCATTCCCGCCGGCGCCATAGGTATTGCCGCGCAGGACAACATCGCGCGGCAGCGGATTGTAGGTCTCGTCCGTGAACGGCTCGGAATAGGACATGATCAGCACATGGGCCGAGCGGTTATTGTCAAAATTATTATCGAACACATGCACATTCCGGTTGGCCATCACGATCACGCCCGTGCCCGACGGGACGCTCGCAACGATGTTTCCGGCAGGCGCAAAGTTGCGCGTATTGTTCTTGATGATCTCGTTGTCGAAGATGCGGGTGGAGTTGCCGCCCGATACCGGAAGGTCAGGCAGGTCAAACACCAGAATGCCTCCGGTATTGTTGCGGGCAATGTTGCCATAGACATCGGCATTCATCGAATTCTCGATCTCGATGCCCGCCACGTTATATTCGACCACGGAGTTGCGAACGATGATGTTATCTGACTGGCCGACATAGATGCCCGCGTCGGACGCGGCGCGCACCGTAACATTCTCCACCAGCACATTCTTCGATTCGACCGGATAGACGCCATACGCGCCATTGGCCTCGTCGGGACCACCCGTCCATTCAACTGTGAGGTAGCGATAGATGATCTGATCGGCGCCTTTGGACTTGATGCCATCACCCCGGGTGTTGCGCACGCCGAAATCCATCAGCAACACATCATCAGACGTCACCAGCAGGCCCTCGCCCGCGCCTTCCTGCCCGGTAAAGTCGAGGATCGTCTTCTCCTGACCTGCCCCGCGCAGCGTGACGCCGTCGACATCAAGGGAGAGGCCGTCCGTCAGCTGAAACGTTCCCTCGGGCATCAGGATTGTCTCGCCGGGCCGGGCGGCAATCAGCGCCGCCTGGAGCGTTGCGCCGAAATCTCCCTCGGCTGAGAGAGGCGCAGGCGCCGCCACGGCAAGGTCAGCAGGCGCAGAAGAAGATGTGGGCGAACAGCCGGCAAGGGCCAGCATTGAGGCAGCCGCGCCAAGGGCGCGCAGGCAAATGGACATGAGTTCCCTCCCCGGGATTGTTATGACGCAAGTGTCAACTTCAATCCGGGGAAAAGCAAGAGCGGGCGCGGAACAGCACGTCCGCGCCCGGTTGTAGCACGCTCAGTGAACGCTGAGCGGGTGGAGATCGTTGGCGTGGCAGGCGGCGAAGGCCGCGTCACGTCCCTCCACAATGGCGAGGCGCTGGCCATCAGCGGAGAACACCATGAACAGGTCGTCAGGGTCATCAACGTCTGCAAGCGCATCAGGGGGAAGAAGGCCGCTCACCTCGCCGACATCCATCTGGCGGATATAGACGAGAGCTTCTTTCTCAAACTTGTCTGTCTTGATTTCGGTCGTCATCAGTCCACTCCTTTCCGCGCCCCACCGGGGGTCGCTGGCAGAGGGCTCGATGGCCACCTTGCCATGCAGGAAAGGTGGGCCTGCATTGTGGCCGGTTCAAGCACCTTGATGCGGCATCATAGCGGCAAGCCTTTAAGGAGCGTTACCAGACCGGTGGCTGCCCGATATGTACCCAGCTTGCCCGTCAAATGGTCAGTTGTGTCCCGGGTTGTCCCCATTTCGTCCGGATCTGGCCAAAAATGGCCGCGTCTGACGGGGCGGAAAAGCAAAAAGGCCGCCGTGTGGGGGCGGCCTCTTGGTTCACTTTTCCGTGTAGGGGAAAAGAGGGGTCCTGGTGGAGCCAAGGGGAGTCGAACCCCTGACCTCTTGCATGCCATGCAAGCGCTCTCCCAACTGAGCTATGGCCCCGGACCGGGAAGCGGATGCACTAAACGAGCGCTCTGCCGCTTTCAAGCCCCTATTTCACCGATCGTCGTCTTCGTCGTCAGCGATCTCGATATCGTCATCGCCATCTTCGTCATCGTCGATTTCAAACTCTTCCTCATCGTCATCGGCGATGATGATATCGTCTTCGTCATCTTCATCGACGCCATCTTCGGAGAAGCCGGACGGCACTTTGCCTTCCTCTTCATCCTCATCGGCGCCCTCGAGAACAATATCGTCCTCCTCGGTGCCGAGTTCCTTGGCGTCTTCTTCGTCCTCTTCAACGTCGTCATCGACTTCAACGGCGTCGTCTTCGTCGTCATCCCGGATGACGGCGTCTTCCTCTTCCTCGTTGTCGTCTTCATCCTCATCCGCCGCTTTGACAGCAGCACGAGCCGCTTTTGCCTTCACCTTGGTGATGGTGGTGCGGATGACTTCATCTTCAGGGTCGAACTCCGCGCCGCACTTCGGGCAGACGGCCGGACGTTTGTTCAGATCGTAAAATCTAGCCTCGCAGGAGGGACATACCTGCTTGGTTCCGAGCTTGTCCTTGGACATGGGGCTTGCGCGCTCCTCTTGGGGCAAAAAGCCGATTGGAAGTTGGCGGCGCGCTTGCCATGAACGCCCCGCG
>JBKBRT010000178.1:0-6262 GCA_046291585.1 Hyphomonas sp.
TGGCTCAGGCCGTGAAAAACAGGCCAACCCTTCGCCTGCCGGGCAGAGGTGCAGAGGCCTTGAGCCTTACATCGTCACCCCGGTAACCGGTTCTCCCGACACCAGGAGCTGTTTGACGAACTCGACATGGCTGCGCAGGCGGTAAAGGTCATCGGTGTAGGAAAGCGGCACGTCGAGCTTGCCGACTTCCACCTGCAACCGCTCCAACTGTTTCTCGACCCCGATCCGGGCTGGCCCCTTGGGCAGCGCCCTGCCCTGGGCTTCCAGCTCGCGCAGATCCTTGTACCACACATAGATCTTCCGGCGCACGCGCCAGCGATAGATGGGCGGCGCCGCGCGCACCAGCGGGAAGGCAAGCGTCAGAAGCGGAATGGCCAGCACCCACGCCCGATCAAGGAAGTTGGCCACGCCGAACGGAAAGTAGCGCCTGAGAAAAGACGGGCCATCCTGATAATAGCGGGCAACCTGCTTGGACACCGGCAAATCAATGTTCGACATATTGGGAAATTCGCCGCCCTTGGTGAACAGGCTCGGCTCTGAATGGATCAGAACGGCAGTGTCCAGAAGCAGGGCTTCAATGGCCGGGTGTATGTCACTATGAACGGTCAGCTGAGCAATGGCAGCCACGAGGGGCACGTCCTGCGCCGGCAAATCTGCCCCCACATCAATGACGCCGCGAATAAGGGTGACCGCAGAGAGGGCTTCCTCTCGCCGGGCAAGCGCTTCCGCCCGATCGAACGGGAGGAGCCGGACCTGATCTGACCGCATCAGCGCCTGGATATAGGCCGCGCCGGGCGATGCCGCGAACGCAGCCGCGTCGATCTCACCGGCAAAGAGCGCAGACTGCGACTCCGTACTGCCGAGAGCCTGGCGGGAAGCTTCCGGCCAGACGCCGCCATACTGCTGTTGCAACGCCTGCGAGAGGGCGCGCGTGCCCGAGCCCTCAAGGCCGATAGAGAGGCGCGCGTCGCGGAGCTCACCGAAACTTTCAGCCGGATGGTCGGCCCGTACGAATACCCAGAAGGGTTCTTCGAAAATCCCGCCCGCAGATCGCAGGATCGCCGCATCTGCGGGCGTCGCCAGCCCGCCCTGAACAATCGCGACATCCACTTCGCCCGTTTCAAGCATCCGGAGATTGTCGACCGAGCCAGCTGTGTCGACGAGCACGACCTCTATCCCCTGCTCTCCCAGCAGACGGGCATAGCGCTCCGCATAGGCATGATAGGCGCCGCCGGGGGACCCGGCCGCAAAGCGGATCGATTGCGGCGGGGCTGGCTTCATCGCTGAAAGCGCCCAGATAAATCCAATCAGGGCCACGGCGATCAGAGGCCCGTAGATCTTCCAGAAATCCTTGCCTGGCATCCGCTGTTTCCCGCTCATGCTGCCGCCCCAGTCTCAGCAGGCGCCATTAGAACCGGCAAAGGCGCGAGTGCAACTGCTCAGGACGCGTAAGTTCCCGCTTCAGGCCTTGTGATAGGGCGTGCCGGCGAGGATGGTCATGGCCCGGTAGATCTGCTCGGCCAGCATGGCGCGCACCAGCCGGTGGGGCCAGGTCTGCACGCCGAAAGCCAGCGTCAACGGCGCGGCGGCGCGAACGTCCGACGCGTAGCCTTCTGCGCCTCCGATGAGAAAACAGGTCTCGCGCTCCCCATCATCGCGCCACCGCGAGAGACGCGTGGCCAAAGCATCGGAAGTGAGATTTTCTCCGCCTTCATCAAGGCGGATGATCCGGGCACCGTCGGGAATGCGGGCCAGCAGCCGGGCGCCTTCAGCGTCCATGCCCCCGCCGCTGGCAATGTCGGATTCTTCGGGGCCCTTGAACCCCAGCCCGCGCGCCATGGCAGACGCGCGGCGCAGGTAATCATCCGTCAGATCGCGCTCGGGGCCATCCTTGAGGCGGCCAACGGCCAGGATCTGCAGGCGCACGTATCAGGTCGCGCTGGTGCGGTGAGCCGATTTATCGGACACCCAGATCTTTTCCAGATTGTAGAATTCCCGCACTTCGGGGCGGAAGAGGTGAACGATCACATCGCCCGTGTCGATCAAAACCCAGTCAGCATTCGGCATGCCTTCAACGCTGGGGGTGCGTCCGGTAATCTTCTTCACTTCCTGCGCAACATGCGATGCCAGGGCCGCGACATGGCGGCCCGAACGACCCGAAGCGATGATCATGAAGTCGGCAAGCGAGGACTTGCCCTGCAGCTCAACCAGGATCAGATCCTCGGCTTTGTCGTCTTCAAGTACAGTGCAGAGCGCATCAGCGACCGATCTGATCTCTTCGATCGTGACGCTTTTGGTGGGCTGGGCCCGGGAGGTGGCGGATGACAGGACGTGGGTTCCTTTAACTATTGGAGCCGGAAACTATCATGTAAGGGGGATTTCAACCAGCAAAAAGCCCACCCCCGCGAATCAGCGCCGCCTCCGGCCCGCCTGGCGCCGCAGATGCCGTTCAGCAGGGATACAGGGAATTAAATATAAGTTGCCGGAAAATCGCCGTATCTTTCGGCAATGTAATCGGAACATTCCGTATCAGAATGCAGGAACCTGTCTCATGCGCGCGCCCCTCCTCCTCCTCCCCCTGATTGCCCTTCTGCCGCTGACAAATTGCGCGGTCGCCGCTGTGGGCGCGGTTGGTGCCGCCGGATTTGCGGCCTCCAAGGACCAGACTGTCGGCCAGACCATCGACGACATCGGGGCCTCCAACGAGATCAAGGCGCGTCTTCTCTCGGAAAGCTCCAGCCGGTTCAATGAAGTGGCCGTGGAAGTCGCCCAGGGCCTCGTCCTGCTGACGGGCCGGGTTTACTCTGCCGAGGACCGCACCCGGGCAGAAGGCATCGCCTGGACGTCTGTTTACACCCAGGATGTGGCCAATGAACTGGCCATTGAACAGCCCGGCGGGTTTTTCGCCAACGTGGCCGATGAGATCATCAGCGGCCGCGTGCGCTCTCGCCTGATCGGGTCCAGCAAGGTCAAGAGTATCAACATAAATGTCGAAACCTATAATGGGGTCGTCTATCTCATGGGGATTGCCCGCACCCCTGAGGAAATGCGCAGGGCAGCCGAAGAGGCGAGCCTCGTGGGCGGGGTGAAACAGGTTGTCTCTTATGTGCGCCTCAGCAGCGAAGCCCAGCGCCAACCTGCCCCGACAACGCAGGTCCCCGTTTCTCCCTCTTACCAATCGCAGCCTGACACGTCATATGACAGCCAGCCGCTGCCCGAACTTCGCGGCGCAAACTACTGAGCCGGAAGGGCGCGGGGGCCGATACCTCCCGTCCCGCCTTCCGGGAAAGCCGGAAGGAAACACAGCGTGACGCTTCGCATTGCCATCCAGATGGACCCGCTCGAGCAGGTTAACATCGACGGAGACACAACTTTTGCTCTCGCCGAAGTGGCGCAGGCGCGGGGCGCCGAACTCTTCGTTTATGGCGTCGGCGACCTCTCGTTCACCGGAGGCCGGGTGAAAGCCTGGGCACGGCCGGCAAAGGTTCAGCGCGTGCGCGAAACCCCCGGCGTCTTTGGTCAACATCTGCAACTGGATCTCGCGCGCGATGTCGACGTGGTCCTGATGCGCCAGGACCCGCCTTTCGATATGGCCTACATCACCGCCTGCCACCTTCTGGAAATCATCACCAACCAGACGCTGGTGGTGAACGACCCGGCCGGTGTCCGCTCGAGCCCCGAGAAAATCTTTCCGCTGATGTTTCCCGAAATCATGCCGCCGACGCTCGTGACGCGGGACCGGCAGGTGATTGACGCGTTCCGGGACGAATACCGCGACATCATCGTCAAACCGCTTTTCGGGCATGGGGGTGCGGGGGTGTTCCGGCTGGAATATCTGGATTCCAATCTCGATTCGCTGCTGGAGCTTTTCTTCTCACGCTCGCCGGAGCCGGTCATGGTGCAGGCGTTCCTTCCGGCGGTGTCAGAAGGTGACAAGCGCATCATCCTGATCGACGGCGACCCTGTCGGGGCCATCAACCGGCGCCCGAAATCGGGACAAGTCAGGTCAAATCTGGTCGTGGGCGGGACAGCCGAAGCCACAGAGCTTTCCGGCGCCGACCGCAATATCTGTGAAGCGATCGGACCCGAACTTCGCCGCCGGGGTCTGACGCTGACCGGCATCGACGTCATCGGCGGACGCCTCACAGAGGTCAACGTGACCTCACCGACGGGTGTTCAAGCGCTTAAACGCCTGTCAGGCATTGATGCGGCTGCCAAATTCTGGGACGTTGTGCAGGCAAAGCTTGCGGCCGGGTGATCCGTGCGCCATTTTCAGGAAATGCTCATGAAACCGCTGACTGTCGCGCTTCTCTTTTCCCTGGCTGCCACCGGCGCAGCCTGCTCGGACACTGTGAAGTCCACCGCTGAGGCGGCCCCTCCCGAAGGCGGCGCGCTCGCTGTCGATACATCGACGGCAACGTCTGAAACCGAACTGAGTGGCACCCTCAATCTGAACATCGGCCCGCAGCAAGAGAGCTCCAGCCGGCTGCTCGGATCGGGTGGGCTGGGAGGCTCAACCGAAGGCGGGGTCGTGCTCGGTTCCGGCGGTCTGGGTGGCGGCAATTTCGGAGAGAGCTTCGATCTGGGCATTGACCTCGAAGTGATCGAAGACCCGGCCACACCTCTGGGTGTGCCGGTTGAAACCTCTCAGGAAGACGAGATCGTGCGCCTGCCGAACTGACGCGCGTCAGCCGGCGAGGCCTTCAGCTTCCATCCATTCCGTGCAGGCGGTCACCGCTTCGGGCAGCAGGTCCGGGCGCTCTATATAATAATGGTCAGCGCCCTTAATGTCCCGATAGGCTTTGCGGCTATGAGAAACGGCTTCGTAAAGGCGCGCGGCATGGCTGGGCGTACACGCCAGATCGGCCGTGTTGTTGATCACCAGAACCGGACAGGAAATCCGCGCGGCGTTGCCGAGCCCATCTGCATTTGTCGTATCAAAGCCCCATTGCGACAGCCAGGATCGCAGGGTGGTGAAGCGGGCAAGCCCCACGGGCCCGTCATTGGCAATCCTTGGATCGCCCAGATAGCAGGTATAGGGCCGGCGGTCTGAGGGCTCCTGTGCGGGGTCGGTCCAGCAGACATTTGCCATCGTGCCGTGAACGGTGAAGGCGCGCTCCATATTGGGCTCGCCCCTGCGGCGCAAATCGTCCAGCGTCTCGCGTACCCAGGATGTGATCCGGCGATTACGGTCAAGCTGGGCGGCGCGAAAGCGGGAGACGAAGGCGGCCGTGTAAGGCGGCTGATCCTGGTTTGCCGGGTCATAGATGTTGAGGGAAGGATCGCGCTCGAACGGACGAGCTTCATCGAGAATGGACGGGTCCATCCATTCGGTCAGCGTCACGGCGCGGCTGACATGGGCTGCCAGCAGCATGATGCCGTCAGCGGGCGGGAGGTCTTTCGTGGTCAGGTCGTAGGGATCGCCCGCCGGGGTCTGCGTGATCGTCGTGTTCTCTGCCTGGTCCTGATAGAAAAGCGAGAGCGAACCGCCACCTGACCAGCCTCCGAGCACAACCCGGTCATAGCCGAGCTTTGTGCGGGCATGGGCGACACAGGCACCCAGATCGGCGAGGCATTTCTCCATGATCAGGGCTGTATCGTTTCCCCGGTAGCGGGTGTTGCAGTAAATTACGTGGTGGCCGGCATGGGCGAGCGCGTTGACGAGCGGGAGGAACGCGCCGCCTCCGATGGGATGAGAAAAAATGACAACGCTGCGCGCCGATGTGCCCTCACGGAATATCCGCATGCACTCGACGACCACCTTCTCCCCTGCCCCGCCATACACATCCTTGAAGCCGGACGTTTCGGCGTGCAGGACCAGATAAGGCTCACGGACCAGTCTGTGCTGGTTTGACATCGCGTCTCCCTCCTTGCCCCGATAGAACTTGCAGCACATTATACCGCCAGAGCGCCGGAGCAACGGCGCCGCTAGGTCAAGCCCGAGGGGCAAGGGAGAAAAAGTCATGATCAAGGTGAACGGCATCCATCATATCGCCATCATGGCGGCAGACATCCGCGAGCATATCGCGTTCTTTTCTGATGTTCTTGGCTGCAAGCTCTCGGCGATCTTTGACATGCACGGCGTGCCCGGCGGCGTGCATGCTTTCCTGCACATGGACGATCATTCTTACTTCTCGGTGGTGGAGTTGCCGCAGGTGAAGGACATTCCGATTGAGCTCGGCGTGACGCATGCGGGCACGGGCGCGGCGCCGTCGGCCCCCGGAACGATGCAACACCTGGCATTCCGTGTTGATACGCCTGA
>JBKBRT010000179.1:0-6236 GCA_046291585.1 Hyphomonas sp.
TGGAAGCCGGCATCGACATGGATCACTTCGCCCGCGATCGAGCGGCCGAGAGGGGAGAGGAGGTAAAGCGCGCAGCCCGCGACGCCTTCCATGCTGGTGTCTTCCTTCAGAAGCGACCAGCTGCGCCCCGTTCCCATCAGGCTCTTGCCGCCGCGGATACCGGCGAGTGAAAGCGTGCGCATGGCGCCGGCGGAGATGGCGTTGACGCGGATGCCCTGGGGCCCGAGGTCGCGCGCGGCGTAGCGGGTGGAGGCTTCGAGCGCCGCCTTGGCAACGCCCATGACGTTATAAGACGGCACGGTGCGCTCGGCGCCGAGATAGGTCATGCAGATGATCGAGCCGCCATCGGGCATGATTTCAGACGCGCGGCGGGCGCAGTCGATAAAGCTGTATACGGAGATGTCCATCGCGCGGCGGAAGCCCTCGCGCGTGGTGTTGGCGACCATCGAGCCCTGGAGTTCGTCTTTGCCGGCAAAGGCAATGGAGTGGACGAGGAAATCGATCTTGCCCCATTTTTCCTTGATCGCGGCAAAGGCGGCGTCCATCGAGGCGTCATCGGTCACATCCGCCGGGATCATCGTGTCCATGCCGATGGATTCGACGAGCGGGCGCACGCGGCGCTCAAGGCTTTCACCCTGATAGGTGAAGGCGATCTCGGCCCCCTGGGCGGCCAGCTGGGTGGCGATGCCCCAGGCGATGGAGTTCTGGTTGGCAACGCCCATGACAACGCCGCGCTTGCCCTTCATCAGGTCGCCCTTGGGCATGTTCCAGTCGTCGGCCATGATCGCTCACTCCCTGATGGTGGCTGTATGTTTCTTCGGCAACCGGGCTAGGCGCGCCGGCGGGCCTCGTCAAGAAGCGGGCAGATCGCTGTCACCGCCGAGCACGTTCTTGAGGCCGACTTTCATGTCGATCGCGGTATAGACATGCTCGCCGTCGACATAGACCCGGCCATCGGCGATGCCCAGATTGAGCTTGCCGCGGCGCACGCGCTTGATGTCGATGACATATTTCACGAGCTTCTTGTCGGGCGTGATCTCGCCGGTGAACTTCACTTCGCCCACGCCCAGCGCGCGGCCCTTGCCGGGGCTGCCCGACCAGCCGAGCCAGTAGCCCACGATCTGCCACATGGCATCAAGGCCAAGGCAGCCGGGCATGACGGGGTCGCCAGGGAAGTGGCACTGGAAGAACCAGAGGTCCGGGGTGATGTCGAGCTCGCCGATGACGTGGCCTTTGCCGAAGGCGCCGCCATCCATGCTGATCTCGGTGATGCGGTCCATCATCAGCATCGGCGGGGCGGGCAGCTGGGCATTGCCCGGGCCGAAATAGCCGCCTTTGCCCGATTCGAGCAGGTCTTCCTTGGAGTAGGAGGATTGGGGGGTGTGAAAGTCGTGCGGACCCTGCATGTCGGGGTGTCCTCATTCAGTTTGGATCACGCCTTCGAGCCGACGCCCCGCGCCTTGTCAACCATTTGTACCCGATGGGACAGCCGGCTGTGCGCCCTGGCCGGGGCTCGCGCCCCAGAGGCCGGAACGGGGCATCCAGCCGCGATACCCGGCCGTTTCGACCTCACACAGGGCAGTGTCGCAGCCGATGACCTCGACCAGGACACCTTTGCCGAGTTCTGCCACGCTTTCGCCAGCGCCGCTGTTGGTGCTGGCCAGGATGGAGGTGCGGGTGACCATGGCCGTGGTGCCGTCTGTGAGCATCCGCATATGCACCCACACTTCGTCTCCGGCCGGATCGCGCACGCGGTACCATTCCCCGCTTTCCTTGACGACGAGCACCGGCAGCCCCTTGCGGTTATACTGCCAGGCAATGGGCGAAGAGAGGCTGGGGCCTGTCCGGCCGTTCACCTCGGCCCAGCGCAGCGATTCAAAGCGGGGCACCGGCTTTTTGGAAAATCGGCTGATCACCGGCTCGACACCGGGCAGGGTGACGCGCTCGCCCGCGGGGCCGTTATTGGGCGCCGCAGCGGGGGTCACGGCCGGCTGGGCGACCGCCCCGGTTGAGAGGGTAAGGAGTATGGCCAGAACGAGGGCTGCCCGTTTCATGTGCAAAGCTTCCATCGGGAGGGGAAGCACCACTCTGGCACGCACGCATGAATCCACAGTAAAGCTGAGGGAGATTGGCGTGAGGGGTTGGCTCTGCTAAGTCCCCGGGAAATAATAAAAGCACCGATGGGAGTCCCATGCCGGCCAGCAAATTGAAAGTCGTTGTCACCCGCAAGCTTCCGGCGCCCGTTGAGCTCCGGATGAAGGAACTGTTTGACGCCCGGCTGAACGAGAGTGACCGGCCTTTTTCGACCGAGGAACTCGCCGAAGCGATGCAGACCGCCGATGTGCTGGTCCCCACTGTCACAGACAAGATCGATGGCCGCCTGATGGCGCGGGCGGGCGAGCAGCTGCGCCTCATCGCCCAGTTCGGAGCAGGGGTGGACAATATCGACGTCGCCAGCGCCGTTCAGCGCGGCATCACCGTCACCAACACGCCCGGCGTGCTGACGGATGATACCGCAGATGTCGCCATGGCGCTGATCCTGGCCGTGCCTCGCCGGATGCATGAAGGCGTGCAGATCATGGAGGCGGGCAAGTTTGATGGCTGGACGCCGACCTGGATGATGGGGCGGCGCCTTTCCGGCAAGCGCCTCGGCATCATCGGGATGGGCCGCATCGGCCAGGCGGTCGCGCGCCGCGCCAAGGCGTTCGGCTTGCAGATCCATTATCATAACCGGAAGCCGGTCAACTCGCGCATCGAGGAAAGCCTGGAGGCGACCTATTGGGACTCGCTCGACCAGATGCTGGCGCGGACGGACATCGTGTCCATCAACTGCCCGCACACCCCGGCGACCTTCCATCTGATCAATTCCCGCCGCCTCAATCTGATGAAGCCCGAAGCCTACATCATCAACACGGCGCGCGGCGAAGTGATCGATGAGGCAGCCCTCGCCCGCGCCATCCGGGCCGGCAAGATTGCAGGCGCAGGCCTGGATGTGTTCGAGCGCGAACCGGCGGTGAACCCAGAGCTGATCGGTCTGCCAAATGTGCTGCTGCTGCCGCATATGGGCTCGGCCACGATCGAGGGGCGCACCGAGATGGGCGAGAAGGTGATCATCAACATCAAGACCTTCGCCGACGGCCACCGCCCGCCAGACCGCGTGATCCCCGCAATCCTCTGATTTTGCCCGCCTGAGGGTTCAGGGCCGGATGGCAGATCAGTTTGTCGGCAAGGCGCTTTCGTCAGCGGGACTGGCGCCGTGCACCCGGCTCGTCAGAAAAGTACGGAGATCTGCCACCGATTGGGCGGCGATCTCTTCCTGGGGCAGGTGTCCGACATCGGGATAAAGCTTGAGCTCTGCGCCGGGAATGGCGGCAGCAAACTGCTCGCCATGAGAGGCAGGGATCACATTGTCCTTCTCCCCATGCATCACCAGCGTTGGCACGGCGATGGCCGAGAGACGTTCGGGGCTGGCTTCGGCGCGGGTTCCCCGGCCAGCGGACAGGGCGAGCAGCGCTTCCCGGTGGCAGGGCGCGCGCGCCAGGGAAGCATAGCGGTCAACCATCGCATCGGTGACGAAGGCGGGGTCAGCGAAACTGTCTTCCAGGCCGGGGCGGATCAGCGACGACATATCGAGATCCTTGATCAGTTTTCGGGCAATGCCGATTTCGAGGAGGCGAAACACGAGGGGCCGGCTGTCGGTCTCCTCTGCGGCGCGCGGCCAGCCGGCGGCATCGACGAGAACCAGCCCTTCCAGCCGTGCAGGATGAGCCAGCGCATAATTCCACGCCGCGCCGCCGCCCATCGAATTTCCGGCCAGGGTGAAACGGTCGACCTTCAGCGCGTTCGCCACGCGGTCGATCACGTCCACGAACTGGTCGGTGCCGATCTCGTCATTGTCGAGACAGCGGGAAAGGCCGTGGCCGGGAAGATCGAGTGTGATGACGCGGTAGTCGCGCTTGAGATCTGCGACCCAGGGCTCCCAGGTGTGCAGCGAGGCGGAAAAGCCGTGCACGAGAATGACGGTGGGCGCTTCGCGGGGGCCTACATCGCGGAAATGAATCCGCTTTTCGTCATCCAGGGCCAGGTAACGGCTGTCGGAACTCGCATAGATGGTTTCCAGCTGCTCATAGGGAATGTCATCCCGTTTGAGAGACCACCAGCCTGCGAAGAGGATAACCCCGAGTGTAATGACGACAGCGAGAAAGCGGGACAACATCTGGCGTGAAGAATCCGATCAAGATTACGGCTGGCCGACTAACGCGCGCGCCAGCGTTGATGTCAAACCTTCAGTTCAGCTGGAACAGACCGGACAGTGAGAATCCTGCCGTAGACGCACGGTTCTCATCTGGCTTCTCAACCCGTCGATGAGAAGGATGCGCCCGATCAGCGGATCGCCCGCGCCGGTGATCAGTTTTACCGCTTCCAGCGCCATCGCCGAGCCGGTCATACCCGTCAGTGCGCCGACCACGCCGACTTCGTCGCAGGCCTCGGCGGCGGGCGGCAGTTCTGAAATCCAACAGCGATAGCAAGGCGCTTCAGCGATGAGGCCGGAGGCAAACACGCTGACCTGACCGCTCCACCCGCTGGCAGCGCCGGAGACCAGATAGCGTTTGTGGGTATGCGCGAAAGCGTTGAGCGCGAAACGGGTTTCGAAATTATCGGTGGCGTCAATCAGGATGTTTCCGGAGGGGGCGGCGGTTTCATCAAACCGCGCATGCTTCACGCAAATCTCGATCGAAGGATCGAGCGCCCTGATGCGGGCGGCGAGGCGCGCGCCTTTTTCCGCGCCGGTGTCGGCTTCTGTAAACTGTATCTGCCGCTGCAGGTTTGAGCGCTCCACCACATCATCGTCCCAGAGTTCGATCAGGCCCACCCCGGCGGCGGCCAGGTAGAGCGCGGCCGGGCCGCCCAGCGCGCCGGCGCCGACGATGGAGACTGATGCGGCGCGCAGCTTTGCCACGCCGGGCCCTCCGATTTCCTTGAGCAGAATATGCCTTCTGTGCCGGTCGAGGTCTTCTGCAGACAGGCTCATTTTCCAGACCTCAGCGCCGTTGAGGACGTGGCATTTTCCCGTACACGGAGATAAACCCACGCCGGCGCCTGCATGCGTGCAAGGCGTGCGGCTTGGGATTGGGGCAGGCGGTTGCCGGAAAATTTCCGTGAGAAGAACGTGGCGCGCGTGATCGGTGCGCCCGGCCTCGCGATCACGGCGATGGGCAGGGCGCGGGCAAGGTCTTCCCAACTTTTCCAGCGGTGAAAGCTGGTGAGATTATCCGTACCCATCAACCAGACGAAGCGGGTGTCCGGTGCTGCTTTCATCAGCGCGCGCGCCGTGTCGATCGAATAGGTGAGGCCAAGCTGGTGTTCGATGTCCGTCACGCGCATGCCGGCGCCGCGCGCCGTCGTGCGGGTGGAGGCGAGGCGTTCTGCGTAATCTCCGTGTCCAGATTTCAGCGGATTTCCCCGCGCCACGATCCACCACACTTCATCAAGCTTCAGCCGCTTCAGTGCGGTCTGCGCAACCAGCAGGTGGCCCTCATGGGCCGGATTGAAACTTCCGCCAAACAGCCCGATGGCAAGTCCCTTGGCGGGGCCGGGCAGGCGGGCGCGCGTCAAGGGCGAACCTGGCCTGTGCCGCGCACCGCGTATTTATATGTGGTCAGCTGTTCGGCGCCGACAGGCCCGCGCGCATGGATGCGCCCTGTTGCGATACCGATCTCGGCGCCAAAACCAAATTCGCCGCCATCGGCAAACTGGGTGGACGCGTTGTGCAGCACGATGGCGCTGTCGACATGGGAGATGAAGGTTTCGGCGGCGGCAGTGTCTTCGGTGATGATCGCGTCGGTATGGCCTGAAGACCAGCGGGCAAGATGCGCCAATGCGCCGGGCAGCCCGTCGACGACGGCAATGGAGAGGATCGCGTCGAGATATTCGGTTGCCCAGTCGGCTTCGGTTGCCGGCGTTATATCGCCGAGGATGGCGCGTGTGCGGCCATCCCCGCGCAGCTCGCAGCCCGCTTCGGTCAAAGCTTTTGCGATCTGCGGCAGCAGCGTTGCGGCAACGGCCACATCGATCAGCAGTGTCTCGGTTGATCCGCATACGCCCGTGCGGCGCATCTTGGCGTTGAGCACGATGTCGACAGCTTTCTTCGGATCGGCGGCGGCGTGGACATAGGTGTGGCAGAGGCCTTCCAGGTGGCCAATCACCGGCACGCGGGCGTCGGCCTGCACGCGCTC
>JBKBRT010000180.1:0-6156 GCA_046291585.1 Hyphomonas sp.
GAAATGAGCTGATTGCGGTTGAAATCGTAATTGACTTCCCGCTCGATCTTCGCGCCGTTGGGGATCGAGCCGGTCGTGGGCGAACCGCGTGTTTCCCGCGCGCCCTGGGCTTTCACGTCGATGCCGCTGACAATGATCGAGCCTTGCGCCACGGCATAAATTTCATTGTCGCCCGCCTTGAGGGGCGTGAGAATCAGAGTGCCCCCGGAGAGGCTCGTGGCATCGCCGATGGACGCGATATTGACGTCTATGCTCGATCCATTGCGGGAGAAGGGTGGCAGGGAGGCCGTCACCAGAACGGCAGCAACGTTCTTTGGCTTGATCTGCTCGCCCTGCACATTGACGCCGAGGCGCTCCAGCATATGGGTAAGGGAATCCTCCGTGAACGGTGAGTTTCGAACAGTGTCTCCGGTGCCATTGAGGCCGACCACGATGCCGTATCCGACGAGGTCGTTCTCACGGACACCCTGAACGTCCACAACATCGCGGATACGCGCCTGTGCGTCAGCGGGAAGAGAGAGGAAGATCGGCGCCAAAGCAAAAAGGGCAATCAGACAGGAAGACCATTTCATCAGACTACCTCAGAAAGTTCAGGAGGCTAAGGTTTGACAGGCGGGAAGTGAGCACATAGGCCGCTTCCAGACTTGCCTCGAGTTGTTTGAGTTCGGAGGCCGCGTCGTATTGATCGCGACCGACCAGGTTGTTGAAGACACTGTTGAGGATCGTCTCTTCGGTATCGAGAGACGTTTTGGCCTTGGCGACACGTTCCTGAATGATGCCGACATCTGCACGCAGGTTCACCAGAGCATTGCTGCCCGATCCGATACGCTCGGCGCCTGCGCGCACGATCCCCGGATTTTGGGTCAGCAGGGGAAGGTTGTCGTCCATGCCGCTGATGGCCATCACAGCGAGGCCCGAAATCACTTCGATGATCGCCGGATCGGTCGCTGTAACTCCATCAGGATCACTGGAAACCGAAGCGCCTGCATAGATGGATGTGAGCCATCCCCCGGTGGGAGACTGAAAATAGTCATCCAGCTGCAGCTCGAAATCAGCGGCGTCGGTCGCGGTGATCGCGATCTGGCGGATGTCTGCGAGCAGCTGATTAGTGTTGCCGAAGGGCTGCGTTGCGGTTTCGTCGCCGGCAAACAGGAAGCGGTCGCCGTGCCGGACATTTAGGGCGGAGAAAACATCCGAAAGGGCAGCCTTGGCGTCGCGCGCAACGAGATCTTGCCCGGAGATATCCCCGATGCCTACGGCGCTGAGCATACGGACTTCGAGGCCAGTGATCCGCTCCTGGACCCCAGCGAGGCTCTTCTGGGTAAGGTCGAGCCGCGCTTCGCGGATCCCGAGCAGGCCGCGTTGGTTTTCAATGTCTGCGAGTGCCTTTTGGCTGATCATGGCGTCGCCGATGCGGCCGCCGAGGTGTTTCGTCAGGTCCGCATACTGCCCCGTCACGGACTCTTGGGAGACCTGGGTTGCGCGCGCCCTCATGTCCACGATGTTCTGGCTGAAGGAAGCAGAAACGATGCTGTTGGGAGGGATGATGCGCATGGGGATCAGAGCTCCATCAGAATGCTGATCATGTCACGGGCGACCTGGATCACCCGTGCATTTGCTGCGTAGGCCTGCTCGATCAGGAGCAGAGATTCCATTTCCACATCGACATCGACGCCGGTCAGGGACTGTTCTGCTTCAACAAGCGTCAGATGCTGGGCCTGGGTCGAAGCGAGTACCGAGTCCTGGTAGACACGCTTCTGTCCGACAACAGAGGAGAGCTGCGCTGCCAGATCGCTGGCGGAGAATGCGCCCTGGATCCCGTTGGAATTGAGCGACTTGACCTGAGTGAACGCTTCGAACATCGCAGACAGCGTGGATCCGTTGCCGGGAGGGCCCGATGCGGTGGCTCCGAGCCCGTCGCGCAGACGCCAGATTTCGCCGCCCTGGGCAGGGTCTACCGCCGCATTGACTGAAATACGGGCGGCGAGTCCGGCCGTACCGGCTCCTGTAGGGTCGACAAAGAGGCCCGGTTCGCCGGGCGTCTTCGTTGGATCTATGGCGTCGTCAGAAAGGCGGGTGATGATGTCATTGGCCACCATGTCCAATTGGCTCATGAAGGCAGGAAGATCCTGATCCCGCAGGGTGAACAGAGCGCCGAAAAGTCCGCCGGAAACGGCACCGAACGAGGTTGATCCCGGCGTGATGTTTATTCCGCCGACCGATATGCCCGACAGGTCGCCGTTCGCGAGGGTCTGATCGGAAGAGAAGGTGGAGGAGGGGGTAAATTCGAGCAGGCGGGCAGTGCTGCCATTGATCAGATAGACGCCCTGCGTCGTGAGAACATCGATTGTGCCGGCGTCGCGCTGCACGGTCTGAGTCGGCAGGAATTCGGCGATGGTATCGAGGACGCGCTGACGTTCATCCATCAGGGTGGCGGCCTGCGCAGAATTCCGATCAATACTGGCGATGCGCTTGTTGAGATCCTGAACCTGCTTCAGGGCGGTGTTGACCGCATCGACGCCTTCAGCAATTTCGCCGTCTGCTTCGGCGCGCGCTTTGGCTCCGTATTCGGAGAGGCTGTTGAGTTCTCGCGCGACGGACTTGGCCGCATCCAGCAGCGCGGAGGCATTGGCCGATGATTCAGGCGAGGTCACCGCCGCGGAGAGGGCCGTTTCGAAGTTTGAGAATGTGCGGAAGAGGCCGCTGCCCGAGGCGGTGTTGCCGACGCGCTGGGAGATCGACTGCCAGGTAGATGCCAGCACGGTCGCCTGGGCGACGTCGCTCGTCAGTTCTCGCCGCTGCGCCTTGATGGCATCGTCGCCGGCCCGGGCAACGCCCACAGACGTTACGCCGGCGGTCTGGCTTCCGTTGACCAGTTCGCCCACCACCAGCGACCGCCGAACATAGCCCGGCGTGTTGGCATTGGCGACATTTGTCGCAACGATCTCGGCCTTCTGGCTGGTAACCTGAAGGCCGGATCGTGCAGCAAGGATGGCGGCTGAGATGCTCATCTAGGCAGTCTCCCTGTCGTCACCCGTCAACGTTTCAGGTTCGTGGTTTCCTGAAGCATCTCATCGACCGTCTGAACGATCTTGGCGTTCGAGGAGTAAGCCCTCTGGGTTTCGATCAGATCAGTCAGCTCTGCGGCGATATCGGTTGTGGATTCCATCAGCGAGTATCCTGAAATACCGCCGACCGGACCGCTTCCCGCATCCCAGAGATACAGATTACCGCTCGAATTTGAGACCGAATAGGCTTGCGAATCGAGCGCCCTGAGACCGTTCATGTTGGGGACATCACCAACCGGGATCTGGTAAAGGGTCCGGCGGAATCCTTTGTCGTAGATTGCCTGAAGGAAACCCTGCTCATCGATCTCAATGGATTGAAGATCGCCGATCGGCGAGCCGTTCTTGGTCACGGCTGTCGGCGCGAAAGAGGCCGCGAGCTGGGTAACGCCGGCGCTGTCATTCGGACGGCCGATGAAGACTTCGACCGGGCCGTGATCCAGATTGATCGACACCCTGCCGGTCGCCGGATCATAGGTTGCCCCGTTTGTTGCCGTGGCTGTCGCGATCCGTCCGCCTGCTGTCGGGGTGTCATTGAAGGTGAGGGCGAGGTCACCGATCGAAGCGGCTGGGTTTCCGGCGCTGTCGAAGATTTCGACATTCCAGGCATTGCTGGAGCCGGTCGCCGGAACGGTAGGCGTGAACTGGAAAGTCACTGTCTGCGCGCGACCGAGATTGTCGAAATATTCGACGGGAAGCATGTAGGGGTCGCCCGGGGCGCCGGAGGTTGTGGCGTCAGCGGGAATATTGATGCCAAGCTCGATGCTTGAAGTCGGGGTCGCATTGAACTGCGATGTCGAAATGTTGACGGGCACGAGGTTAGCGCCGCTGTTGCGGCTGACATTGCCGACTTCACCAGCGGAGTCAGCGGCCCATCCGAGGAGGAAGAGGCCACTCTGCGTGCGCAGATAGCCATTCTCATCAGCAAAGAATGAACCGGTTGGCGTGAGCATCAGGTTCCGGTTCGAGGCGAGATTCGAGGTTCCATCGAGATCGGTCACCGGCAGGAGGCCGCGGCCTGAGATGGCGACGTCCGTCGCACTGCCGGTCCGGATCAACGATCCTGTCGCGGCAATATCCTTGTACGTGTCAACGCGTACGCCGCCAGCGGCGTAAGCGGATGTCTTCTGCTGCAGCACCATGCTGGAGAAGTCCACGGCGCTGCGTTTGTAGCCGTAGGTGCCGGAGTTGGCGATGTTGTCGGAAATGGTGGCGAGGCGTGTGCCATTGACACTCAGCCCCATTACCCCCGCGTTCAGGGAGGATGAGATGCTCATATCTGGTTGCTCCTGCGTCAGATAGAAACGCAAATTGAAGGCAACTCGTAAATAAGCTGATAACTCTTGTTCGCTGCCTTTCCAGATCCTTAAGATGCCAGCTTGGCGGAGGCGCGCGTTAGTCCGTCAGTATCGTGATGGATATCCGGCGGTTCTGGGCGGCGCGGGGATCGCCGGTCACCAGCGGGTCGGTATCTGCCTTGCCGGAGACCTCGCGGATACGGTCTGAGGGAATATTGGCGCGGGCCAGCAAGCGGCGGGCGGCGTTGGCCCGGTCAGCAGACAGGTTCCAGTTGTCGTAGACCGCGCCATTGCGATAGCGATGACTGTCCGTATGGCCGACAATCTTGATGTCGTTGTCAAATTCCGAAAATGCTTCTGCTACCACACCCATCAGCTGAACCATCGTTTCAGACGGTTCGCTGCGACCCAACGGGAAGAGGGGGGTGCTTTCTGAATCGGTGATTTCCAGAACGATGCCTTCAGGCGACATCTTGATCATCAGATGTTCGGAGAGCTGGTGGCTTTCGGCGCTGAGCGATTCTTTCAGCCCCTGGAGTTCACTGGCGATTTCGCGCTCTTCGGCCTGTTTTGCCAGAGCGGCTATCTCGGAAGTCTGGTCGGCGCCGTCTTTGTTTTGGGCGTCGCCATAGGCCGGGTTCTCGACCGTTTCCTTGCGTTTCGCTCCGGTCCCCATCTTGGCGTATGTCTGCTCTGAGAAAATCGAAGAGCCGTTGAGCGCGTCCGAACCGCCACCAGAGATGCGGCTGATCGGAATCGTGGGGTTGAAATAGTCGGCGATGCCTTTGCGTTGTTCCTCAGTGGTCGCGTTGAGCAGCCACATCAGGAGGAAGAACGCCATCATGGCGGTCACAAAATCAGCATAAGCTACTTTCCAGGCGCCGCCATGGTGGCCGCCCCCTTTGTAGACTTTCTTACGCTTTATAATGGTCGGTCCCTGTACTGAGGAGTCCGTAGCCATTTCAACCACCAGTATTTGCTTCTGCTGGGGTGCTTTTACCATCGCATGCTCAATTAAGAGCGTAGGTGGGCCTTAAGGATCGCCGCAATCTGATAACCATTCTTCAACCAATTGGGCAGCACTAAGAGTCGTTGGAATCTTGTTAACCCTATGGGGCGGGGAATGTCGTCAGTACTCAGGAAAAAGATGGGCACAGGCTCGGGGTTACCCCCGACAATCCTGCGTTTCCATACTTTCTGGGACGCCGTTCACCAATCGGTAGCCGGCTGGGCGGCGCAATGCCTGGATGGAGGCGTCCCGCAGGCGCCTGAAATGCGCCGGGTTTATTCTGGCGCAGCCGCCATCGAGGCACTGGAGCTGAGAACCGCGTTCTATTTCAATTCCCGGATGTCTCCAGGTCTTTGCGCCATCGCAACCGATGGGGCAGGGGCGGCGCGCATCGTTGCAAAACGGCTGAGCCAGGATTTCGAGAGCGCCAAGGAGGCGTCCGCGCTGTTCCTCAAGCTTATGTTCGAGGCGCCGGCCGTTTCACTTTGGCGCAGCGCGGCGGGGTCGCTGGAAGGCCATCAGGCTGAAGCAACCGTCTCTCCACTTTCAGAGCCTGTCCAGGCGGCGGGCAATTTTGAAGCCGACAGCCGGTATCTGATCATCGCCTATTCAGTCATGCCCGAGGCAGTCCAGTCCCAGATCTGGCTGGTATTTGACCTCGACTATGTCATGGGCTGCGCGCATGAGGCAGAGCGGCGCGCCGCCGAGCACAAGCGCCCCACCAGTTCAAAGCTGCTGCGCGAGAGCGTTATGAACTCTTCGATAAGAGTCGAAGCGGTTCTTG
>JBKBRT010000008.1:0-34048 GCA_046291585.1 Hyphomonas sp.
GGCGATTCTGGCCGCGTGTTTGCGCGGTTTATCCCCGTTCTTAGCCGAGGAAGTCTTAATGTTTGGATCAAGGCAGAAGTCCCGGGAGAAGCTGGCCGGCGCCGTTCGCAGCGCGCTGGGAATGCCCGAATGGCTGGAGTCAGTCACCGTCGGCGAAGACGGCCGGGCGGTCCTCGTCATCCGGGCCGATGACAGCGACGCGGCCACCGCCGAAGCCCGCCGGATAGAGGCGGAAAACGCCGCCTCCCGCATTGCCGGCATCGCGAAAGTCACGAGTGTTCTGACTGCCGAAAAGGCACCCGGCGCGGGCCATTCCCATGCCCATACCGGGACAAACCCGGTCACAAGCAGGACAAAACCGGACATCCAGCTGACACCGGCGCCCCCCGCCGGGATGCGCCGCGTGACCAAAGGCGCGCGCCTGTCCGATGAGGCGATGAACCAGGGCGCCCCGCCGCCGGCAACCTCGCTGAGACCCATTCCGGGCATCGCGCGCATCCTGGTCGTCGCCAGCGCCAAGGGCGGGGTTGGCAAGTCGACGGTGGCGGTGAACCTTGCTGCCGCGATGGCCAAGGCCGGCATGAAGGTCGGCCTGCTCGACGCCGACATCTACGGCCCCTCAATCCCGACCATGCTGGGGACCGTGAACGCCGAGCCCGCCACCTCACTGGGCAAGAAGCTGGTTCCGGTAGAAGCCCATGGGATGAAGACGCTGTCGATCGGCTACCTCTCCGACCCTGACGCGCCGATGATCTGGCGCGGGCCGATTGTGATGTCGGCGATCACCCAGCTGCTGAACGATGCCGAATGGGGCACGGCGGAAGACCCGCTCGACATTCTGATCATCGACACCCCGCCGGGCACGGGCGACGCGCAGCTGGCGATTGCGCAGAAGGTGCCGGTGACGGCGGCCATCATCGTGACGACGCCGCAGGAAGTGGCGCTCGCCGATGTGCGCCGGGGCGCGGCGATGTTTGCCAAGACGCATGTGCCGGTGATCGGCATTGCCGAGACGATGAGCTGGTTTGAAGACCCGGCCGGAAACCGCCACTACCTGATGGGCGAAGGTGGCGGCGCAAAAATGGCCAAGGCGCTGGGCCTGCCGCTGCTGGTGGAAATCCCGATGCTGCAGGCAATCCGCGAGGCGGGCGACGCGGGCACACCGGCCGCGCTGTCAAAAGGTCCGGCGGCGGACGTTTTCCTGAAGCTTGCCCGGAACGTGGCGATTGCGCTTGATGAGCTGGTGACGAAACCGGCGCCGGAGATTGTGTTTGAGGCTTGAGGCCGGGAATGAACCGACCCAAGCCCCCCTGTTTCCATGCGGAATTTTTTGGATAAAATATTTAACTTATTCAAAGCATTGTAATTGAGGCCGGTGCGGCCCACATAGAGGTCGCAGGACATTCTTTCTGCTTGCAGAAGGACATTCCCCTCATGTTTCATCAAGCCAAAGCTCCCGCCAGTGAAGTGAAGCGCAAATATTTTGCGCCCTCGCCGCCGCGGATGATCCTGTCGGCCCAATCGGGCGACCGGCGCGCCAAGAGCGCGCTGATCCCCGCCAAGGGCTGACCTTCTGCCCTCCGGGACCCGCGCCCTTTCCGGCAGGTTCACATCGCCCGGTTGCGGGCTGAAAGACGATCATGACATTTTCTGACACCGCCCTGCGCCGCTGGGCGCGCCTGCTCGTGGCGGGCAGCCTGATGCTGGGCGCGGGCATGGCCACCGCCCAGACCACCCCTGCGACCCCTGCCGCGTCCGGTCCTGAAAACTCGAGCGCGCGGGCCTATGGCGGCGGCTGGAACTGCGACGCGGGCTTCCGCGAAGCGGGCAAGCAATGCGACGCCATCGCCGTGCCCGAGAATGCCTACCTTTCCGGCGGCGCCTATGGCAGCGGCTGGGAATGCAGCTATGGCTACAAGCTGGAAGCCAATGCCTGCGCGCTGATCCCCGTTCCGGAGAACGCTTTCCTCGACACTTCGGGCACGCGCTGGCAGTGCGAGCGCGGCTATGTGGCTGCCGGAAAACGCTGCGCCCCGATCAAGGTACCCAGGAATGCCTATCTGACCAGTTCCAGCTATGGCAGCGGATGGGCCTGTGAGCGCGGCTTCCGCGCGGTGGGCGAAAGATGCCTTGCCATCACCCCGCCCGCCAACGCCTATCTGACCAATAGCGGATCGGGCACCGGCTGGACCTGCGACCGGGGTTTCCGGGTTCGCGGGGAAGCCTGCGAGAAGGTTGCCCTTCCTGAATTTTCCCATCTCAATTCATCCGGCGACGGATGGCAGTGCAGCCGGCCTTATCGCCAGGTGGGCACGGCCTGCGTCGCGCCCTGATTTGGGACTGCAGAGGGCCAAGGGCGCCCCTTGGATTGACCGTCAAACACATCTAGACGTGCGCGCCACTCATCCTGGCGCGGCATTGGGCCAGCGCGGCTGGTGTATCCGGAGCCGAGCCCTTGAGCGCACCCCATGAGCTTCACCAGTTTGCGGTGGTTGACCTGGAGACGACGGGCTTCAGCCCGCGCAGCTGTCAGATCATCGAAGTGGGCGCGCTGCGCGTGGATCTGCTGACCGGCGAAGTGGCGAGCTTTTCCAGCTTTGTGCGGTGTGACGATCCACTGCCCTTTCACATTTCCCGGCTGACCGGGATCAGCGGCGACATGCTTTGCGGCGCCCCGAACGCGCAGGACGTGGTGGCCGGCCTTGCCGGTTTCATCCGGGGACTGCCGATTGTGGCGTATAATGCCGGCTTTGACATGAGCTTCCTGCGCGCGGCCGCGCCGGAGGTGTTTGAGGGCCACCCGGCCGTCTGCGCGCTTCAGGCGGCGCGGCGGTATCTGAAGCTGCCCGATTACAAGCTGGGCACCGTGGCGCGCCATTTTGGCGTCGAGCAGATGAGCGCGCACCGGGCGCTGGACGATTGCCGCACGACGCTGTCGATCTTTGAGGGGATACGGGCAATAAGCGGCGCGCGGGGGTGAACGCGGGCCTGGTGTGAGCGCTCATCTTTCAGGCATTCGGGAATTGCCTCGCCGCCGCGCCCCTGCCCCTCTCCCCCCGAAGGATGAGAGGGGGTAAGGTTTCCATCTTTGCCATTGAAGGAGCGCCTTATGAAACCTGTTATCTGTCTTGCTGTTCTGGGAGCCGCGCTGCTCAGCGGATGTGTCAGCGTGCAGGAGGCGGCGGCGCCTGCTGTGCAGCAAGCGCCTTCGGGCAAGCAGGTGCTGGTGCCGGGCAACCAGCTTTACAGCGCGGCGGTGGCGCATGGGGAGACGATCTATCTGGCCGGGGTGATCGGGCGCAGCGAGACCGGGGATGTGAGCGAGGCCACCCGCCAGGCGATGGACGCGGTGAAGACCAATCTCGGCAAGGCGGGCGGCACGATGGGCGACCTTGTGAAATGCACGATCTTCATGACCGACATTGAACAGTATGGCCCGGTCAATGAGGTGTATGCGACGTACTTCGAGCGCGACCCGCCGGCGCGCACGGCGATTGCGGTTTCGGCGTTGCCGTTTGGGGCGCTGGTGGAAGTGGAGTGTATTGCGGGGCGTTAAGAGCCCTCACCCCTACCCCTCTCCCGCTGGGCGGGAGAGGGGTTTGAAGGTCAGGCGTTGTAGTTCAGCTTCAAGCCGGCCTCTGGCCATCTTGTCTTGATCAGCTGGCCGGTGCCTGAGGCGCAGATATAGGCGTCTTTCATGTCGGCCCCGCCGAAGGCGATGTTGGTGACGAAGGGGTCGGGGAGTTCGGTGAAGCTGGATTTGCCGTCGGGCGTGATGGTGGTGATGCCGCCATAGCCGCCATTCTTCAGGATGGTTGCCACACAGACGTTTCCGGACGCGGCGACCGCGAGGCTGTCGAAATAGCAAAGCTCCGTCTGCCCCGTAATCACGCGGCCGCGCAGGAAGGGCGGCTTGTGGGGCGTGTATTCGCCAGGGCCTGTGAGGGCAAAGCCCCAGAGGCGGGCGGTCATCGTGTCAGCGAAGTAAAGGGTTTTACCGTCCGGCGAGAGGCCGCAGCCATTGGGGGAGATGTGGTGGTAATCCACTTCCTTGATGAGGCTGCCATCGGGCTTTGCATAATAGACGCCGCCATGATCGCGGGTGCGGGCGAAGCCTTTGCCGAGGTCCGTGAAGTAGAAGCCACCTTCGGTGTCGAAGACGATGTCGTTGGGGCCGCGCAGGGAATCGCCGTCGACGGCTTCATACAGGCGGTCGACCTTGCCGGTGGAGAGGTCGATCCGCTCAATGCGGCCGCCGGAATAATCGGGGGGGCAGTTGCCGGGGATCGTGAGGCCGCCGACCTCGTGATATTCAAAGCCGCCATTGTTGCAGCAATAGAGCGCGCCGTCCGGGCCGAGGGCGAGGCCGTTGGGGCCGCCGCCGGGCGTGGCGATGACTTCGCGCTTGCCGTTCCAGAGGCGGGAGATGCAGCCCTTCTGGATTTCGACGAGGATGACCGAGCCATCTTCCATGATGACGGGGCCTTCGGGGAAACCGAGGCCGGAGCCGACAACTTCAAAATCCATGATGTTTTCCTCCCGGGAGTGATCTTTGAGGAAAGCGTAAGGCGGGGGTGAGGCCGGTGTCCATCAGTGCCGCCGGGTGAAGGGGGTGTTTCACGCAGCACTTTCGGCCGGACGCAGCGGGGGCTGGCCGGGGGATTTGGGCTGAATTCGAGGTGGGCTTAGAGCTAGGAGGTGTCGGCGTGGGGGGTGAGGGTGTAGGCCCCCTTCGTCAGGGCGCTTGGCGCCCTGCCACTTCCCCCGCAAGTGCAGGGGAAGATGAAGTGGTGCGTGTCATCGGTGTTGAGAAGAGTTGGGAGGGCAGTTGCCCAGCAGGGATCGTCCCAGGCTTTGCGCATGGGGGTAAGTGGTCTGTAGGCGGAGGGGCTGGGCGCGGGATCGCCATAGTAGGTGATGTCGATGCCGCCCCACCAGTGGACGATTACGAGCACATCGCAATTCCCATGTGCGTCCATCTGATCGGCGACGCGCAAAAGATACCAGAATACCACCGGCCAGAAGATCGGCAGCACGGCGTCGAAATACCCCGCGAAGACGGGGTGTTTTCGGACGCGGTGGAGGGCGGCGAGGTTGATCATGGGCGTGAATATACGCCCGGGCCGCGAGGGGGTGGACAGAGTTTGCCGGAAAAAATGACAAGCCCCTGAAGCCATTGGGTTCAGGGGCTTGGGTCAGGCCTAAAAAGCGGGGACAGGCGCGCTCAGACCGGGGCGGAAACGCGGTCAAGGCGGCGGATGGTGAAGGCGTGGTCGTTGCCCTCCCCGGCCGGATGGGCGGCGACATCATCGGCGCGCCATTGGCGCATGTCGAGCTCCGGGAAGAAGGTGTCGCCGTCGATCTCGGCGTCAATCTCTGTGAGGTAGATGCGGTCTGCGAAGGGGAGCGCGAGGGCGTAGATTTCAGCGCCGCCGATGACGAAGGCTTCCTCCTTGCCTTCGCGGGCAGCGATGGCGCGGGCGGCGTTCATGGCTGCCGGGAAGCTGGAATAGACGCGCGCCTGCGCTGCGTCATAATCCCAGTCACGGGTGAGCACGATATTCTCGCGGCCAGGGAGGGGGCGTTTGGGGAAACTCTCCCAGGTCTTGCGGCCCATGATGATGGGAGCGCCCATGGTGGCGCTCTTGAAGAAGGCCATATCGTCCTTCAGCCGCCAGGGCAGAGCGCCGGCGGCGCCAATGACCCGATTGCGCGCCTGCGCAACGATCAGGCAGAGTTTCACTTCGATGGACATTGCTCTAATTATTATCTTTCACATCTGTCCGACTGGCGTGCTCCCGATAACGCGCTTCCTCACCCGAGGCGCATGGTTTAGGCAAGCACCGAACACAGCCGGAACTGTATTAAACTGCACCAAACCGGCATAGCGGGGGATCGCTCATAAATGTCTGAACTCGTGGCGGTCCTCACCAATGGGCAACCTCAGCTCATAGGGCCGGCGCTGGGCGCGCTGTTGCTCACATTCTTCGCCATCTGGTTCCTGAACGGACGGTTCTGGGCCTTCCTCTATGTGGCGCTGATCCCGTTCCTGAACTGGTCGTTCGGGGTGATTCCCGAGGCGCAGATTGTCGCGCCCGGCGGGGATTACGCGCCCGGCATCGCGCTGCACCCGATGACAATGGTGACGGGGATGGTGTTCGTGGTGCGCGATTTCGTGCAACGCGAGATGGGGCACAAGGTGCTGATCCTGATGGCGATCGCGGTGGCCTGGTCGTTCTTCTATTCCTGGCCGGTGATCGCGCTGGCGAGCGGGGTGGCGTTTGCGATTTCGGAGATGGTGGACTGGCTGGTCTACACGTTTACGAAATACCGGCTGTCGACGCGCATCCTGATTTCGAGCGCGCTGGCCTCTCCGGTGGATACGACGGTGTTCCTGTATGGCGCCGATATTGCCCAGCAGATGCAACTGGGGGCGGAGCCGGGCAGCATGCTGCACCCCCTCAACTGGATCGTGTTCGTGATCGGCAAGATGGTGGGCGCGGTGTTCGTTTCGTACGTGATCCGCCGGCGCGAGGACAAGGGGCTGATTTCGCCCTTTGAGGCCTGATTGAGATTGCTCGGTGATATTGCTGAGCCCTGCGGTCTCAGCGCGCTCGCAGGGAAATCGCAGTGCGGTTTCTTTTCCCGCTCACCGCCTGCGCGTTGCTTGAGGGCGCGGCCGCCGAGAGCTGGGAGGCCCCGTCCCTTTCAGGACGAGGCCGGTAGATAACAGGCTTATTCCGTTTCCAGCAGTTTCTGGCGGAACAGAAGGCCCGCCAGCGCGGCGCCGATGAGCGGGGCGATCAGGAATAGCCAGAGCTGGCTGATAGCCGCGCCGCCGACAATGACCGCCGGGCCGAAGCTGCGGGCGGGGTTGACCGAGACGCCGGTGACCTGGATGCCGACGATGTGGATCACGGCCAATGTGAGGCCAATAGCGAGGCCTGCGACCATTCCGGGCGCCGATTTCTGGGTGGCGCCGAGGATCACGACCAGGAACAGGAAGGTGGCGACAATCTCGAAGACCAGCGCCGAGACGAGGTTGTATTCGCCGAGATAGCCTGCCCCCCAGCCATTCTGGCCGAGACCATTGGTGGCAAGATCATAGCCCGCCTTGCCGGTGGCGATGAGATACAGAACCGCTGCGCCCAGTAGCGCGCCGATGAACTGGGCGATCCAGTACTGAAACATGGAATTGAGGGTCATCCGCCCGGCAATGAAAGCGCCGAAACTGACAGCCGGATTTATGTGACAGCCCGAGATGGGGCCGATGCCATAGGCCATGGCGACGATCGCCAGGCCGAAAGCGAACGCGATACCTAACTGGCCAACCTCGCCGCCCGCGAGAACGGCCGAACCGCAGCCCAGCAGCACCAGGGCAAAAGTGCCGATAAGTTCGGCGATCAGGGTCTTCATGGATGCCTCCTTGATGGGCCCAGCCGGTCTTATTGCCGCCCCAAGCCAATGTCAGGATGAAGAGCTTTTCAATTTGCGGCAAGCAGGATTCTGGCCCGCCCGGGGCGGGTTGCCAGACGGGCCGGGCGCCGCAACTATCTGGAAGACAAGGAGTTTGAGCCCATGACGCGTCTATCTGCCCTTCTCATCCCGGCTTTCCTGCTGGCCGCCTGTGGGCACAGCTCCGAGCCGGGCGCCGGGAGCGCCGGGGTTTCCGGGCCGGCGGCCGCGGTGGAGACAGGGAGTTCGGCGGGCAGCGCAACGGGCCGCGTGTATGAAGCCCGCCCGGCGGCCCTGCCCTTCCGGCTGGATATCACGGTGTCTACAGAGGTGATCGAGGCGCTGGACGTAGCAGATGTGATGCTGACTGTGGTGGCAGATTATTATGGCGATGCCCGGGCCGGATCGGCGCCGGTCAATCTGGGCCATGAGGACAGGGTGGTCAGCGCGGGCAATAAATCCATCACCCTGGCGGGACGGTTTGATGCGGGCCAGGTGGCGCGGGAGGTATCGGGCGATCCGCGCGTGCGGGTAAGCGCGACCGTCCGGGGCGAGGGCGGGCCGGTGGTTTACTGCACCGAATTTGAGGCCGCCCTGACCCTTGCCGTAGAGACCGGCGGCTATATCCATTGCGAGCTCTTGAGCCAGTAGCGCGCGGCGGCCGGGTCAGACGGCGACGGGCGCCTTGATGTGGGGATGCGGGGCGTAGCCGTCGACGCGGAAATCCTCATACTCCCATCCGAAAAGATCGGTCTTGTCCGGATTCATATGGATCGTGGGCAGCGCGCGCGGCTCACGCGAGAGCTGAAGCTCTGCCTGTTCGAGATGGTTGAGATAGAGATGGGCGTCGCCGAAAGTGTGGACGAACGCGCCGGGCTGGAGGCCTGTGGCGCGCGCCATCATCATGGTCAGCAGCGCGTAGGAGGCGATGTTGAACGGGACGCCGAGGAACACGTCGGCCGAGCGCTGGTAAAGCTGGCAATTCAGTTTGCTGTCCATGACATTGAACTGGAACAGGCAGTGGCAGGGCGGCAGGGCCATGTCGTTGACGTCTGCCGGGTTCCAGGCGGACACAATCAGGCGGCGGGAATTGGGGTTGGTGCGGATTTCGTTCAGCACCCACTGGATCTGGTCGATGGTTTCGCCGTTCGGCGCGGCCCAGCTGCGCCACTGCTTGCCATAGACGGGGCCAAGATCGCCATGCTCGTCAGCCCATTCATCCCAGATGGAGACGCCGTTTTCCTTCAGATAGGCGATATTGGTGTCGCCGCGCAGGAACCAGAGCAGCTCGATGATGATCGAGCGCAGATGCAGGCGTTTGGTGGTGACCATCGGGAAGCCGTCTGACAGGTCAAACCGCATCTGGCGGCCGAATACGCCGATCGTGCCGACCCCTGTGCGATCGCCCCGCTTGTGGCCGTTATCCAGAATATCCCTCATAAGTGCATGATATTGCTGCATTCGGCAGGACCTCTCGATTCGCGCGTTCCCCTGATTAACAGATTCCAAACCGGCTGGGCAGATTTCATCTGTCCCGTCACACCCGGTTGAAACCAAGATCTGGCATACATTGAACGGGGTGGGAAATAAGGGGGCAAATCTGACCCGCAATCCCTCCACATAGATGGGATAGAGGTCGAGATGAAACCGGGCCACACACGTTTTGCCGGGAATGAGACGGGCAATGTCGCGATGATCGCGGCGCTGGTCATCATACCGATTGCCTCGATTGCAGGCTTTGCGATCGATTTCCAGGTAACCACGACGCAAAAAGCGCGGATCCAACAGGCGGTCGACAGCGCCGTCCTGGCCGCGACCAAATCCATGCAGGATGGCAAGGATCGCGCCTACTCGCTCAAAGAAGCCAATGATTACTTCTCCGGCATCCTCAACCAGTCCAACAATAGCGGGCTGAACTGCAGCAAGATCGAACTTACCTATTTCGATGAAACCGAAGAGCTTGAAGGGCATGTGGCCTGCTCGCAGACCACGACCTTGTCTCAGATCATCGGCATCAAGAACCTGGATTTCCAGGTTTCGTCCGCCGCGACCTATGGCATCGGCAAGCTGGAAATCGCGTTCGTGTTCGACGTGTCCGGCTCGATGGCCAACGAGAACCGCATGACCAACCTGAAGGTGGCTGCGCGCGAGGCTGTGGACATTCTGCTGCCGCCTGCCGGCAGCGCGGGCAATCCGGAAGATGTGCGCTTGGCGATGGTTTCCTATGACACGATGGTCAATGCCGGCCCCTACTTCAAGGCAGTGACGAATGAAGACCCGACGCGGACGTACACCTTCAACGGCGAAGTGCGGATGTGTGTGGAGACCGTGCCCAACGGACCGCAGAAGTGGCAATGCTCAACGCCTACAACCGGCGGGAATGACGGCACGCCGAAAGTCGTGACAGGGCCGGAAACCTGCAAATGGGTTCAGCCGACAAAATGCGGAACGTATGAATGGGTTCCCAACCAGAGCCGTACCCGGACGATCACATCCACCTGCGTGTGGGAGCGCGAAGGCGCCCAACGCTATACCGACGCCGGCCCGGGGCCGGGACGCTGGCTGACCGCGATCCATGCGACCTTCAACGCCAATTCAAACGGCTGGTCGGTCAACAATGCGACCAATCCCTATTGCAATACGGATGTGCCTGTTCCGCTGACGTACAATCGGACAAAGCTCAATACCTTCATCAACGGCATGACACCGCGCCAGAGTACCGCCGGTCATATCGGCACAGCGTGGGGCTGGTATCTGCTTGCGCCGGAATGGAACAATGTCTGGCCAGCCGGCTCCAAAGCGCTGCCCTATGATGAACCCGACGCGACCAAGGTGCTCATCATGATGTCAGATGGTGAATACAACCAGATCCGGCCCGGCAGTGGCAATCCGAACTCGCCGACGCAGGCGCGCGCGCTCTGCGACGAAATGAAGAAGAAGGGCATCATCATCTACACAGTCGGCTTCAATGCGCCCGCCTCCGGACAGGCCGTGCTGAACCATTGCGCCCTGAGCCCGGATTTCGCTTTCAAACCGACAAATGGCCAGGAGTTGACCGAAGCCTACAAGGATATTGCCCTGTCGATCTCGGACCTGCGGATCTCTCGCTAACCGACCACCAGATGGTGAGAGATGGCGGGCAGCCCGGCCGCCGGGAAAAGGATTAATAAAGTCCGAATCCGACCCGTGGATTTCGGGCTGCGGTACATACCCCGATATAACCCAAACCTGTCACGATAGCGCAAAGTCTGGGCAGCGGGGGGCATCCGCGTGTGACCCGCCTGAATGGGGTATAACTGCAAATGAAACAGCATATACGGGCTCTTGCCGGCAACGACGCAGGCAACGTCGCCATGATTGCGGCACTGACGATTATTCCGATTGTCAGCATCGCTGGCTTTGCCGTCGATTTTCAGGTTACCACGACGCAGAAAGCGCGGGTCCAGCAGGCTGTCGACAGCGCCGTTCTGGCGGCGACGAAGTCGATGCAGGATGGCCGCGACCGCGCCTATTCACTTCAGGAAGCCAACAATTATTTCGAGGGCATCCTCAATCAGCCCAACAACAGCGGCCTGATCTGCACCAAGATCGACCTCGTCTATATCGACGAGACCGAAGAGCTGGAAGGGCATGTGTCCTGTACGCAGGCCACAACGCTGTCTCAGATTGCCGGCATCAAGAAACTCGATTTCAACGTATCCTCGGCGGCCACTTATGGCATCGGGAAGCTGGAAATTGCGTTCGTGTTCGACGTGTCGGGCTCGATGGGCTCCAGCAACCGTATGACAAACCTGAAAGTGGCGGCGCTGGAGGCGGTTGATGTGCTTCTGCCGGTGGAAGGCTATCCGGGCGACCCGGAAGACATTCGCCTGGCGATGGTGTCCTACGACACGATGGTCAATGCGGGGCCTTACTTCAAGGCGGTTACGAATGAAGAACCGACGCGGACATATACCTACACGGGCAGCATCTATCAGGCGACAAGCTGCAGATCGACAAACTGGTGGGGCCAGTGCACCCAGTGGAATTATGGGTGGGTCGGTCCTCAGACACGCACCTACACGATCACAAATACATGCGTATGGGAGCGCCAAGGCGCAGAGCGCTATACGGACCGGAGCCCGGGAAACAATCGCTGGCTGAGCACCGTCGGCGCGAGCTTTAATTCGAGCACGGACAGCTGGAGCCTGGTCAATCCATCGAGCACCAACCCCTGGTGCAATACCGATGTGCCCGTTCCGCTGACCTATAACCGCCAGCCCCTGATCAACTTCATCAACGGGATGCGTCCGCGCGGAAACACGGCCGGCCATATCGGCCAGGCCTGGGGCTGGTATCTCATTTCGCCGGAATGGAACAATGTCTGGCCCGCCGCGTCACAGGCCCTGCCCTATGACGAGCCGGACGCAACCAAGGTTGTGATCATGATGTCGGACGGGGAATACAACCAGACCATCCAGGGCGTGAATACCGGATCTCCCCGGTCGAACGTACAGGCCCGGGCCGTCTGTGATCAGATGAAGACCAAGGGGGTCGTCATCTATACGGTTGGTTTCAATGCGCCCAATGCCGGCCAGCAGGTGCTTGATTACTGCGCCAGCAATCCGGCTTTCTCGTTCCGGCCGAGCAATGGGCAGGAGCTCACCGAGGCCTACAAGAATATCGCCCGGTCGATCTCTGACCTGCGGATATCGCGCTGATCGGATACTCCCCAACCCGTCTGCCTGCAGAGCAGTGAAATGAAGATGCGCCCTGGCCGCCTGATCTCTCGCCTTCCCGCGCCGCTGGGCGCCGAGGGCGGGAATGTGGCGATGATTGCCGCTTTCATGATCCCCTGCATTCTGGCGCTGGCGGGCATCGCCATCGATCTGCAGAACACGGTGCGTCAGAAATCCAAGGTTCAAGCGGCCCTGGATTCGGCGGTGCTGGCGGGCGCGCTGGGACGGCAGGCGGGCAATTCGGCAGCCGAAACGATCCTTGATGTTCAGACCTATGCGCAGGCGCTGTTCATCGATCAGGGCGGCGGGCTGGCATGTGAGCCCGTTTCCGTGCGCTTTGACGAAGCCAATTTCGATATTTTCGGATCGGTGCGCTGCCGCCAGCCGACCTATATCTCCAGCCTGATCGGACATGATGAACTTGCCTTCAACGTGGCATCCACATCGACCTATGGCGTGGGCAAGCTGGACGTGGCGTTCATATTCGATGTCTCCGGTTCCATGAACAGCTTCAACCGACTGCCCCAGCTCAAGGCGGCGGCGGTAGCCGCCATTGACGAGCTGTTGCCCGACAGCCGGGAGCGCGACGGAACCGTGCGCCTGGCGATTGCCAGTTATAACCACTCCCTCAATGCCGGGCCCTACATCGACGCCGTCACCGAAACGGTTACTCTGGCTGCGGACGGATCAAACGCCACGGCGCAGAGCCGCTATAACAGCCACAATACCAAGCGGATGATCGACCAGGATACAGGGCGGCGCTTTTTCTATCATCAGCGCGGCACGTGTTCGGGCTGGAATTGCGGGCGCTCTTCAAGCTGGACCTGGAATGCGCAGCGCCGTTTCTTCGGGGATACGGGGCTGACCGACAGCTGCGTGCATGAGCGGACGGGCGCGCAGGCGGCAAGCGACGCTGCGCCGGCAAGCGGCCGATGGATCGGGGCCGGCAATCCGCGCTGGAACTTCTCGGCCAGCAGCACGGCCAAATATGATGGCTGGCAGAATGTGGAAAACCAGGGTGCCACCGGTTATGGTGTGGGCGCCTATGAAGGCCGCCATGGCACCTGCATGCCGTCTGGCCCGGTGCCGCTGACCGAGGACAAGGTCGCCCTCAAGACCCATGTGAACAGTCTGGTCGCCGAGGGCGGCACGGCAGGGCATCTGGGCATCGCCTGGGGGTGGTATCTGGTCTCCCCGGAATGGGCGGCAATCTGGCCTGAAGCGTCCGAGCCCCTGCCCTATCGCCAGCCACAGACGTCCAAAGCCGTGATCCTGATGACGGATGGAGAGTTCAACATCCAGCACGCAACCGCCTCGAAGAACTCGTTCAATCAGTCGATGGATCTGTGCGACGCGATGAAAGCATCCAACCGGCGCATTCAGATTTACACGGTGGGGTTTCAGGTGCCCTCGGGCGTGGTGCGGACGGGCGACGGGCGCACGATCCTGCAATATTGCGCGACCTCTCCCTCGCACGCTTTCAGCGCCGAAAGCGCGGCCGAGCTGATCGAGGTGTACCGCTCGATTGCCCGCTCCATTTCGGACCTGCGCCTGAAGGAGTGAACAGGCGCCATTGCGGCGGCGGGGCTGCGCTGGCAGACGGGGAGCATGCTTGCCTGGATTCCCAACGCCCTGACGATTTCCCGCTGCGTGTTTGCCGCGCTGGTTCTGTTTGCCGCTTTCAAGGCCGCTGGCATTGACCCGATGCTGGCGGACGCCGGCATGACGGGCCTCGAGCGCCAGCGCTATGCAACGTTCCAGCAACTCTGGCATCAGTTTGCGCTGCTGGCGTTCATCTCGGGCATGCTGACGGATTTTCTGGATGGCTGGGCGGCGCGCGCCTTCAAGGCCGAAAGCCGGTTTGGCGTCTGGCTCGACCCGATTGCCGACAAGCTTCTGGTGGGCGCGGCGCTGATTGCGCTCTGTCTGGCGCTCAAGACCTGGCTGATCTATGTGCCCGCCGCGCTGATCCTGGCGCGCGACGTGTTCATGACCTGGCTGCGGACGCGGCCGGAGGCTGCCGGTATCGTGGCGCCTTCAAAGCTCGCAAAATGGAAGACTGCCGCAGAGATGCTGGCGATAACCGGCCTGATGCTGCCCCTGGCGCTGTGGCCTGTTCCCGAGACGACCGTGGAGGGCGGCGCATTTCCCTGGAGCGCGCTGGTGACCGGCGCGCTGGTTCTGGGCCTCTGGACAGCGGCCGCGCTGTCGCTGCTGACGGGCGCGCAATATGTGAAGGCGGTCAAAGGAAGCCCGCGTTGAAATACGAAAACGCCGGCCTGGGGAAGCAGACCGGCGCTGACGTCTATGGACGGGCTTATGCGCGGGAGATTGCGGGGCCGCCGATTTACAAGGTCGTCATCATGCCGGGAGGGGTAAGACCCGACATGTGCCCAGATTACGCCTCACTTATGAACGGCATATTAACTGCCTCTCCGCCGGAGCGCGCCATGACACCCGCGTGAGGGGTATCTTAACGCTCGTTCTCTACCTCTCGTCGCTGGACCGAATGTAGGAGTAGCGGAATGGGCCCGCAGAACAAATGCGATGGCTGCCGGAATGGCGATGGCTTTGATATGCCCATCACCATGGCATTCCAGCCGATCGTGAACATCACCGATGGCAGCGTGTTTGCTCAGGAAGCGCTGGTCCGGGGCGTTGAGGGTCAGGGCGCGGGTGAAGTGCTGGAAACGGTGTCGGATCAGAATCGCTATGCCTTTGATCAGGCCTGCCGGGTCAAGGCCATCGAACTTGCCTCCAGCCTGAAAATCGCAGAATCTGGTAGCCTGCTCTCGATCAATTTCCTGCCCAATGCGATCTATGAACCGCGCGCGTGCATCCGGCTGACGCTGACCACCGCGCTGCAATACGGCTTTCCGCTGAAGCGGATCATGTTCGAGTTCACCGAGGCGGAGAAGCTGGACACCACGCACCTTCTCAACATTCTGCGCACCTATCGCTCGATGGGTTTCCTCACAGCGATTGACGACTTTGGCGCCGGCTATGCCGGTCTCGGCCTGCTGTCGAAGTTTCAGCCGGATGTCGTGAAGATCGACATGGAGCTGATCCGCGATATCGACCGTGACCAGGTCAAACGCATGATTCTCGGCCCGACGCTGAAGATCTTGCGCGATCTGGACATCAAGGTGATCTGTGAGGGGATCGAGACGCTCGAGGAAGTGCAGGTTCTGCAGGATATGGGCGTTGAGCTGATGCAGGGCTATTTCCTGGCCCGGCCCTCGGTTGCCTCGCTCGCCACCGTGCCGCGGCCCGAGCAGCTAAAAGGGAACCTGATGGGGCAGCCGCTGCGATCTGCCGGCCAGATCTCCGGCTGAGACGGAATGACCGTCAACGGATGACAGACTTTTAACCAAAAATCCCGCGCCTTCCGCGAAGGCGCCCGGCTTCAGCCACAATCAGGATGAAGTTGGGCGCATGAGACCGCGCTCAAAATATCGCCGCCGACCGCAGCCAAGCATCTTTGTGATCCTGATCGCGATGTTGGCTTTCCTGTGCCTGCCTGCCCTGCTGGCTTTCGCCCATGCCCAGACTGTGCCGCAGACGAAGCGCTCCCAGGCGGCTGTGGCGGCGGCGACTGCCCCGGTGAAGATGGCACTGGACGAGAGGGGCCTAAAGCTGGGCAACCCGGTATTCCTCCAGATCACCAAGCAGCCCGCAGAGCTGACGGCCTATGTGCAGGATGCCGAGGGGATCTTCCAGCCTTTCCGGACCTGGCCGGTGTGTTCGGTGTCAGGCGGGCTTGGCCCGAAGCTGCGCGAGGGTGACCTTCAGGCGCCGGAGGGGTTTTATAAAGTGAAGCCAGATCAGATGAACCCGGCCTCCAGCTATCACCTCGCCTTCAATCTGGGCTATCCCAATGCCTTTGACCGGGCACATGACCGTACAGGGAGTTTCCTGATGGTGCACGGATCGTGTGCATCGGTGGGGTGCTTTGCGATGACAGACGCCGTGATCGAAGAGGTGTGGACGTTGATGCAGGCCGCGTTTGAAGGCGGGCAGAGCGCCGTGGACGTACATATCTTCCCCTTCCCGATGACGCAGGCAAATCTGGCAGCGCACCAGACAAACGTCCATGCAGCCTTCTGGCAAAGCCTCACGCCGGCATGGGAACAGTTTGTTGTAACCGGGAAGGTGCCGGGCGTGCGGGTGGCCGGCAAAACCTATCAGGTTCGTTCGGTCCAATAGGGCGATACCGGAACGTCGCCATACAGCTCTTCAAGACGCATCTGAGTGCCCCGGGTAATGCCCTCTATCGGGGCGGCCGGGTCAACCCAGGCGGTTTCGGCGATTTCACCGCGCTGGGTGGCCGTGACGGGCGCCCAGCTGCCCCAGGGCACGCGGTAAAGGATGACGTGATCGTTGGGGAAAACGTGATGGTTTGAATAGACATGGATCATGCGCGGCTCGGCGGTGAGCTGCACGCCGGCTTCCTCGACGAGTTCGCGGCCCAGCGCCTCTAGCGCGGTTTCACCCCGCTCGACCCCGCCACCGGGCATGAACCAGCCTTTTACATAGGTATGGCGGACCATGAAGACATGGCCGGCTTCATTCTCGACTGCCGCGCGCACACCCAGCGTCAGCGGGCGGCTAAGGCGGAACCAGGACTGAAAGAGACGTGTGCGGATTTTGGACATTTACGGGTCATCCCGCGACAAATTCGGACGCCTTGTATCCTTGGAAGAACAGAGCGGCCGTCAAGTCTGTATGGCGGATGGAACCGGCCGCCTCGGCTGCGACGACGGGTTTTGCCTTGTAGGCAACACCGAGGCCGGCGGCACGGATCATGTCGAGATCATTCGCCCCGTCGCCCATGGCGATGGCGTCTTCCGGGGTGGCGCCGAGGGCTGCCACCGCCTCCACCAGCGCCGTTCGTTTGGCAACCCGGCCGAGGATGGGCTGGCCGACTTCGCCGGTCAGCGCGGCGCCGTCATCGATCAACGTGTTGCCCTGATGGCTTTCAAAGCCCGCGAGGGCGGCGACGCGGGAAGTGAAATAGGTGAAGCCGCCGGAAACGAGCAGCGTGGCAGCGCCATGGGCCTTCATCGTGGCGATGAGGGTCCGCGCGCCGGGATTGAGGGTGATGCGCTCCTCCAGGGTGCGGGCGAGCGCTGCCAGGGGGAGGCCCTTCAGCATGGCGACGCGCTCGGTCAGCGCGGCTTCAAAATCCAGCTCGCCGCGCATGGCGCGTTCGGTGATCTCGGAGATTTTGGCTTTCAGGCCGACGGCGTCGGCGATTTCGTCGATACATTCCTGGCCGATTATGGTGGAGTCCATGTCGGAGATGAGGAGACGCTTTTTACCGAAGCGGTCGGCGGGCAGGATGGCGGCATCGATGGGGCCGGCAGCTTCCAGCGTGGCGCGGAGCGCAGCGAGCCCCTCCCCGGAAGCCGAAAAACGCAAGGCGCCGGCGTGAAGCGGGCCCGCGTCTGACAGGCCCGACCAGCTCCCCGGGACGCCGCCAGCAGCCCTGACTGAGTTTTCTGCAGCTTCGCTCAAGCGGGCATCTTCTGCGCCTGTGACTGCAACCAAGACCCAATCCATCTGCATTCTCAAGGCCCTCTCCGACGCTGGCCGTCTCTAGGTGGCTTTCCTCAGGGCTCGCAAGTCCTTAGTTGTAGGGGATGCACCCTGCCATCCTGATACACGGCCCCACCGCCAGCGGAAAATCCGCCCTTGCCATTGAAGTGGCCCGCAAGCTTGGCGGGGAGGTGATCAATGCCGATTCCATGCAGGTTTACAGCGACCTGCAGGTCATCTCTGCCCGTCCGACCGCAGAAGAGATGGCCGGCGTGCCCCATCACCTGTTTGGCTATGTAGACGCGGCGACGCGATATTCGACCGGGGAATGGCTGGAAGCGGCGCGGAGTGTCCTGAAAAGGCTGCAGCGCCAGAACAAGCATGCGGTGATTGTCGGCGGAACAGGGCTCTACCTTCTAGCGCTGACGCAGGGATTGTCCGATATTCCGCCGGTGCCCGAGGACATTCGCGCTGAAGTAAAAGCCATTGCCGAGGCAGAGGGCGCCGAGGGCCTGCGGGCGCGCCTGGCGCCGCATGATCCCGATCTGGCCGAGCGCCTGGGCACGGGCGACCGGCAGCGGCTTGCCCGGGCCTATGAGGTGTGGCTGGCAACCGGGCGGCCGCTGAGTGATTTCCAGAATGAGCGCCAGCCACCGGTGCTGAAAGACGGCGAATGGGTGGGCTTTGCCCTGACCCCGCCCCGCGCAGCGCTCTACAAGAAAATCGACCGGCGCTTTGAAGGCATGCTGATGCAGGGCGCCGTGGCGGAGGCGCGGGCGCTGGTTGCGCGCGATCTCAATCCCGAGCTTCCGGCCATGAAGGCACTGGGCATGCCCTCCATTGCGGCTTTTGTGCGCGGGGAAATCAGCGCTGAAGAGGCCTCCGAAAGCGCCAAACGGGAGTCTAGGCGGTATGCCAAACGGCAATTTACCTGGATTGGGCGCCAATTTCCGTTCTGGCCGCGCATCCCTTCCCCGGAAATCACCGACCGGATGCGGGTTATTTTTGCCCTCTATCGTGAGATTGACACAGCCGACGCGGAAGATTATGCCTGAACTCCTACGATTGAGGAAACGTCAAGTGCGCATACATAAAGTAGTAATTCTTAAGCGCCCGTAGCTGCCCTTCGACCAGGCAGTTGCGGGTGCGCGCACAAAAGGGCTTCCTTCGGAGGCCCTTTTTTCTTTGGCCGATCACTCTTTTAGCCCCAAACAGACAACACCCTTCCGGAAGCTGAAGCCCATGACCACGCAGACCAAGGCCAAGCCCGCCGCTGAAACGGCAGAAACCATCACCCCGCGCATGATGACCGGCGCCCAGATTGTTGTCGAAGCCCTTCGGGAACAGGGCGTATCGGTGATGTTCGGTTATCCGGGCGGGGCTGTGCTGCCGATTTATGATGCGCTTTATGGGCAGGACGCGATCCGGCACATTCTGGTGCGCCATGAGCAGGGCGCGGGCCATGCGGCCGAGGGTTATGCCCGATCCACGGGAAAATGCGGTGTGGCGCTGGTCACGTCCGGTCCCGGCGCGACCAATATGGTCACCCCGATCACCGACGCGATGATGGATTCCATCCCGATGGTGGTGCTCACCGGCCAGGTGCCGACGCATCTGATCGGGACCGACGCCTTCCAGGAATGTGACACAACCGGCATCACGCGCACCTGCGCCAAGCACAACTATCTGGTCACCGATGTGAACCAGTTGGCCCGCACCATCCATGAGGCCTTCTATATCGCCACCAACGGCCGCCCCGGCCCTGTGGTCATCGACATTCCCAAGGACATCCAGTTTGCGACCGGGCCTTATGTGGGCAAGGCCGGCATCCTGAAGCCGACCTATGTGCCCCAGACCGAGCCGGCGCCCGAGGCGATCAAGGCCGTGGTCGACCTGATGACCAAGGCGTGGCGGCCGATCTTCTATACCGGTGGGGGCGTGATCAATTCCGGGCCGCGGGCGTCCAAGCTGCTGCGCGAGCTGCAGGAGATGACCGGTATTCCGGTGACCTCGACACTGATGGGCCTTGGCGCCTTCCCTGCCGATCATCCCGACTGGCTGGGCATGGTGGGCATGCATGGCAGCTTTGAAGCCAATAACTCCATGCATGACTGCGACCTGATGATCTGTGTCGGGGCGCGGTTTGATGACCGGGTCACAGGGCGGGTGGACGCGTTCTCGCCCAACTCGAAGAAAGTGCACATAGATATTGATGCCTCGTCGATCAACAAGATCGTGCGGGTGGATATTCCGGTTCTGGCCGATTGCGCGCAGGCGCTGGAAGCCATCCTCAAGGAGCTGAAAGCCCGCAAGGCGCAGCTGCCCGATCTGGCGCCCTGGAAAGAAGAGATCGGCGCCTGGCGCGCCCGTCGCTGCTTTGCCTACAAAAACTCCAGCGATGTGATCAAACCGCAATATGCGGTGGAGCGCCTCTATGCGCTGACCAAGGACCGCGACGCCTACATCACGACAGAAGTGGGCCAGCATCAGATGTGGGCGGCGCAGTTTTATCATTTCAACGAGCCAAACCGCTGGATGACCTCCGGGGGCCTCGGCACGATGGGCTATGGCCTGCCCGCCGCCGTGGGCGTTCAGGCCGCCCATCCCGATGCGCTGGTCATCGACATCGCGGGGGAAGCCTCGATCCAGATGATGATGCAGGAGCTTTCCACCGCCGTTCAGCACAAGCTGCCGGTGAAAGTGTTCATTCTCAACAATGAATGGATGGGCATGGTGCGCCAGTGGCAGGAGCTGCTGCATGGGGAGCGCTATTCCCACTCCTATTCGGAAAGCCTGCCGGATTTCGTCAAACTGGCCGACGCGCTGGGCGCTTATGGCATCCGCTGTGACGACCCGGCCGAGCTGGACGCGAAGATCCTCGAGATGGTGAACCATCCCGGCCCGGTCCTCTTTGATTGCCGTGTCGAGCGGGCGGAAAACTGCCTGCCGATGATTCCATCGGGTTCAGCGCACAACCAGATGATTCTCGGCGAGATAACGGGTAACGAGATCGGAGAGGCTGGCCGCGGGCTGGTCTAGGCCGCGTCTGTCGGGGCCGGAGCACGGAAAAAGCATGGACGCTGCAGGGATCTATGATTGGCTCAGGGGCAATGGCGAGATCGTCATTGGCATCCTGTCGGCCATCGTGGCGCTGGTCAGCGCTCTGGTCGCCCGTGGGGAAACAGCCAAGCAACGCCGGTTGCAGACCGCGCATCTGCGCCAGAACATCGACGCAGCAAGCCTGGAGTGGGGCGGCGCCGCCATCGACACGCTCGCCCGCTGCGCGGTGTTTGCCCGTACCCGCCACATGCACGCCAATGACGCCGCCTTCATGGCTGCCAAGACAAATATGATGGTCCTGCTCTCGACCCTCGTGGATCGGGGGCGGATGTTCTTTCCGAACATCGAACCGGATGGACGCGGCGTCGAGAAAGAAGGCGCCTATCGCGGATCGCGTCCGCCCATTCTGGATGCGCTGATGTTCACGTATCGGGAAATCGAAGCCATTCCCCGCGAGGGGGGGCTGGCGTCCGAAGAGTGCGGAGACTTCATCGACGAATGCCGCCGCCTGCTGGTTTCGGAGCTGCAGGCCCATCTTGATCCGCGCCGTCTCGACGAGATCGTCGAGCGGTATGATGACCGCTCAAAGGAAAACCGCACCAAAGCCAGGGAGCAGACAGGCGCGCTTCGCAGCAAGCTGCTGACCCGGCGGCCGGATGTGGTTCTTGATCGCGGCTTTGCCAGCAACACAACATCGGAGCGCCCATAATGAGCGACGGCACCGCAACGCCCGGCCCAGCGCCGAAATCTGCATATTTTCTCTCGCATGAAGACGAAGAGGTCGAGCGCCGCACACTGGCTGTGATCGTCGATAACGAGCCGGGGGTTCTGGCGCGGGTGGTCGGGCTGTTCTCCGGGCGGGGATACAATATCGACTCCCTGACGGTGGCCGAGGTGGACGCGAGCCAGCACCGCTCGCGCATCACGATCGTCACGCAGGGCACGGCCCATATCCTGGAACAGATCGAGGCCCAGCTGCTGCGCATCGTGCCGGTGGCCGAAGTCATCGATATCACGAATTCCAAACGCGGCATCGAGCGCGAGCTTGCCCTGGTCAAGGTGGCCGGCACCGGTGAAAAACGGGTTGAAGCGCTGCGGATTGGCGAGATCTTCCGGGCCCATGTGATCGACACGACCAATGAGAGCTTCATCTTTGAAGTGACCGGCGCCTCTGACAAGCTGACCCAGTTTGTTGACCTGATGCGCCCGCTCGGCCTTGTCGAGGTGAGCCGCACGGGCGTACTGTCGATCAAGCGCGGAAAGGAAAAGGGGTAATGCTCTCTCGCCTGGTCCTGGCAGCCCTGATCCTGGCGGCTCTGCCCTTCGCGGTAGCGGCGCAGGTAAACATGTGTGCTCCGTCCACGACGGATCAGGCAAGGCTGGACTGCGACCTGGCGCGCGCGGCGTCTATCGCCGGCGATGGCGAACGCCTGTTCGGGCCCGCCTCTGAAGAATGGCTCCGGATTGTCGATACTGAATCTGCCAGCGGCCTTGCCTATGTTTATTATGTCATCGAAGAAGGCCCTTATCTGCTGCTCGAAGCGCGGTCCGTTCCCCGCGCCGCAAAGGGCGGCCGAGCGCCGGCCTGCCGGCTGCGCACGGCCCTGCCGCTGGATGTTGCCGAAAAGGTGAGACAGACGGCCGCCAGCATTGCCGCCGCCCCGCCTGTCGGCTACGGCCCGCGCGAAGCGTCGATCCTGAACCCGGACGGCTCACGCAGCATCCGCCTGATCGTCGACAGCCGCGACATGATCACCCGCCTCAAAACCGGCGACAGCATCCTCAATTTTTCGCGCCTTGCGGCCGCCGAGGATGACATCAGCCGGCTCAATAATCTCGTCATCGGTGTCGCCAATTTCAGTGGCGACTGGAGTTGCGACGCCGTCTGACCTGACCACCCCTCTCTCCCTCAACTTTTATCCACCGGAGCTTTTGCAAGCACATGAAGATCTATTACGAAAAAGACGCCGACATCTCGCTGATCCAGAAACTGAAAGTCGCCGTCGTCGGCTATGGCAGCCAGGGCCATGCCCACGCGCTGAACCTGAAAGATTCCGGCGTGACGCAGATCAAGGTTGCGCTGCAGGAAGGCTCCGCCTCCCGCAAGAAGGCTGAAGCCGCCGGTCTTGAAGTGGTCAACGTTGCTGACGCCGCCAAATGGGCTGACGTTCTGATGATCCTCGTGCCGGACGAAAAGCAGGCTGTGCTTTACGCCAACGAGATCGAGCCCCACCTGCGCGCCGGCCAGCACCTGATGTTCGGGCACGGCTTCAACATCCACTACAACCTGATCCGTCCGCGCGCTGACGTTGATGTGTCGCTGTCAGCGCCCAAGGGCCCGGGCCACACCCTGCGCAACCAGTACCAGATGGGCTTTGGCCTGCCGGGCCTGATCGCCATCCACCAGGACGCAACGGGCTCGGCCCAGGCAGTTGCCCTCTCCTACTCCAAAGCCATCGGCAACACCCGCGCCGGCGTTATCGAAACCTCCTTCCGTGAAGAGACTGAAACCGACCTCTTCGGTGAGCAGGCTGTTCTCTGCGGCGGTATCGTCGAGCTGATCAAAGCCGGCTACGAGACGCTGGTGGAAGCCGGCTACGCGCCGGAGATGGCGTATTTCGAATGCCTCCACGAGACCAAGCTGATCGTCGACCTGATCTATGAAGGCGGCATCGCCAACATGAACTATTCGATCTCCAACACCGCCGAATATGGCGAGTATGTCACCGGGCCGCGCCTCGTGAACGCAGAGACGAAGAAGGAAATGAAGAAGGTGCTCGAAGACATCCAGAACGGCACCTTTGCCCGTAACTGGGTTCTGGAAAACCAGGCCGGCGCGCCGGGCTTCCACGCCATGCGCCAGCGCATGAGCAGCCACCCGATCGAAGAAGTCGGCGAAAAGCTGCGCGGCATGATGCACTGGGCGCAGAATGACCGCCTCGTCGACAAGAGCCGCAATTAGGGCGCAGGCCATACATGACTGACAGATCTCCGCCGCGTTCCGGATTCTCGCATCGCATTGCGACGCCCGAGGACGCGGCGGAGATCAGCGGCCTGATGAATGTGGCGATCGGCGAGCTGCAGAAGGGCTTCCTCAGCCCGGAGCAGATCGCCGTGTCGCGCTCCATCATGGGGCTCGACCGGACGCTGATCGCGGACGGGACGTATTTCCTCATCCATGACAGTGAAACGCGCCGCCTCGCCGCGTCGGGCGGGTGGAGCCGCCGGGCAACGCTCTATGGCGGCGACCATACTGCCGCCCAGCGCAATGACTCGCTGCTTCGTCCGGGTACGGACGCCGCCCGTATCCGCGCGATGTATACCCACCCCGATTTCACCCGCCGCGGCCTCGGCCGGATGATCCTCTCGCTCTGTGAAGAAGCCGCCTCTGCCGAGGGCTTCACACAGCTGGAAATGGGCGCCACGCTGGCGGGCGTACCCCTCTATGAAGCGTGCGGTTACCGGCTGATCGAACACACAATCGGCGCTTCGGTCGAGGGCGTCGACGTGCCGGTGCTGCGCATGGGCAAGGCGATCGGGGCCCCAACCTAATCGGCGGCGCGATTGAGGTCGACATTGCCGGACACACCCGGCACGCGGCCCTTCATTGAATACTGCCAGATCGCATAAGGCAGGCGCGGCGGGCCCTCCAGTGAGCGAACCCAAAGAGGGTGGGCGTCAAAGCCTTCCCCTTCCAGCCATTCGGCATGGAAAGCGGGCGTCGTGTAGATGACCGGCACAGCGCCGTATTCTTCCTCGAGCGCGGCAAGAAACACTTTGATATCGGCGACTGTCTCGGCGCGCGTGCCGCGCGGCGTGCAGTTATGTGCATGTTCGAGATCGACAGCCGGAGGCAACGCGCCGCCGCGCACCTCGACCTGGCGGATGAAGTTGGCGGCCTGGCGGCGTCCATCCTGGCAGAGGAGGTAGAAATGATAGGCACCCGCCTGCCAGTGATGGCGCAAGGCCCCGCGCCAGTTTTCCTGGAAGCGGGTATCGACATGCCCCTCCCCTTCGGTTGCCTTCAGGTAGACGAAAGCGAGCCCCGCCGTGGAAAGCCGCGGCCAGTCAATGGCGCCGTTGTGGTGGGAAAGATCTATGCCTTCGGCGCCCGGCGCGATCGGAAGGGCGTCAATCTCCTCGACAGGCGCTCCACTTGGCCCGCAGGATGCAAGCATAACCAGAGTGGCAATGACGACCAGTCGGCGCGCCGGAGTGTTCATGCGGATGCGCCGTGCCCTACTGTCCCGTTCTGGATCACCTTGGGCATGATGGCACCTCTTCATCGGGTGTAAAAAGGGAGACGCACGATGGCAGCAGACAAGGCAAGAGAGCCCGCCCCCGCGGCCGCGCCTCCCGCCAGACCTTCAACCCCTCCCGGCCAGATAAATCTTATCGCAGCTGGCTGCCGTGTCATCGGCAATCTGACAATTTCCGGTTCGCTGCGCCTTGGCGGTGAAGTTCTGGGAGATGTGGAGTGTGACGGCGCCCTAATCGTAGAAAGCGGCGCGCGCATCAAGGGCCGCATCCGTGCCGGTGAATTGCTGGTGATGGGCACCGTGATCGGTGAGATTGTGGCCGCCCGCAAAATCGAGGTCGCAACCGGCGCCCATGTCGAAGGCTCCATCTTTGCGCCATCGATGCGGGTTGAAGGCAATGCCTGTGTCGATGGCGATCTGCTGATTTCGCCAGAGCGTTCGCCCGCCCATGTCGAGCGGGCGAAAACCCTGTCCGTGATTATGCCGGCGGCGGCCGTGTCACCGGCCAGCACGGGCGCCTAGTTTTTCTGGAGATCGCGCAGACGCTGCAACGAGCGTTCACCGGGATCGAAAGCGCCCAGGCTCTGAATGCGCTCGCAGGCCCATTCATAGTCTTTTTCACATGCTTCGGTCAGCGCGCGCGTGCCGCCCTGAACATCCTTGGGGCCGCCCGTGCCGGTATAGGCCATGTTGCCCCATGCCGCGCAGCCGCTGACTTCACCCAGATCGCAGGACGCCTTGTATAGGCGGCGCCCTTCGATCAGGTTTGCCGTGACGCCCCGGCCCTGGACAGTCAGATAGGCAAGACCCGCGCAACCCCGGCCATCCTTGGCGTCACAGCCCTTTTTGTAGCTTTGCGCCGCTGCGGAAAGATCCTGCACGCCGCCAAGACCCTTGCGCTGCATCTCTGCAAGCTCATAGCAGGCCTGGTATTCGCGCGCAGCGCATTTGGTTCTTGCCTCGTCACGGATGACCTTCGTTTTGGCAAAATCGGTCTCTGCCTTTTCAAAGGCAAGCTCGGCCTGGGTGCGCTCAACGCGTCCACCCGCTCCTTGCGCCACTGCGGGTAGGGCGAGGGCGGCGGTCATGGCGACAGCGGCCAATATCATGAGAACCTTTTTCATGGGTCAGGTCTCCTTCTCTTGGGGATGTTCTAGTGACAGATTTGGGCAAGGCTGGGGCAGACACGGAAACAGATTGCAGTAGCCCCCTGCTGCCGGCGCGACTAACATCGCCGCAACAATCAGAAATTTATGGGAGGAACAGTGATGGCCGCAACAGATCAGGTGCCTGTGGGCTCAGGCTTTCACGCAAAAAGCACGGCAAGCGAAGTGGTTGACGGGATGAACCTCTCCGGCAAACACGCAATTGTGACCGGCGGATATTCCGGGATCGGTCTGGAAACCGTTCGCGCGCTCGCCGGTGCTGGCGCGACGGTGACCGTGCCGGCCCGCCGGCCGGACGCCGCGCGGGACGCCCTCGCGGGCATCGGCGGCGTGAGCGTGGCCGCGATGGATCTTGCCGATCTCGCCAGCGTCCGGAGATTTGCGCAGGACTACACCGGCACGCATGCCGAATTGCACTTTCTGATCAACAATGCCGGGATCATGGCCTGCCCGCTCGCCCGCGTGGGGCCGGGCTGGGAAGCCCAGTTCGGCACAAACCATCTCGGCCATTTCGCACTTTATCAGGGGCTCCTCCCGTCCCTGCGCGCAGCGAGCGGCGCGCGGGTTGTGGCGCTTTCGTCCACGGGACACGTCCGCTCCGATGTGATCTGGGACGACCCCAATTATCAGTCGCGCGCCTATGACAAATGGGAAGCCTACGGACAGTCCAAATCGTCCAATGCGCTGTTTGCGCTGGGTGTTGATCTTCGTGAAAAGGACAATGGCATCCGCGGCTTCTCGGTTCACCCCGGCGGCATCTTCACCAACCTTCAGCGGCACCTGCCCGATGAAGAGATGGTGGCGCTCGGCTGGAAAAGCCCCGATGGCGGCATCCCGGACATGATCAAGGCGATGTTCAAGACGCCCGAACAGGGCGCCTCCACCACCGTCTGGGCCGCCACAGCGCCAAAGCTCGACGGCAAAGGCGGGGTTTACTGCGAAGACTGTGACATCGCCCGCGCCGCCACGCCTGAAAGCAAACGCTGGGAACATGCCCGCGCGTGGATCAGCGATGACGCGCACGCCGAAAAATTGTGGGCAATGAGTGACACCTTTCTGGCCACCGCATAGGCGCTGAAGGGTTCAGATTGACGCCCTAAAGCTTTCAGCGCACGAGAGCGCCATGAGCGAAACGCAACTCCCGGCCTCCCCCCGGCAGGCTCCGCAGCGCGCGATCCTTATGGGGATTGCGCTCATCCTGATGATCATCGGCGTGTTTGCGGCAGGCCGGATGGGGCTGCTGCCGGGCGCGGAAACAGTAACGGACTGGATGGAGACGCTCAGAGAAAGCCCGTGGGGCCTTCCTGCCGTTGTGGCCGTCTATTGCGTCGCCGCTTTCATCGGGATTCCCCAGTTTGCCCTGATCGCCGCGACCGTTGCCGTGTTCGGGCCGTGGTATGGGGCGGGCTATTCCTGGGTTGCCAACATGGTGTCAGGCGCGCTGACTTTCTGGGTCGGGCGGGCGACGGGGGAACAGGTTTTCCGACGCTATGCAGGGAAAAGCGCGCAGAGGCTGTCGCGCTTTGTCGGCCGCAATGCGCTAGTGACCAGCGCCCTTGTGCGGAATGTACCCACTGGTCCGTTCCTCCTGGTGAATATGGCGTTCGGGGTCAGCAATGCAAAATTCCGCGATTACTGGATCGGCCTTGGGCTCGGTGTCGTTCCAAAGATCGCCCTGATCGCCTTTGCGGGCCGCAGCCTGCTGGCGGCGCTTCAGGGCAATCTTCTGATTGCCATCCTGGCTGCCGTGGCCGCGATCGGCGTCTATGCGGGGGGTTATGTCTATTTCCGGCGCCGCATGGCGCGCATGGGGCAAAATATTGCCCCCAACTCAAGCCCCCCGGTTGACAGCACCGGTCAAGCCGTTGATTAGAGGCAGATGCGCAAAGTTCTGCCCCTTCTCCTTCTGCTTACCGGCCCCTGGCCGGGGATGGACGCCCCAGTCTGAGGGCGGCCGCGCGGCCAGGGGATTTGAGTTCAAGAACCGCTTTGTTCCCTCCTCTCCGCTGAGCTACGCAAAACCATGACCTCCAAGAACACCACCGCGACCACCGCACAAAAACCTCGCATCCTGATTTTTGACACGACGATGCGCGATGGCGAGCAATCGCCGGGCGCCTCTATGACGTTGAATGAAAAGCTCGAGCTGGCAACACTGCTCGAGAGCATGAACGTCGACATCATCGAAGCCGGGTTCCCCGCAGCTTCCGAAGGCGACTTTGCCGCCGTGAGCGCGATCGCCGCCCAGTCCAAGAGCGCCGTCATCTGCGGGCTTTCCCGCTCGACGCCGAACGATATTGACCGTTGCGGCGAGGCTGTCCGCAAATCAGCCCGGCCACGCATCCATACATTCATCTCCACCAGCCCTGTGCACATGAAGCACAAGCTGAAGATGGGCCCGAACGCCGTGCTCGAAGCCGTTGGCCGCTCGGTGTCCCAGGCCCGCAATCTGGTGGACGATGTGGAGTGGAGCGCCGAAGACGCCACCCGCACCGAATTTGACTTCCTCTGCAAATGTATCGACACAGCCATCGCCTCGGGCGCGACGACCATCAACGTGCCCGACACGGTGGGGTATTCCCACCCGGATGAATATGGCGCGCTGATCCGCCGGCTGATCGAGAACATTCCAAATTCGGACAAGGTGATCTGGTCGGCCCACTGCCATAACGACCTGGGTCTTGCCGTCGCCAACTCTCTGGCCGGGATGGCCAACGGCGTTCGGCAGATCGAGTGCACGATCAATGGCCTCGGCGAACGTGCGGGCAATGCGGCGCTTGAAGAGATCGTCATGGCGATGAAAGTTCGCGGCGACACCCTGCCCTACGAAACCAACATCGATACCAGCTATCTTGCCCGCGCCTCGGCGATGGTGAGCCGGATCACGGGTTTCCCGGTGCAGTATAACAAGGCCATCGTCGGCAAGAATGCGTTCGCGCATGAAAGCGGCATCCACCAGGATGGCATGCTGAAGAATTCGGAAACCTATGAAATCATGAAGCCCGAAGACGTGGGCGTGGCGAAAACCTCGCTCGTGATGGGCAAGCTGTCTGGCCGGAACGCTTTCCGCGACAAGCTGGAATCGATGGGTTACACGCTCGAAGCCGAAGTCCTGAACGATGCCTTCAAACGCTTCAAGGATCTGGCGGACCGCAAGAAGCATGTGTTCGATGATGATATCATCGCGCTGGTCGATGAGCAGCTGGCGGCGGAAGGCGAGCGGATTGCCTTCAAGCGGCTGCGGGTCGTAGCAGGCACAGAAGGTCCGCAGACGGCAGAAATTGATCTGATGATCGATGGCGAAGAAAAATACTCCATCGCGCGCGGCAATGGCCCGGTCGACGCCGTGTTCAATGCGATCCGACAGCTCGTTCCGCACCAGGCCATTCTCGAGCTTTATCAGGTGCACGCCGTGACCGGCGGGACCGACGCGCAGGCGACCGTCTCCGTCCGTCTCAATGGCGACGGGATCATGGCGACCGGGCGGTCTTCTGATCCTGATACTCTGGTGGCGAGCGCCAAGGCCTATCTGCACGCGCTCAACAAATTCGAGGTTCGCAAGGCAAAGCGCAAAGCGGCCTGAAAAAGGGCTGATCAGCCCCCGTCCCGCTCTCCGAAGCCATCGGCGACCAGCGCGGCGATGGCTTCAACCGCCTCAGCAGCTTGCGGGCCATTTCCCGAGAGTTCTATCTCGCAGCCTGTGTGAGCGACAAGCATCAGGAGATCCATGATCGAGCGGGCGTCGGCCTGCTCGCCCTCATGGCGCACGATAACCCTGGCATCATACTCACCCGCCAGCTTCGCCAGCTTGGCCGAGGCGCGGGCGTGGAGCCCCTTGCGATTGACGATGGTGGCACGGGCAGAGGCGGCCGGAACGGACGTCGACATCAGGGCAGCCGGGCGAGCAGTTCGGACGCGATGGTCACATATTTCCGCCCACCCTCAGCCGCCGCAATGGCCGCTTCTTCCAGGCTGAGCACTTGGCGGACTTCTGCGAGCTTGATCAGCATCGGCAGATTTGCGCCGGAAACGATTTCCATCGGCACACTGCCGCGAATGGACAGGACGAGGTTTGACGGGGTGCCACCGAACATGTCGGTCAACACGATGACCCCGCGCCCGGCATCACAGGCTTTCACCGCCGCCAGAATATGCTCGCGCTTGAGATCGAGGTCATCGTCAGAATCGATGGAAACTGCACGCGCACGCCAAAGACGGCCCACCACGTGCTCCGCTGCCGCGAGAAGCTCGTGGGCCAATCTACCATGGCTGACAACAACAATGCCGATCATTCCGCTACTGGGATGCAACCCTGAACGTTAAACAACCGTCACGTTGTCACGATGCTGCGCTGCGTCAAGGCGCATTCGGCTGATCTGGCTGTGCTTTCCTCAGCCGGTGTGGCTCAGACCCAACACATCGTTCATATCGTAAAGGCCGGGCGGCTGCGCGGCGGCCCAACTGGCGGCATGCAGCGCGCCTTCGGCAAATACCGAGCGATCAAGTGCCGTATGGGAAAGCCGGATGAGCTCTTTTTCGGAGCCGAACGTCACCTCATGCTCGCCGATGACGCCGCCTGCGCGGCGCACGGAAAAGCCGATCTGTCCTGTTTCGCGGCGGGCATCGGGGCCGTCATAAGGCGCCGCCCGCAGGTCGCTGAGCGGGGCGCCCCGGCCCTGCGCCGCCGCCGCGCCGAGCATCAGCGCCGTGCCTGAAGGCGCATCAGCTTTCATGCGGTGGTGGGTTTCCAGAATTTCGATATCCCAATCCGTGCCCAGACGGCTGGCAGCGAGACGCGTCAGCGCTTCCAGGAGATTCACCCCGATGGAGAAATTGCCCGCCTTGACGATGGCGAACCGAGCCGACGCTGCCGCGATGGCGTCTTCCCCGGCGGCGGAGAACCCGGTTGTTCCGATGACAGCTGCGCGCACCTGGCTGCCCGCCAACGCATCGAGTGCGGCGAGGGTGGCTTCAGGCCGCGTGAAATCGATCCAGACAGCCGCGCCGTCTGCGGCGTCGACCGTCTCTGCGACAGGTTTCAGGCCAAGGGCGCGGCGGCCGGCAAGGATGCCGATATCTTCGCCATACGCATTGGCCGCGGCAACTTCTGTTCCACCGGTAATCCTCATGCCACGGTCAATCGAGACGGCCGCGATCTGGCGACCCATACGCCCGGCTATGCCGGCAATGGCAACGCCCATGGGGCCTTCTGATTTAATCATCCAACTTCTCCGCTGCAGCGTCTGCTCTTGTCTGTTCCAGTTCAGTCCGAAGGCTGGACAGCTCCCGCTCCCGCAGCTCGTCGGAAAAGGCGCTGGCGAAGACGCCGGCCGGCAGCGCCACAACACCGATGCCCGCAATCGCAATGATGCCCGCACAGAACCGGCCGAGCGGGGTCACCGGGTAGACATCGCCATAGCCCACTGTGGTCAGCGTGGCCACAGACCACCAGATGGCGCGCGGAATGGACGCAAAGGCTTCCTGTTGAACGCCGCCAACGCCTTCAACAAAGTAGAGCAGCACGGCGGCCACATATACCAGCGTCACCGCCAGAGCGAGGGAGGTGAGAAGCAGCGAGCTTGCCCGGCGCACGGCCGCGCCAAGGGCATCGAAGGCGGGAATGAACCGCGCGATCTTGATGAGCCGGGCGAGGCGCAAGACACGCAGGACCAGAAGCGTTGTGCCAGACCCCATCGCCATGAGGATCAGCTCCGGCAGGAAGGCGAGGAGGTCCGCGACGGAGTAGAACTTCGCCATGTAGCGCAGGCGCCCGCTCAGACCGCGATACTTCGGATCAATTCCCGCGCACCATATCCGCGCAAGATATTCCAGCGCGAAGACCGCGATGACCGCGATGTTGAAAATGTCGAAGGCCTGACGCCAGCCCGGAACGGCTTGAAGGGTCGGCTCGGTTTCCAGCGCCAGAAAGAGGAAGCTGAGAATGACGAGCCCGACGATACAGGCATTCGTCATCGAGAGACCTGACCGGCGCGCCTCGGGCGCTAATGCCTCGTAGAGCTGCCGTTTCAGTCCCATCCCAGCTGTCCCCTTGCTGAATACTTTAGCCTCTTAGCACGCCGCCCGTTCCCTTGGCGACCGAAGCGACGATGCGCTCGATTACCTGCTGGATCTGCTCATCCTTCAGCGCTTCCTTCGGCTGGAGCGTGATTTCAATGGCAATCGACTTCTTGCCCTCCCCCACGCCTGGCCCCTGATAGACATCGAACACGTCGAGCGACGTGATGAGCTGCTTCTCGGCAGATTGCGCGTGGCGCATGATGTCCCCAGCTGCCACTCCGGCGTCCACCACGAATGCCAGGTCGCGGCGAATGGGGGTCAGCTCCGCGCGTTCCAGCACCGGCTTGGTCTTGGTCGACTTCACCTTCATCACCGGCAAGGCGTTGAGGTTGAGTTCGAAGGCGTAGACAGGCCCTTCGACGTCCAGAGCCTTCAGCACGCCGGGATGCAGCGCGCCGAAATTGGCGACCGTCATCTTCGGGCCGAGTTTGAGGCTGGCGGCCTGACCGGGATGCCAGTACGGCTGGGTTGGCGGGGCAACCTGGAACCGGTCTCCCGGCTGGCCGAGCGCGGCCAGCAGCGCAAAGAGATCAGCTTTTGCAGCGTAGGCGTCATAGGGCGCGGCGCGGCCCTGCCAGTGGCGCTCGGCGGCCGGCAGCACGAGACCGGCAATCACCGTACGCTGATCTTTCGGGCCGTCGCCGAGATAGACCGGTCCTGCCTCGAAGAGGCGGATGGTCCGCTCGCCGCGATTGCGGGCGCGCTGGGCCGCCTGGGCAAGATTGCCCAATGCCGACGGGCGCATATAGTTCAGCTCGCTCGCGACAGGGTTTGCCACGCCAAGCACGTCCTCGGTCTTGCCGAAGAGCTCTGCGTGTTCACGCGCCATGAAGCTCCAGGTGACTGCCTCGAGGAAGCCGCGCGCGGCCATGACGCGGCGCGAGATCGCCACCCGCGCCTGACGCGGCGTGGTGATCACCCGACGCCCGCCTTCGGGCAGCGGGAGGGATGTTGTCGGGAGTTGGTCAAACCCGATCAGCCGGGCAATTTCTTCTACGATATCTGCCGACTGCTCCATATCGAACCGGTGCGACGGCGGCATAAGATACCAGGCATCGCCCGCGTCCTCGATGTCGAACTCAAGATCCTTGAGAATGCGCTTCATTTCCGCCGGCTTGACGACAAGGCCCGTGAGGCGCTCCACATCAACCGGATAGAAGGTCACCTTCTTGGTCCGCACAGAAATCGATCCGGCGATCTTCGCCTTCGAGACCTGACCGCCGCCATATTCCAGGATCAGCGCAATGGCGAGGTTGAGGCCGTCCACACAGCTTTGCGGATCCACGCCGCGTTCAAAACGGTAGCGGGCATCCGAATGGATGCCGGTTGCGCGGCCCGTACGCGCGGTGCGGAGCGGATCAAACCAGGCTGACTCGATGAACACATCCACCGTTTCGGCAGATACCGCCGTTGAGACCCCGCCCATGACGCCGCCGAGACCGATGGCGCCGGAATTGTCCGCGATGACGCACATTTCTTCGGTAATCGGATATGTTTTCCCATCCAGCGCTTCGAGCTTTTCACCTGCCCTGCCAAGGCGGACGATGACGGCGCCGGACAGCTTGGCCGCGTCATAGACATGCAGCGGCCGCGCGCGGTCGAGCGAGATATAGTTCGTGACATCCACCAGCAGCGATTTCGGCTGGAGGCCGACGGCTTTCAGGCGCGCCTGCATCCAGTCCGGAGACGGACCATTCACCACGCCGCGAATAACCGCGCCGGCAAACATCGGGCAGGCGTCTGTTGCCTCAAGCTTGATCTCCACCGGACAATC
>JBKBRT010000181.1:0-6142 GCA_046291585.1 Hyphomonas sp.
GCTTTCCATTTGTTCGGGGACGGAAGAACGGCGGCCAGCAGCGCGGCTTCGCGCTCTGTGAGGTCAGCGGCCGATTTGCCGAAGCGTTCCTGCGCGGCGGCCTCGGCGCCGAAGAGGCCGTCGCCCCATTCGGCGACGTTGAGATAGGCCTCCATGATGCGGCGCTTGCCCCAGACCGTTTCGATCACATAGGTCATCCAGGCTTCGCCGGCCTTGCGCGGCATGCCGCCGCCATTCCAGAAGAAGACGTTCTTGGCGGTTTGTTGACTGATGGTGGAGCCGCCGCGGCGGCTGCGGTCAGGGTTTTTGGCATTCCATTCGCGGGCCGCTTCAACGGCGTCCCAGTCGATACCGCCATGGGTGCAGAATTTGGCGTCTTCGGCGGCGATGACCGCATAGACGAGGCGGGGAGAAATTTCATCAAGGGACACCCAGTCGCGCTGAACGTCTTCCCCCTGCATCGCGCGCTGGCTCATCAGGATCGTGCCCGGGATGGGCGCGAAACGCAGGATGAGGGCATAGAGATGGAAGAGGACGAAGAGGCCGATGCCGGTGAGCAGGACGGCGACGAGGATGCGGCGCCAGAGCGGGGCTTTGCGCTTTGGTGGCGGAGACGCCTGAGGGGCGCGCGCTTCGGTGTGGATGCCGTCACTCATTCGGGGGTTCCATCCCATTCTGCCTGAACCGACCTATCCTGTTCGACAGATCTGCGGCGCGCCTTTTCGGCTTCAAAGCGGGCAGGATCAAGGCGGGCAAGCGCCCAGATGGCCGCCCCGCGTACGACGGGCGCCGCGTCCTGCAGCAGCGGCAGCAGGCTGGCCGTCAGACGCGGTTCGCCTGAATTGCCGATGGCAACGGCGACATTACGCACGAAGCGGTCGCGGCCCGAGCGTTTCACCGGCGAGCCGGAGAAGACATCGCGGAACGCCGCGTCATCAAGGGCGGCCAGCTCATCCAAACCCGGACCTTTCAGTTCTGCGCGCGCAAACAATGCTGATTCAGACGCGCTGCTCGCAAACTTGTTCCAGGGACAGGCGGCGAGGCAATCATCGCAGCCATAGATGCGGTTGCCCATGGCAGGGCGGAACTCGGCCGAGATGGGGCCTGCATATTCGATGGTGAGGTAGGAGATGCAGCGGCGGGCGTCGAGCTGGTAAGGCGCGGGGAACGCGCCCGTGGGGCAGATGTCGAGGCAGGCGCGGCAGGAGCCGCAATGGTCGGGCTCGGGGGCGTCTGGCGTGAGGGCGGCGCTGGTCAGCACCGTGCCGAGGAAGAACCAGGAGCCGAGCTCGCGGCTGACGAGATTGGTGTGGCGGCCCTGCCAGCCAAGGCCGGCCTTCTGGGCCAGCGGCTTTTCCATGAGAGGCGCGGTGTCGACGAAGACTTTCACGTCCGCGCCGGTGATCTCTGCGACCTCGCCCGCGAGCTGTTTGAGGCGGGACTTGATCAGGTCGTGATAGTCCCTCCCCCGGGCGTAGACGGAGATGTTTCCCGTCTGGCGCTGGGAGAGCGTGTCGAGGGGGTTGTGGTCGGGCCCGTAGTTCATCGCCACGACGAGGGCCGAGCGGGCCTGCGGCCACATGGCGGTGGGCGCACTGCGGCGGGCGAGCGTGGTTTCCATCCAGGCCATGTCGCCATGGCGGCCAAGCTCGACGAAGGATTTCAGGCGCTCGGCGGCGGGCCACGCCTCATCGGCGCGCGCGATACCGGCCGCGTCAAAGCCGAGGGCAAGTGCCCGTTCTTTCAGCCGGGCTTCGGGGTCAGAAATCGAGCTCTGCATAATAGGAAACGGGACGGGCAGCCTCCAGGCGGTCAGCAAGGATCGGCCGGAAACTCGGACGCGACTTTATCCGCATATACCAGGCTTTGAGGTCTGGCACGGCTTCCCACTGCACGTCGCCGAAATAGTCGTAGGCGGAAAGATGCGCCGCGGCAGCGAAGTCTGCGAGTGAGAGGTGGCGGCCGGCGAGATTGCCGCGCTGCTCTGCCAGCGCGTTGAGGAAGGTCAGCCGGCCGCGCAGGGTGTGGGCGCCGCGGCGCAGCTTTTCGGAATCCGGCTGGCGGCCCCGGTGCGTCCACTGGATAACCCGTTCCGACAGGAGGGTGTCGGTGACTTCCTCCATGCCCGCCTCGACCCAGGACCAGAGGCGGCGGGCCTCGGCGCGTTCGGTGCGGTCATCCGGCAGGAGCGACGGGACGGGGCGGATTTCTTCGAGATGCTCGCAGATGGCGCGCGTGCCGCTGGCCGCAAAGCGGGGGGTGGTGCCGTGGGTCGACACCAGGGCCGGGGCGACGGCGCCGGGCGCGATCGAGGCGATCTCCAGCTCCGGCGCCCAGGGACGGGAGGGCACCGCCTCGAACGGCTCGCCTTTTTCGGCAAGCACGAGGCGGACCATGCGGCCAGCGGGGTCGAGGGGCCAGTGATACAGTCGCAGCATGAATTATACTGTGGATAACATGCGTAAACGTTCTGTGGAGCCTGGCGCGATTCCCTGTTTTTTTTCAGCCGCCTCGTTTCCTAACGACCCATGAACTGGCGTACCGCGTCGGTCGAGAGGGCGAATTTGGCAAACGACCAGTCGCGTTCCTTGCTGAGGGCGCCGAGCGTGGAGAGGAGTTGCTTGCGGCCATCGCCCCGCCCGTCGAGCCAGGTGTCCAGCCCGCCGGCGCCGAGGGCTTCCTCAGACACGCTGGCCTGCAGGCGCACAAGCTCGGAGATCAGGCGGCGGCCCGCGACGCGGTCCCAGTAGGGCGCTTTGGCGAGGCCTTCGCGCGCAGACGTCCGCAGACGGTCGAGCCGGAGCGCGTCGCCTGCCTGGTAGAAGGTGGCGCCGGCCTCGGCGACCTTGCGGCCGGTGCGGGCGGCGATGTCGGTGACGACGAGGCCTTGCGCAAAATAGCTCATGGCAGCGGCCCAGCGGGCGAGCGCTTCGGGCGCGCCGCGCTTGATGAAGGCGCGGGCCGAGCGCTCGATGCGGGAGGCAGGATAAGCGGTCTGGATATCGCTGAGCGCGGATTTGAGCTCGTTGAGCGGGCCATGGGTTGCCGTGACCGCTTCGCCGGTGGTTTTTTCCGGCAGGGTACGGATGAACCAGGCAGCCGCTTCACTGACCGCCTGCGCCGCTTCGAGATGAAGCTCTGTCTGCAGCGCTGCGGGCACCTTGTTGTCGAGCGCGTAGACTTCCTTGCGGAAGCCGGCGATGTCGAGCACGGCGCGGGCCGCTTCGAGACCGCGGATGGCAAGCGCGGGCGCCGCGCCGGTGAGCTCGCGCAGGCGTAAGATGGCGACAGGACCACAGAGATCAAGGCTGCGATTGGCTACAACAGTGGCGATGATCTCGCGGCGCAGGCGGTGATTGGCGAGCGCCTCCTCGAAGCCATCAATCGGGCTCGGGAAATAGCCTTTGAGCACTTCGCCGAAGAAGGGATCATCGGGCAGGTCTGAGGCGACGATATCGTCAAAGAGGACGATCTTCGACCAGGCGAGCAGGACGGCGAGTTCCGGCCGGGTCAGCGGGCGGCCTTCGGCGCCACGCGCCTGCATCTCCTGGGTGGAGGGCAGACCTTCGAGCGGACGGCTGAGCACGCCGCGCTCTTCGAGATAGACCATCAGCCGCTCAAGGGCTTCATGGTCCTCGCTGGCGGTCGCCTCTGCGAGGCTGAGCGTGTTGGTCTGGTCATAGTTATGGGCCAGGACGAGGCGGGCGACATCATCGGTCATCTGCGCCAGCATCGGATTGCGGGTGGTCTCGGTCAGAGCGCCCAGGCGGATGGCTTCGGCCGCGAGGATCTTGATGTTCACTTCGTGGTCGGAGGAATCGACGCCGGCAGAATTGTCGATGGCGTCGGTGTTGAGGCGCCCGCCGGCGAGCGCAAACTCGATGCGCGCGGCCTGCGTCATGCCGAGATTTGCCCCCTCCCCGATGACCTTGGCTTTGAGATCGCGGCCATTGACGCGAAGGCTGTCATTGGCCCGGTCGCCGACATCGGCGTGGCTTTCATGGGCGGCCTTCACATAGGTGCCGATACCGCCGAACCAGAGAAGGTCGGCCTCTGCCTTGAGGAGCGCGTTGATCAGTTCGTCAGGCGTGACGACATCCTTGCCGATGCCGGTGAGGGATTTGATCTCGGGCGTCAGCGTGATCGACTTGGCGGCGCGCTCGAATATGCCCCCGCCCTTGGAGATGAGCTTGGTGTCATAGTCCGCCCAGCTGGATCGCGGAAGCTCGAACATACGCTCCCGCTCGGCAAGGGATTTCTTTGCGTCCTTCGGATCAGGATCAATGAAGATATGCATATGGTTGAAGGCCGCCACGAGGCGGATTTCCGGCGAGAGCAGCATGCCGTTGCCGAAGACGTCGCCCGACATATCCCCGACGCCGATGACGGTGAAGGGTTCGGTCTGGATGTCCTTGCCCATTTCGCGGAAGTGACGCTTGACCGCTTCCCAGGCGCCGCGCGCCGTGATGCCCATCTTTTTGTGGTCATAACCTGCAGAGCCGCCCGAGGCGAAGGCGTCTCCCAGCCAGTGGCTTTTTTCCAGGCTGATGGCGTTGGCAGTGTCGGAGAAGGTCGCCGTGCCTTTGTCTGCCGCCACGACGAGGTAGGGGTCTTCCCCGTCCCAGATCACGGTGTCTGCCGGATGGACGACCTTGCCTTCAACGATGTTATCCGTGAGGGCGAGCAGCGCGGTTATGAACTGCTTGTAGGCGTCGCGCCCACTTTCAAACCAGGCGTCACGGTCTGACCGGTCAGCCAGCTGTTTGGGGTAGAAGCCGCCTTTTGAGCCGACGGGTACAATGACGGCATTCTTGACCTGCTGGGCCTTGACCAGGCCGAGGACTTCAGTGCGATAATCGGACGGGCGGTCTGACCAGCGCAGGCCGCCGCGCGCGACGGGCCCGAAGCGCAGATGGACGCCTTCGACCTGCGGGCTGTGCATGAAGATTTCGCGGAAGGGTTTGGGCTCGGGCAGGTCAGCCAGTTCCCGGCTGGCGACCTTGAAGCTGATGAAGGGACGCGGCGCGCCGTCTTCATCTGACTGATAGAAGTTCGTACGCTGAATGGCTTCGACGAGATGAAAAAGCCGGCGCAGCACGACATCATCAGCCAGGCTGACGACATCCTTCATGGCTTCCTCAAACCGCTTGACGATCTCGCCTTGCGCCTTGCGGCGGGCCTCGAGCGTCTTGTGGGCAGCCGGGTCAAGGCGCGCGGCGAAGAGTTCCAGCAGGAGGCCCGCAGCCGCCGGATAGCGGGCGAGCGCAGCTTCCTGAATGTCCTGAGGCTGATCGAGCCCGCTCTGGCGGCGGAAGGAGGCGAGCGCGCGGATCAGCGCGGCTTCCCGCCAGCTTGCCCCGGCCACGAGGACCAGCTTGTTGAAGCCGTCATTCTCGGCCCGCCCGCCCCAGACGGCCAGGAAAGCCTGCTCGAACGCCCGCGCAATCTCAGACAGCGGCAGAGACGAACCGTCAGCGGTTTTCATCGAGAGCGAGTGAATCCAGTAAACGTCGGGCGCGTCTTCCGCAGGCTTCGTCAGAGGGCGGACGGGATAGCCTGTCTCGAAATCCACGAACAAGCCGAGATTTTCAAACACGGGGACGCAATGCGAGAGCGCGATCGAGCCGGTGCGGGCATAGATCTTGACGCGAACCTTGGACGACGCGTCGGTGTCATGGCGGTAGGCGCGCGCGACGATCGGCTTGCCGGCGCTGAGCTCGGCCATGCAGGTCACGTCGCGCATCGCTTCTTCGGGGGAAAAGGCTTCGCGATAAGCGGCATTGAACGCGCCGATGAAGGCCAGCGCCCCTTCCCGGTCACGCCCGGAGAGGCCCGCGCCCATCAGGCGTTCGCGGAAACCCTGGTCCCAGGTGCGCGCCAGTTCGATGATCCGCTGCTCAAGGGCTTCGGGATCGGGCTCGGGATGATCCGGGTGCAGCGCAATTTCAAAATGAACCCGCGCCAGGGGGCCGGAGTCAAAATAGGGCTGAAAGCTTTTCAGCTCGCCCTGATAGGCGTCGGTCAGCAGCGCGCCGATACGCTGGCGCAGCGCGGTGTCATAGGATTCGCGCGGCACGAAGACGAGCGCGGTGACGAACCTGTCAAACTCGTCGCGGCGCAGGAAAGCGCGCGTGCGGGGGCG
>JBKBRT010000182.1:0-6107 GCA_046291585.1 Hyphomonas sp.
CATCGCGAACGAAGCGGGCAATATCAATTGTCTCGCTCGGCAGACGCGTCATCTCCGCTTCCAGGCGGGAAGCGTTTGAAATATCCGTAATCAGACGGTCCAGACGCTTCACATCCGATGCGATCACCGCCCGCAAACGCGCCGCTGCGTCGGGGTCCTGCACGCGTTCCAGCGTCTCGACAGCCGAGCGAATAGAAGTCAGCGGGTTTTTCAGCTCATGCGCCACATCCGCGGCAAACTGCTCGTTGGCCTCGATCCGCTCAATCAGGGCTTCTGTCATCCCCTGCAGGGAAGTGGCCAGATCGCCGATCTCGTCGGTCCGGCGCGTCAGCTGCGGAATATCCATCCGCGCCGACGATCCTGCCCTGATACGGTCGGCCGCGATGGCCAGCCGCCGCATGGGCCGCGCAATCCCGATCGTCAGCAGGATGGATGTCACAAACGCCATCAGCACCGCCACGCCCACAAAAGGCACCAGGGCGACACGCTCGGCACGGATGATCTCGTCGATGTCACTCCCCTCGACCACCAGAACACCTACGACAGCAGATACCCGCTGGATCGGCATCGAGACGGAAATGACGCGCAGCCCCCGGTCAGAAAAACGTTGGCTCGCTGCCTGCTCGCCCATCGCTGCGGCGCGGAATTCTTCTTCAAATGTCTGGGTCCTGAGCGCTTCGGAGCTGCGGCGCGGCGAGAGCCCGCCAAAGAGCTCACCTGCGCCCTCGGACAGATCACGCCCCGTGCGGGCAAACCATCCGGGTTCCCGCAAAGGGGGCAGGGCGGAAACATCCACCATGTCGGAAAGGAAATAGCTGTCGGCCACCATCTCGCCGGTCGGCGTATAGATCCGCGCGCGCACGCGTTCGGGCAGGTTCAGCCGCGCAATGGCGAGGCGCGCCGCTTCCGGGTTGAGCGCCGGTTCGGGCGTTGTGGCATCATCGGAAAGGAGGCCGGAGAAAACCTGCGCCTGCGCAATCAGATCCTGCTTCTTGGAAACGACGAAGCCCGCCCGCATCTCGTTCAGCACCATCGCGCCGACGATCAGAATTGCTAGCCCCGCCAGGTTGGAGGCAAAGATCAGCCGCGCAATGCGCGAGCCGAGGAGCGTGGGGCCACGCCTCTGCTTTTTCCGGCGAGGGGGGCTTGCCTCCGCCACCGCTTTCCTGCTTGCGCGCCCCCCGTCGGCCATCAGACGTCGGCGGCGACCCGCATCGTCACGATACGGTCCGGGTTCCGGGGTGGCTCGCCCTTGGCCAGCTGGTCGATGATGTCCATCCCTTCGCTGACCTTGCCCCACACGGTGTACTGGCGGTCAAGGAAGCGGGCTTCGTCGAAGCAGATGAAGAACTGGCTGTTGGCCGAATGCGGCGCAGATGTGCGCGCCATCGAGCAGGTGCCGCGCACATGCGGCTCGGCGTTGAATTCGGCTTTGAGATCCGGCTTCTTGGAGCCGCCCGTTCCATTGCCCTTGGGGCAACCGGCCTGCGCCATGAAACCGGCAATCACGCGGTGAAACACAATACCATCATAAAACCCTTCGCGGGCGAGTTCCTTGATGCGGGCCACATGTCCCGGCGCAATATCTGGGCGCAATTCGATGGTGACGTTGCCCTTGGAAGTTTCAACAAGAAGCGTGTTTTCTGGGTCGGACATAATTTTCTTTCCTGGCTGGGCCGTCGCTGGCAAACTGGCTATTCAATCGCGGCACTGGCGGCAAGCGCTACCTGCATGTATTATAAGCCATTCCGGTTCGGCTGACGAGGATAACCGTGGCTCCGCTACTAGGCACCCTTCTGGCGATCGTCCTGGGCTGCCTTGGCCTGCTCCATCTTATATGGGCGGCCGGGATGTCATTTCCATTCCCCAATGAGCAGGCGCTGGCGCGCTCGATTGTCGGGCGGCGCGGTATAACACGTCTCCCCTCGCGGTCCTCGGTGGCCTTGCTGGGAATGCTGCTTCTGGCCGCCGCGTGCGCGGCGATCCTCATGGGGCATTATGCGGCCAGCCTGACGGGTCTGAAATATGTGATGGTGCCGGTTGGCCTGTTCGTGTCAGCGGTCTTCCTGCTGCGCGGACTGGTCGGCGTGTTGCCCGCCTTCGAGCGGGCAGCGCCGGAACAGCCGTATCTCTCGCTCAACCGGCACCTTTATTCCCCTGTCTGCTTGCTCATCGGCGCGGGTTTCCTCGCGCTCACCTTCTCGCTGCCCAACTGGGCCTGGCAATTCTCGCGTTTCCTCGGCTAGGCGGGCACCAGCCCGGCGAGCCAGTCTTCGGCTGATTTCCCGCCCGGTCCCTTGGCGCGCATCATGCCGGCAAAGTTCCAGTGGTTGAGGCCGGTTGGGATGGTCAGGTCCGCCTCCCGCCAGGCGCGGTGAACGCCTCCGCCGGCCAGATACCCGAACGCCTTCACATGGTCTGACCGGTCCGGCGCAGCGGCCACCGCATCAACATGCAACACAAAGCGCGCCGCCGCTGGCCGCCCCTGCCGGAAGGAAAACGGAAAGGCCGGCTTTGCCACCGGATCTGCCCCGATCAGAACCACATCGCCCTCCAGCCGCCGGGCGACGCTCAGAGCTGCGTCCGCTCCCCAGCTATGCCCGATCAGCGCAAGCGTCTGCCCGTCTCCCAACACGCTGCGTGCCAGCTCCAGCGCGGCTGCCGCCTTATAGTGAGGAAAATATCGGACAACGCGTCCGGCCGGCTCCATCAGTAGGCGGCGCGCCAGCGCATAGCTCAGCACAAGGCGAGAGCTCTCATCTGCTGCGCCGCCGAGATAAAGCTCCGCAGGCGGCCTATTCGGTGTAGCGGTAGCCGACGCCATAAAGGGTCTCGATCGCATCGAACTCGTCGGTCACTTCGCGGAACTTCTTGCGAAGGCGCTTTATGTGGCTGTCGATGGTGCGGTCGTCCACATAGATCTGATCGTCATAGGCGGCGTCCATCAGCTGGTCGCGGCTTTTGACATATCCGGGCCGCGCAGCGAGGGCCTGAAGGATCAGGAACTCGGTCACTGTCAGGCGAACCTGCTTGCCGTCCCAGGTGCAGGCGTGGCGATTGGGGTCGAGCACCAGCTTGCCGCGCACGATGGCTTTGACATCGCCCTCCTCAGGCACGGCAGAAGCCCCGCGCGAGCGGCGCAGCACGGCCTTCACGCGCTCGGCCAGGAGGCGGTTGGAGCAGGGTTTGCGCACGAAATCATCGGCGCCGATATTGAAGCCGATCACCTCGTCGATCTCTTCATCCTTGGAAGTGAGGAAGATCACCGGCAGCTCGGAAGTCTGGCGCAGGCGGCGCAGCAGCTCCATACCGTCCATCTTCGGCATCTTGATGTCGAGGATGGCGATGTCAGGCGGAGAGTCCGTCAGCGCAGGCAGGGCAGACTCCCCGTCATGATAGGCGCGCACCTGATACCCTTCGGCTTCAAAGAACATCTTCAGCGAAGCTACAATGTTTTCGTCGTCGTCAACGAGTGCCAGTGTGGTCATCGCCTTGTCCTTTTCCATGAGCCGGGAAGCATGTTGGGGCTCGGCCCGCCCAGTTACAGGTTCAAACACAGCTCGCGTCATAGAAAAAGCCCTCCTTGCGGTTGGCCTTAAGAAAAACAACGGACTGCGGCGCCCGATTGCTTACATTACGGCAGTTTCACGATTCATTGCGGCGAAAGCTGCCGCATTTGTGAACGGATCGTCCAAAGCGGGGATGGCCGATTCCCTTGTCCACGCCCGGGCGCCGCGCAAACCGCAGCCAACAGGGGCTTGAGGCGGCCCCGACCGGCCCGCCAATCCGCCGGGGCTCAGCCCGCTTTTAATCTCTGTCTCGGGGTGGGGGCCATCACCTTCCGGCCTCGGGTCCGGCGGTCTTCAAAGGAGGCTTGCCACGGCCGCCACGCTGCGGATGGGAACGCCACGGGACGCCGGGGACAAACCTTCCACCTACACTAAACCACTCCGTCCCCGGACCAAAAGGGCAAAGCCCATCCGCAGGACCTGCCAATCAAGCAAAGCCGGAAGGGGAAGCCCTGTCCGGGGTTTCGTGTTGAATACACGCCATCCTTAGACTCCGCTCAGGATGAGCTTCTCTGGCAGTATATGTGTTAGCTCATCCTGAGCGAAGTCGAAGGATAGAGCGGGCCAGCCCCCCCTAAGGATCAAGCCTTACCGCCCCCAGCGAAGCATTCCCCACATGCGCGGCATAAACCTTCAGCGCACGGCTCACCTTGCGCGGGCGGTGCTCCACCGGCTTCCAGGCGGCCGCCCCCTTGGCGTCCATCTCCGCGCGGCGTTTGGCGAACTCTTCGGCTGAAACCTTGGCATTGATTGTCCGGTTCGGGATGTCGATCTCGATGATGTCGCCTTCCACCAGAAGGCCAATCGCGCCGCCCTCGGCCGCTTCCGGGCTGACATGCCCGATCGAGAGGCCAGACGTGCCACCCGAAAACCGTCCATCCGTGATCAGAGCACATTCCTTGCCCAGACGCATCGATTTCAGATACGAGGTCGGATACAGCATCTCCTGCATGCCGGGGCCGCCGCGCGGGCCTTCATAGCGGATGATGACCACATCGCCCGCCTTCACGCGCTTCTTGAGAATCCGGTCGCAGGCTTCTTCCTGGCTTTCGCAGATCACAGCCGGTCCGGAAAACTTCAGGATACTGTCATCCACGCCGGCCGTTTTCACCACGCAGCCCATTTCGGAAATGTTGCCGAACAGAACTGCCAGCCCGCCATCCTTGGAGAAGGCGTGTGGCGCTGAGCGGATGACGCCCTTTTCCCGGTCCGTATCCAGAGCTTTATACCGGCGCGACTGGCTGAACGCCTGTGTCGTGCGCACGCCGCCCGGCGCCGCCAGGAAAAGCTCCTGCACTTCGGGATTGTTGGTGACGGCAATGTCCCATTGGCTGAGCGCCTCGGCCATCGTCTCGGCATGGATCGTGCGCACGGAGGTGTCGAGTTTCCCCGCCCGGTCCAGCTCTCCCAAAATGCCGAAAATTCCGCCCGCGCGGTGAACGTCTTCCATGTGCACATTCTGCACCGCCGGCGCCACCTTGCAGAGGCACGGCGTCACCCGGCTCAGCCGGTCAATATCGGCGAGCGTAAAGTCCACTTCGCCCTCGCGCGCCATCGCCAGAAGGTGGAGGATCGTATTGGTCGATCCGCCCATCGCGATGTCCAGCGTGATGGCATTCTCGAACGCCGCCTTAGTCGCAATCCCGCGCGCCGAAACGCCGGTGTCGCCGCCTTCATAATAGGCCTTGGTCAGCTCCACGATCCGCCGCCCCGCGCGCCGGAACAGCGCCTCGCGGTCGCCATGCGTGGCCAGTGTCGAGCCATTGCCCGGCAGCGCGAGCCCCAGCGCCTCGGCCAGGCAGTTCATGGAATTGGCCGTAAACATGCCCGAGCAGGAGCCACATGTCGGGCAGGCATTCTTTTCAAACTCGTCGACTTCCGCGTCCGTCCGGTCGGGGTTAGCCGCCTCGATCATCGCGTCGATCAGGTCCACCGCGCGCAGCTCGCCGTCGATGTTCACCTTGCCCGCTTCCATCGGCCCGCCCGAGACGAACACGACAGGGATGTCGAGACGCATCGCGGCCATCATCATGCCCGGCGTGATCTTGTCGCAATTGGAGATGCACACCATCGCGTCGGCGCAATGGGCGTTGACCATGTATTCCACGCTGTCGGCGATCACTTCGCGCGAGGGCAGGGAGTAAAGCATCCCGTCATGGCCCATGGCGATGCCGTCATCGACCGCAATCGTGTTGAATTCCTTGGCCACGCCGCCGGCAGCCACGATCTCCCCGGCCACCAACTGGCCCAGATCCTTCAGGTGCACATGCCCCGGCACGAACTGGGTGAACGAGTTCACCACCGCGATGATCGGCTTGCCGAAATCGCTGTCCGTCATGCCCGTCGCACGCCAGAGGCCGCGGGCACCGGCCATGTTGCGGCCGTGAGTGGAGGTGCGTGAACGGTAGGGGATCATGGGCTGAGGTCTCGTTTTTCCGCAAAATTTTGCCTTCCGGAGCGGGAATGGAGCCGGAAAGCGGTGAATTTGACCCGTTAATAGTCACTGATTACTGAGAAGGGAATGGGCGATGTTAGTGC
>JBKBRT010000183.1:0-6106 GCA_046291585.1 Hyphomonas sp.
GAGAGACCGACCACATGCGCCCTGGCTTCCTTCGCCTGCGCGGCGATCTCGGCGGGCGTGAAGCGGATGCCTTCATAGACCACTTCCATGCCCACTTCGCGCCCGCGCGCGGCGATCTGCTCGGCGCCGTTGGAATGGCCATCAAGGCCGGGCTTGCCCAGCACATATGTCAGTGTACGCCCCAATGCCTGCGAGACACGGGCCACTTCGGCCTTCACCGCCTCGACATCTTCTTCGCCGCTGCTGGCAACGACGAGGGCAACGCCGGTCGGCGCGCGGAACTCTCCGAACACTTCGCGCAGCACGGTGCCCCATTCGCCGGTGGTCACCCCGGCCTTGGCGCAGGTGATGGAGGGTTCCATGATGTTGCGGTTCTCGGCAGCGGCGGCGCGCAGCTCGGCAAGCGCAGCTTCCGCCGCGCCATTGTCGCGCGCCGCCCGCCAGGCTTTCAGGTCGCGCACCTGCGCGGCTTCTTCGGCCGGATCGACCGTCTGGATCGAACCGTCGCCGCCGCCCAGCGGGCTTTCAGCGGTCTCGGTGAAGCGGTTGACGCCCACTACGGTGAGCGCGCCCGACTCGATTGCCCGTATACGGTCGATATGGGCGCCCACAAGGCTTTCCTTCATGAACGGGATGGCCGCCTGCGCGCCGCCGATCTCATCGATCTGCGCCAGCGCGGCGCGGGCTTTTTCCTTCAATTCCTCGGTCTTGGCGGTAATGACATGGCTGCCATCGAAGATGTCTTCAAATTCCAGGAGGTCGGTCTCATAAGCAAGTATCTGCTGCAGGCGCAGCGACCATTGCTGGTCCCAGGGGCGCGGCAGGCCCAGCGCCTCGTTCCAGGCCGGCAGCTGCAGCGCGCGGCAGCGGGCGCGCTTGGACAGCGTCACGGCCATCGCTTCCATCAGGATACGGTAGACATTGTTTTCCGGCTGCGGCTCGGTCAGCCCCAGCGAGTTCACCTGCACCCCATAGCGGAACAGCAGCGCCTTGGGATCGGTGACGCCGTACCGCTCCCGCCCGATCTCTTCCCAGAGATCGACGAACGCGCGCATCTTGCAAAGTTCCGTTACGAAACGGACCCCGGCATTCACGAAAAACGAAATGCGACCGAAAACCGTTTCAAAGTCTGATTCTGGAACTTGCCCGCCGACCTTGACCGTATCGAGTACGGCAATAGCGGTCGCCAGCGCATAGGCCAGCTCCTGCTCCGGCGTCGCGCCCGCTTCCTGCAGATGGTAGGAACAGACATTCATCGGGTTCCATTTTGGAACCTCTAGATAACACCAGCTCACCATATCGCCGATCAGGCGTAGCGACGGCTCGGGCGGGAACACATAGGTGCCGCGCGAGAGGTATTCCTTGACGATGTCGTTCTGCGTGGTCCCGCGCAATTTCTTGCGGTTGTCGCCCCGCTCATCGGCGAGCGCCACATACAGCGCTAGCATCCAGGCGGCGGGCGCATTGATCGTCATCGAGGTGTTCATCGTCTCCAGCGGCAGCTCTGCGAAAAGCTCGCGCATATCGCCCAGATGCTTGACCGGCACGCCCACCTTGCCGACTTCCCCGCGGCTCAGGATATGGTCGGCGTCATACGCCGTTTGGGTCGGCAGGTCGAAGGCGATAGAGAGGCCGGTCTGCCCCTTGGACAGGTTCAGCCGGTAGAGCTCATTGGATTTCTTCGCCGTCGAATGGCCCGCATAGGTGCGGAAAATCCAGGGTTCATCGGGTTCGTGCTGGTAATCTCTGGTGGCTTTTGTCATGGTTTCTTGCCTCCCCTATGCTGCGGCGCAACATGGCCGAGCGCCTCGCAGCTGGCAAGCGGCGCCACTGCCACACTTGCACCCCACAGGACGAGACGCCACTTACCCTGCACCATAGAAACGGACCCCGCCAGACCTCGTGACCCAGCCCCGCGCGCCCCTCCAGACCGCCCTCGCCCTTGGCCTTGCCTCCCTGCTGGCCTTCCCCTTCGGCGCCGCGCTGATGGCGATCTTTCAGCGCAGCCCCCTGGCGCTCGCGCTTTTGTCCGCAGCAATGCTGGCTGTCGGTCTTTATCAGCGCCGCAGGCTGGCTGCGGTCGCCGGCGCGCAGACGGCTATTTCCGGCGCCTCGCTTCTTACCGGCTTCGGTTTGCGCCTCGGCTTGCTGATCGGCATTTTTATCCTCGCACTGGGCGTGCTCACCCTCTTCCGGGATACATCGCTCGCGCGGCAACTGGAGCTGATCGACTTTGTCCTGATCGCCCTGCCCGCCGCCATTGCCCTGATCGCCAATGAGATCAGCGCCCGCATTGCTGTGCGCGAGTTGTCTGATGTGCGCACCCAGTTGAACGCTGCCTTCGGCCAGCCGACGGGCCCCGCCAATGTGGGCGGCGACATCATCGAGGGAGAGATCATCGAGGACGACCCGCCCCCGCGCGGCTAGTCCCGTTCAAACACAAACGGCGCCGCCACCGCCACATCCGCCCCCATCGCCTCGTAGTAAAGCCGCTGGATCCTGCGCGTCACCGGCCCCGGTCTGCCATCCCCCACCGGCCTGCCCGCCAGCGTGACGACCGGCGCAATCATCGCTCCGGCCGAGCTTGTGAACACCTCGGCCGCTTGGGCCGCCTCATCCGGCGTGAAGGCGCGCTCGGTGATGGTAAGGCCGCCCGCCGCGCGCAGCGCCATGACACCCGCCCGCGTGATGCCGGGCAGGATGGTCGGGGAAAGCTCGCGCGTGAGGATCTCGCCCGCCTGCGTCACGATCCAGGCGTTCGCAGACGCCGCTTCGGTGACAAACCCGTCTTCGACCATGAAAGCCGTTTCGGCCCCCTGCTCGGCCGCCGCGCGGTAAGCGAGCGCCTGGGAGAGGAGCTGGGTCGTCTTCATGTCGCGCCGCTTCCAGCGGCTATCCTCGATGAACACCGCCCGGATGCCGTCGCGGGCAGAGGCCCCGATCAGCGGCTTGGCATCGGCATAGGCAAAGACCGTGGGCGTGAAGGCCTGGGGCCCGGCAAAATCGCGCGCCTCATACGCCCCGCCGGTGACTTGCAGATAGACGAGCCCCTCGACCAGATTGTTATGCGCGATCAGTTCCCGATGAAGGCTCGCCCAGCCTTCTGAAATATGCGGATTGGGCAGGGAAATCCCCGCCAGCGTGCGCGCCAGCCGGGCAATGTGGCCGTCCAGATCGACAAAGCGGCCCCCATAGACGGCCGTCACCTCATACGCGGCGTGAGCGAACAGAAAGCCCCGGTCCAGCGGCGAAATATGCGCCTCTGACAGAGGCAGCAGCGCGCCATTCAGATGAACCAGCGGAGAGATCGTCATGTCGTAAATGCCTCAGGGGAAGGGAAACTCGATTGTGCAGCGCAACATTGACCTTGCGAAGCGTCACAACACTTGCCAGTGTGCCCGCGCCGGACGGGGCTGTGAAGACGCCGCATAGAGCGAGCCCGCCCCCGCCCGAATGACGGAGGAAGGTCCATGACCACTGAAACGGCAGGACGGGTTAAAAAAGATATCTACGACGTGGGCGAAATCCCGCCGGAGTTCCATGTTCCCAAGCTGATGCACGCCTGGTCGATCCGGCGCGATCGGCATGGACGGCCGTCGACGGCAATGCTCGTCGAGCAGGTGCCCGTGCCTGAAATCGATTCAGATGAAGTGCTCGTCCTCGTGATGGCGGCCGGCGTCAATTATAACGGCATCTGGGCTGCGCTCGGCGAGCCGATCTCGCCCTTTGACGTGCACAAGCAGGACTTCCACGTGGCCGGCTCCGATGCGTCGGGCATCGTCTGGGCGGTCGGCCGCAAGGTCACCCGCGTCAAGCCGGGCGATGAAGTGGTCATCCACTGCAACCAGGATGATGGCGACGACGAAGAGTGCAATGGCGGCGACCCGATGTTCTCGCCGAGCCAGCGGATCTGGGGCTATGAAACCCCCGATGGCTCCTTCGCCCAGTTCTGCCGCGTGCAGGCCCGCCAGTGCATGCCCCGCCCCAAACATCTCACCTGGGAAGAAGCGGCCTGCTACACGCTCACCCTCGCCACCGCCTACCGGATGCTGTTCGGCCACCGCCCGCATGTGCTGAAACCCTCCGATAACGTCCTCGTCTGGGGCGCCTCGGGCGGGCTTGGCAGCTTTGCCGTGCAGCTCTGCGCCATCGCCGGCGCCAACGCGATCGGCGTCGTCTCCTCCGAAGACAAGCGCGACTATGTGCTCTCGCTGGGCGCCAAAGGCGTGATCAACCGGAACGACTTCAATTGCTGGGGCCAGCTGCCCAAGGTCAACGGCCCCGAATTCAACGACTATATGAAAGAGAGCCGCAAGTTCGGCAAAGCCATCTGGGACATCACCGGCAAGAAAGACGTCGACATCGTCTTTGAACACCCCGGCGAAGCCACCTTCCCGGTCTCGGTCTTCGTGGTGAAGCGCGGCGGCATGGTCGTCATCTGCGCGGGCACGTCAGGCTTCAATCTCACCATGGACGCCCGCTTCCTCTGGATGCGGCAGAAACGCGTGCAGGGCTCCCACTTTGCAAACCTGAAACAGGCGAGCGAGGCCAACCAGCTTGTCCTCAACCGGCGCATAGATCCCGGCATGTCGGAAGTCTTCACCTGGGCCGATATTCCGCTGGCGCACGAAAAGATGCTCGATAACAAACACCTGCCGGGCAACATGGCCGTGCTTGTCACCTCGCCCAAACCCGGGCTTCGCACGGTGGAAGACGTGCTTGCCGTAAACGGTCAGGCTTGAGGGCCATGCTCTCCCGGGGCTTTGCCGAAGCCTTCGCGCGTGACTGGCTCGCCGCCTGGAACGATCGCGACATTGACCGCATCCTTTCTCACTACAGTGAGGAAATCATTTTCCATTCCCCGCGCATCGCGCGGGTGATGGGGAATGACGCGATGAGTATCTTCGGCAAGAAGACGCTCCGGGACTACTGGACAAAGGCATTGGGCCTAGCCCCGCAACTCTTCTTTGAACTTGACGACATTCTTGTGGGCTCCGACGCCATAACCATTCTCTACACGAACCATCGTGAGGAGCTGGTGGCCGAAACCTTCATCTTCGGCCCCGAAGGCAAGGTTGTCCGCTCCATCGCAGCGTACCGCTGAGTTTTAAGCCCATGAAACTTATCTTCATCTACGGCGAAGTGGCCGCAGGCAAACTGACCGTTGCGCGTCATCTGGCCGGCATCACCGGGCTTCGTCTCTTCCACAATCATCTTGTGGTCGATGCCGTCGGCGCCGTCTTCCCGTTCGGCTCAGACGCCTTCATCCGCCTGCGGGAACAATTCTGGATGGAGGTGTTCCGGGCGGCGGCTTCAGAAGACCGCTCCCTGATTTTCACCTTCGCGCCCGAACCCACTGTGGATGCCGGGTTTGCGGGCCGGGTGCGCGCACTGATCGAGGCAACGGGCGGCGAAGTGATCTTCATTGCCCTGACGGTCGAGGCAGACGAACAGATGCGCCGCATCGCCAGTGCCAGCCGCGCGGAATTTGGCAAGCTCCGCTCGGCCGAGCTTCTCGCCGAACTTAAGCACACCTTCTCCGCCTCTATGGAGGCGATGCCGCCCGCCGCGCTGACGCTGGACACGAGCGCGCTGGCTCCGGAAGAGGCGGCAAGCCGCATCGCGGCCCTGTTGGGCTGATGTGCCAACCTCCCTCACCGCTAAAAGCGGAACGCTTTTTATAGTTGACCAGGAAACTTTATACATTTAGTTTCCTAGTCAATCAAAAGGTCGCCATGCTCCGCTCCCAGACCGTCTCCGCCCTTGAAACTCATCTCGGCTACTGGCTGCGCATGGTATCGAATGCTGTCTCGCAGGCCTTCGCGCGAAGTCTGGAAGCCGAAGGCGTCACGGTCGCCGAATGGGTGTTCCTGCGCACGCTCTATGACTTTGAGCGCCTTTCGCCCAGCCATCTGGCCGACGCGCTTGGCATGACTAGGGGCGCGGTCACGAAACTCGCAGACCGGCTGATCGAGAAAGGCCTCACGGCGCGCGAGGCCGATCCGGAGGACGGGCGCGCGCAGCTCCTCGCGCTGACGCCGCCCGCCCGGAAACTGGTTCCAAGGCTCGCCGCACTCGCCGACGCCAATGACGCGGCCTTCTTTGA
>JBKBRT010000184.1:0-6065 GCA_046291585.1 Hyphomonas sp.
AGGCTCTCCCGCCCGCCCCAGAGGTAAGGCGCCTCCAGGAAGCGCCGGGCGACGCCTGCGGGGTCCTCTTCAAACTGGTCGAGCGCTGCGAGGTGATTCTGATGGACCCACCCTGCCCGGTGGCATTCGATCCAGACGCCTTCCTGCCGGCCGGTGGCGGCGATGCGCGCGCCGAGGCTCAGCATGAAATGGGGGGCGGATTTGAGGTCGGGCTCTGAGAAGGCATAGGTGCGCAGGGCGCTGACCTTGTGCGTGACGGCGAGGACGGGCGCAGACAGCGCCTCCATCAGCGCCCAGCCGACATAGCGATCCCGCCGACACTGGACGAGGCCAAACTCCCCCTCCTCGCGAATGACGTGTAGCGTTTCGCCGTGCAGGGCGAATGTGGCGACCCGGCCATCGGCGGCCGGGGTTTCGCGGACAGCGGTCGCCCCGGCGCTTATCTGAAAAGGGGTCGCGGCCCCTTCGGGCCGGGCAAGGCGGGTATCACTGAATTCCGGCATGAGCAGGCAGCCTCCCTGGAAAGGCAGCCCCCGCCTCAGGCGACCGCAGTGTTGCGGCGCGGAGGTTTGCCCGAGCCTGCTTCTTCGCCGGAAGCGGCCGCCAGCACAAGCCGGGCGAACGCGCGCAGATAGCTCATGCCTTCGGGGGTGCGCTCGACAAAGATCGACCGCAGGTCTGTGTCGTCAGGCAGGCGGCGGATGAAATCGAGGCGCTCCAGCGTGTCGAGGGCGCGGGTGACGGCGGGCTTGGCGATACCCAGATGCTCTGCCAGGCCGCGCACGGTGTGCGGGCCGGGGGTGAGCGCGATGGTCATGAGGACTGCCTGCTGGCGCGCGGTGAGGTCTGGCGCATCCGAACGCACCGAGGCCGTGACCGATTTCCGCCAGAGCTCAAGCCCCTCCCGCTCCGACAATTGCATCCCGGCCATTCCTCCACGCTACGAAAAAGTCACTTCAAGGCAGAATCTCAGGTGATTTGCAGGCACCGTCCAGTGCCTCTTGCGGCGTTACCCCTTCACATTCGCCTCAAAACACCAGACATAAGGGCAATGGTTCATTCACATGCCCACGGTCATGGTTCCGCCAACACGCCCTGCGCCCCGCAGGACGTGGACGCCTTCCTGGCTGAGGCCGAAGCGCTGGTGGTTCGCAAGGGCCAGCGGATGACGCGTATCCGCCGCAAGGTGCTGCGCCTGCTGCTGGAAAATGACGGCCCGGCAAAGGCCTATGACCTCTTGGCGAATCTGGACGGGGAAGGCGCGGCCAAACCGCCGACCATCTACCGGGCGCTGGACTTCCTTCAGGAGACCGGCCTTGTCCACAAGATCGAAAGCCTCAACGCCTATGTGGCGTGTGGACATACGAGCCACAATCATTCGGCGGTTTTCCTGATCTGCGAGATCTGCCAGAACGCCGAAGAACTTCACGCCGTGGCCACCAGCCAGGCGCTCAAACAGGAAACCGAAGCCGCTGGCTTCCAGATGACCCGCGCCGTGATCGAAGTGCGTGGGCGCTGCAGGAGATGTAACGCATGATCCCACTCTGGCAGGGCAGCTGTAACCAGTGGGATTGCGATGAGATGGGGCACATGAATGTGCGCATCTATGTCGAGAAACAGTTGGAAGGCCTGGTAGCCCTGGCGCGCCATATCGGCCTGCCCGAAGCATTCCGTCCCAATTCCCCGTCCACCCTCGTGCCGGTGGATCAGCATATCCGCTTCGTGCGGGAAGTGCTGCCCGGACGGCCGCTGGCCATGCAGGGCTGCGTGCTGGAGATCGGCGCGCATGACGCGGTGATCTATCAGGAACTGCGCCACGGAGATGGCCGCCTTGCTGCCGCGTTCCGTACACGGATTGCTCATATCGACGCCGCCGAGGGAGAGCCCTTCCCCTGGACGGCCAAAACCCGCCAGAAGATGGAACAACTGATCGGCGAGACACCGGAAGAAGCCCTGCCGCGCAGTTTCGATCCGGATGCGCCGGGGCTGCCCTATTCAGAGATCACCATGGACAAGGTGAACGCCACCGGCGTGCGCCAGATCGGCATGGGCGCGGTGCCGACCACCCATTGCGGCGCACACGGATGGATGGAGCCGTCCTGGTTTATCGGGCGCATCTCGGACTCGGTGCCCAACCTGCTTTATGAGTGGCGCCAGAAAGTGGCAGAGAATGCCGGCGGCAAGCGCATGGGCGCCGCTGTTCTGGAATACCGCCTGCGCTATCACCGCCTGCCGCGCGCCAGCGACCTCTACACCGTGCACACCTCGCTGGGCCGCGTTCAGGGGAAAACCCACTCGCTGGTTCACTGGGTGATGAACCCCGCCACCGGCACGGCCTGGGCAACCTGCGAAGCCGTCGCCATCACGCTCGACCTGGACGCGCGCAAGGCCATTCCGGCCCCGCCAGAGATGCTGGGCGAACTGGAAGCCCTGGCCCCGACCGGCCTGACCGTCTGACCGCCCCAACGGCAGGGATTTACAAATTTGCCGCTGGCCTCTGAAGGTGTCCCACCATAAGAACCGGGAGACACCAGATGGCCGCTTATATCATCCTGATCCGCGAGAAGCTTCGCGATGCCGACGCGATGGCCCGCTATGCTAAGGCCGCCAGCGACGCGCGCGGCGATCACAAGATCACGCCGCTGGCCTTTTACGGCAAGCATGAAGTGACCGAAGGCGCCGACGCCGATGGCGTGGTGATCCTCTCCTTCCCGACCATGGCCGAAGCCAAAGCCTGGTATGAAAGCCCGGCCTATACCGAAGCCCGCGCGCACCGCTATCAGGCGGCAGACTACCGCGTCATATTCGTTGAGGGCGTGTAACCCGAAAACCGTCCGCTCATCCCCGCGCAGGCAGGGATGAGCGCGCGTGGCTAGACCAGATAACCTGCCAGGATTTCGGCTAGCCTTGGAATATCGCTCGGGTGGAGCCCGGCAATATTGATGCGGCCGGACGACGGCATATAGATGCCGTCGGCTTCACGCGCCTTGGCGGTGTCTTCCGCCGAGATGGGCAGCTGGGAGAACATGCCGTTCTGCGTCTTGAGGGCGGCGAGCAGGTTTGAGCCGGAATGGCTGACCAGGGCGTCCGACAATGCTTCGCGCAGGCCGATCATCCGCAGGCGCATGGCCGTCAGCTCTGCTTCCCATTCGGCGCGCAGATCTTTGTCGTCCAGAATGGTGGCCACGATGCCGGCGCCATGTGCGGGGGGCATCGACCAGGTGGCGCGGCCCATATCGGCAACATGGGTGGTGGCCGCCGCGATGCCTTCAGCTTCTGCGCCGACGGCGAGGAAGCAGCCTGTGCGCTCCCGGTAAAGCCCGAAATTCTTTGAGCAGGAATAGGAGATCAGCGCTTCGCCCGCCGCCTCCATAAAGGCGCGCACGCCATCCATGTCCCGGTCCAGGCCAGAAGCGAAGCCATGATAGGCCACGTCGAGCAAAGCAATGACGCCTTTGTCCTTGCAGATCTTTCCAAGCTCGCGCCAGTCTTCCGTTGACGGATCGATGCCGGTCGGGTTGTGGCAGGGGCCCTGGATGATGATGCCGTCGCCGCGCTCTGCTGTCGACAGGTCCGCCAGCGCGCCGAGGCGGTAGAAGGCCCCGTCGCGGGCGTAGGTATAGTCCTTGACCTCAAGACCCAGGGATTTGACGACATTGGGATGGTTTGGCCAGGTGGGCCGGGACACCCAGACGCGGCGTGTACCCATGCGGCGCATCAGGCCGACACCAAGGAACAGAGCGCCGCAGCCGCCGGGCGAGGTGAAGGAGAGGACCCGGTTTTCCTTCAGCGCGGGATGGTCCTTGCCGAATACGAACTTCTCGATGTGGGCGCAGAAATCGGTGTTGCCGCGCGGGCCCTCATAGACCTTGGTGGTCTGCGCCGCGAGCATCTTGGCTTCCGCCTTGCGCACGGCCGACAGGATCGGCGTTTCGCCATTCTCGTCCTTGTAGACGCCGACGCCGAGATCGAACTTCTCACTGCGCTCATCGGCGCGGTAAGCGGTCATCAGGCCAAGGAGGGCATCGGGCGGGAGCGTGGAGAGCGGCGAGAAATGAGACATGAGGAGTAGGCCTTCCGTTTCTTTCGCGGTGACCCGTATCGGCTTTCCGCCGCATAATAAACCCCGCCAGCTGGCATCCGGGCGGGAAGTCTATGCGCTTTACTACAGGCCGCGCAGGATCTGCTCGAAAGTGGCGAGGAGATCTTCAGCCGTGACACTCCGGTCGCCGGAAGAGAGGGCAAACCCCGCGCCGTTCAGCGCGGCCTGGAGGAGAACGGCCGCCGGGCGCACGCGCTCCTCCGCCAGCAGGCCCTGCTGCGCAAGGTGGGCCACGCCGCGGGTCATGTTCTGCCGGCCAAGCTGGAAATCGAGCTCATGCCAGCGCGCCATGCCCAACACCGAGGGGCCGTCGACGAGGACGATGGACTGATAATCGGCGCGGGTCGCCCATTCCAGATAGACGCGGGCGCCGGCGAGGAAGGCGGCATAGGGATCGGTTTTCGAGCGGGCCGCGGCGGCCGAAGCGCGGGCGGCAGCGTCCATTTCCAGCTGCAGAGCTGTCCAAACTTCGAGGAAAAGAGCTTCCTTACTGCTGAAATAATGAAACAGCGCGCCTTTGGTTGTGCCGGCAGCCGCCGCCACAGCCGCAACGCTGGTGCCTGCATAACCTTGATTTGAAAAAGATTCCCTCGCCATACGCAGCAATGTATCGCGCGTTTCAGCGGCCTGCTCTTTTGTGCGTTTAGGCATCCCCACACCTCTTGCGTCTCACCATACCAATGGTATGTAAAAAGGGTAGCCTTTTTTGGTTGCGGGCCTTTCGGGGCTCACGCTGCTCACTTGAACACTGCAGGCTGGGTAACGCCGGTGGACGGCACGGACTGCATTGCACAGCCGCGAAGCGCTTCGGGAGGAGGAGGCTTCGCGGCTTTTTTTTGCGCTGAATCTGGAGCGCGGCGGGGCCAGCTCCATTCTGAACGCGATGTTGCCGACGGTTCATAATGTGCAGATTACTCATAATTTAAAGGGCGAAAGGCGCAGCTCCCAAGTCGCGCCTTTGCACATTGGGGAATGGCCCTTTGCGGCCCTCGCTTTGCGGCGGGGGCCGTTTTCAGTTCAGGGTGCCGCAGCGGCGCTCATAGTCTGCAATGGCGGCGGGCATCCATTTGCGGAAGTTTTCGGCACGCGTTTCAGAGGCCGGATGGGTGCTCATCCATTCGGGTGGGCGCTGGCCGTCGCCGATCTCGCCCATCCGCTCCCAGAGTTCGGGCGCCTCGCGCGGATCGTAACAGGCACGCACCAGCAGATCGAGACCGATCTTGTCGGCCTGGGTTTCGTGCTCGCGCGAAAAGGCGAGGAATCCGCCCTGGGCCGCGACGCCAAAGGCCTGAAGCACCGCCATACGCTGGCCGGCGTCCATATCCCCTACCCCCACCGCAAGCGCGACCTGGCCGATCTGCATCATCTGCTGGGTGCTCATCCGCGCAGCGCCGTGATGGGCGAGCGCGTGGCCGATCTCATGGCCCATGACGACCGCCAGCTTGTTCTCGTCAGCGACATCCTCAAGCGTGACGCGGCCATCATAGTTTCCGGTGATGTCGAGGATGCCCGTATAGACGGCCACATAGCCGCCGGGCAGGCAGAAGGCATTGGGCGTGGGCGAGTCCACGACATAATAGGTCCAGTTGAACTGCTCCACGACGCCGGGCATCGCATAGCCGAGGGTGCGATAGTCGTTCTCCAGCTCCAGCGCGGCGCGTTGCAGACGCGCGCCGATGCCGCGCACCTTTTCAGTGAGCACGCGCGCGTCGCCCTGGCAGCTGGCCTCATCGGCGCAGAGGACTGTGTTGCCCTGCCCGTGTTCCTGCTGAAGGATCTGCAGGTAAGACTCCTCGCCGAGCTTTATTTCCTGGGCAATCGAGAGCGTGTTGAACTGCTTCTTGCCGGGCGCAAACGGCACCTCTTTCTGGTTTGACTGCCAGTAGATGAAGAGCCCGATCAGCGCGATCAGAATGATGCCGCCGCGGCCGCCGATCAGGTCGCCAAGGCCATTGGCCCGGAT
>JBKBRT010000185.1:0-6064 GCA_046291585.1 Hyphomonas sp.
GGAAGGATGTGGGGACTGAAGTACGGTTATTCTTTCCGCAGTTGGGCTAGGTCGGGCGCAGGGATCCAAGCGGTAAATTTAAACGCCGTGTACGGTAATAATTGCCACTTTCAGATTGGAAGATTAAAATTCTGAGCCACTTTCGTAAGGAAATGGACCCGTAACTCCTGGTAAGATAACAGGAATTTCATATTCTGCGGGTACGAGTGCAAAAAAAGATACGATGGCAAAACACAACAATTAATCCCTCTCGTTGAGTTTTCCCGGAGTCTTTCCATGAATTCGAATAATCAATTGCGCTGCTCAGGCAGTCGCAAACGCGCATTTGCGCGCTCGCTGACCCATGTGTCCCGCGCTGCCATTGCCGCGTCCATCCTGACCAGCGGTATCGCAAATGCAGATACAGCTGTTTATTTCAATGACGATGCTGCGGCCGGTATCCAGACCTTCGTCGATACGATTGCCGCTGCAGATGCCAACCATAATGCCAACAATCCAGGGGCGACGCAAACCTCGCATATCTACGAGTTTGATATCCTCAACACGAGCGGGAGCACGTTTCTGGTCATCAGTGGCGGCGGCGCGCCTTCTGTCATTGTTGAAACGACCCGGGGCGGCTCACCCGCACCAAATAACGGTTTCGGAAATCAGGGTAGTGACGGCTTCACCAACTGGGGCAACAGCCACGATGGCACGTTCGCCTCTGCCGAAGCGATGGGTTACACGTTCAAGTTTTTTGAGACTGACGGCACGACACCCTTTTCCATGAACGCCCTCGGAACGCTGGTGAACGACTGGGGTACGTGCTGTGTTGTCAACAACCCGACGCCCAGTGGCGGTACGGCAAATGCGTCGGAAGTCTATCTGCGTTTCGGATCGACGGCGCCGATCCTTCTCGGCGGTATTTCCAGTTCCATCCCGGGTATCGAGCACTTCATCGGTGCGATCAACGACTCCAACTTCTTCAACGAAGTGACAGTGATCGCCACCGGTCGCGGAGAGTTTTTCGGTGTTGGGGGCTACCTCACATTCTCCAGCGTTGCTCTCAACAGTGTGCCGGCAGGCTCGTCAGTTGTGGATGGCAACGGGCTGGGAGGTCCAACGCCGAGCATTCCAGACATCGATACCGGCAATACCTACTACACCGCCAACCAGCTGGGCGCGGCGCAGGTCAACCCGAACTTTGTCGGCGGGACACTGCGCTTTGATATGGACACCTTTGTCGGCGCGAACTTCACAGTTCAGTCCCAGGGCGGAACAATCGATTCAGAGGAAAACATTGTCTCCGTGACGGGCGCCTTCACTGGCGCCGGTACCATGCGCAAAACCGGCGCAGGTATGCTGGTCCTCTCGGGCACGAACACCAATACCGGTGGCTTTTCCGTTATGGACGGGATCCTTCGTGCGGCCAGTGATGCAAACCTTGGCGGAGGTCCCCTGACGATCGGCAATGCGACGTTCCAGGCTGGGAACACCCTGACATCATCGCGGTCGCTCATTGTTGAGCATGCCGGTTCCCGCTTTGATGTCCAGGGCCATGATGTGATCTGGCAGGGCGATGTGTCGGGGCAGGGCGTTCTCAACCTGCTTGGCAGTGGCCGCCTAGAGCTGACGGGCGCCAACACCCACACGGGTGGTACTCATATTCAGGGTGGTATGCTTGTTGCCTCAGCCGACGAAAACCTCGGCACGGGCGCGCTGACCATCGGCAATGCGGTCTTCCAGGCGGGAGCGGACTTGTCGTCTGAGCGCGAGATGATCGTTGATCATGCCGGCTCGCGTTTCGACGTTCAGGGCCATGACGTGGCCTGGGTGGGCGACGTTTCCGGACAAGGCAGGCTGAATGTGCTCGGCAACGGGCGCCTTACGCTCGGCGGCACCAACACCTATGCGGGCGGCACTTATGTGGCCGGCGGCACGCTGGCCGGCGACACCGGTGCGATCCAGGGTGACATTGTCAACGACGGAACGGTAGAGTTCACTCAGTCAGCAGAAGGAACGTATTCTGGTGGCATGAGCGGAAACGGCAGCCTTCGCAAGCTTGGCGCGGGGATGCTGTCTTTGAGCGGCGCCAGCAGCTTTTCTGGCGGTACAGAGATTGTCGACGGCACGCTCGTAGCTTCTGCTGATGAAAATCTCGGCGCGGGCTCACTGACCATCGGCAATGCTGTTTTCCGCGCGGGTGCCAACCTCGCTTCTGAGCGTGAAATGATCGTGGCCGACGCAGGCTCGCGCATCGATCTTCAAGATCACACCGTTGCTTGGCTTGGAAATATTTCGGGGCAGGGCGCGCTAAATGTGCTCGGCAATGGCCGCTTCGTTCTGGCGGGCCTGAGCGCTCATACAGGAGGCACGCATGTTGCCGGCGGTACGCTAGCAGGCTGGACGGGATCAATTCACGGCGGCGTTGTCAATGACGGTATCGTGGAATTCATGCAGGCTGAAGATGGCGCCTATGCTGGCGAGATGAGCGGATCGGGTGATCTGATCAAGCTTGGCGCGGGGATGCTGGAGCTTTCCGGCACCAACACCTATGCAGGCGACACGATCATTGCCGGCGGTACGCTGCGGGTCTCCGGTGAAAACAATCTCGGCGACGGAGATCTGATCATCGGCAATGCGGTCTTCCAGGCCGGAGCAGATTTGTCGTCTGAGCGCGGGATGATCGTTGATCATGCCGGTTCGCGTTTCGACGTTCAGGAAAATGCTGTCACCTGGTCGGGTGATATCTCCGGGCAGGGCAGGCTCAATATGCTCGGCACTGGCCGCCTGACGCTCACTGGCGCAAACGCCTATGAAGGCGGCACCTATGTTGCCGGCGGCACGCTGGCCGGCGAGGCCGGCGCGATCCAGGGCGACATTCTCAACGACGGCACGGTGGAGTTCACTCAGCAGTCTGAAGGTCTTTATTCGGGCAGTATTTCGGGCACGGGCAGTCTGCGCAAGTTGGGGCTTGGGCTTCTGGAGTTGACGGGTGTCAGCGCGCTGACCGGCGAGAGCTATCTCGATCAGGGGGCGCTGAGCATCAATGGTCTTCTGGGCACCAACCTGCTGACCGTGGCCGATGGCGCCGCGCTGTATGGTCGGGGCGGGATTGATGGCAATGTCCTGGTGCTCTCTGGCGGAAGCCTGAAGCCCGGCAACTCGCCCGGCACGCTGTATGTGTCAGGGGATGTGAGCCTCAGCGCAGGGTCGATCTTCGAGACCGAGATTGACGGACGCGTGTACTCTGCCGCTGGCGGCGCAGGCTCCTATGACCGTCTGGTGCTGACTGGTGAGGGGGCAACCTTCACCGCGGCCGGATCGATCAACCCGGTTCTGCGCGGCATCACGGGCGCGGCCAACAATGACTTTGATCCGGTGATCGGGGACCGGTTCACGGTGGTGGTTGCCGATACCATTGCCGGCAGCTTCGACACTGTGGCGCAGCCGTCCGCCGGCCTGCCGGCCAACACCCGCTTCCGGGTCGTTTACAACCCGGGCTCCATCGAGCTGGCCCTTGTGGCCCGAAGCCTCGGCCTGATGGCCCAGGAGAGCGGCTTGCGGACCAATGCGGTCGCCGCCGCCTATGGCCTGGACCTAGCAACGGCGTATGGCGAACAGGCTGGCGGCGTTCTCGGCAGCCTCTTTGCCGATCTCGACAGCATGGGAGCGGCTCAGGTCAATGCGGCCCTTACCTCGCTCTCGGGTGATTTCCATGCCCATATCCTGGAAAGCACCGAATCGGTTCTGATCGGATCGGATGCGATGATCCTCTCCGCCGCGCTGGGCGGCAAAGGGGTTGGCGGGATCGACCGGGAACTCAGCAACGGCGTCCGGGTCTGGTCGCGGGCCGAAGCCAGCGGCGCCAGCTATGACGCCGACCGTGCCGCGACAGGCTTTGAGGAAGACGTCTACGGGGTCACCCTGGGCGCCACTTTCCTCAACACGCCAGATCTGCGGGCCGGCATCGCCGGCAGCTACAAGACGGTCGAACTCTACAACGACACCGCTGCCGGCGCGACCAACCAGATGCTGTCGGCCTATGCCTATGGCAGCTATACGGTCACCCCGCGCCTGACCCTGTCGGGCCTGGCGGGCTACACGCAGGCGTCGCCCAAGACGGCGCGCACGACGGTGCTGGCCAGCGCCATCGCGCAGACCCGGTCGAAAGAGACGGTCGACATCAAGCATGCTCAGGTGGAAGCCCGCTACCAGCTGGTGGATACCGGCGCGACGCGGGTCTACGCCCTCGGCGGCCTGCGGACGGCGATCCTGAATGTCGATGCCTATCGCGAGCAGGGCAATGTCAGCCATGCCGATCTCTCCCTGATCGGAGAATCGCGTCACACCCTCCAGACCAAGCTGGGCGGCGAGGTGGCCCGTAAGCTGGCCGGCACCGAGCTGGCTGTGTTCGGCAACTGGATGCGCGATATCGGGGATGACCCGACCGTCGAGCGGACAGCCTCGCTGGGCAATGCCTTCTGGCAGGTCCAGTCGGTCGAGCGCAGCCTCGACACCTATCATTACGGGTTCAGCGCGCGGCGCGGGATCAGTGAGCGGGTCGGTCTCGAGCTGGAATATTCCGGCCGCTACAACGACCCCAACTATGATGCCCAACAGCTCATGCTCGGCATCAACATAGCCTGGTAACCCCGCCACCCCACCACACAGAGCCGGCCGCGCACCCCCGCGGCCGGCTCATTCTTTTTTGGGGGCGGGTCGCCAGTTACAAACCCCGTTCAAAGCGCCGCTCGATCAGGATGCCGTCGTGCCCGTACAAAGGTCTCGGACAACAGATTGACAGATCGTGATCCGCGGTTACTAACGTTATAACGTCACATTAGTTCTTTGCCGCGCGTCGTTCTTCATTTCCTTCTCCCGGGGTCTTTCATGCCTACACGTTTCGCCTGCAGCCTGATGGCTGCCGCGTCTGCTTTTTCGGTGATGTCCGGCCCGGCGCAAGCCCAGACCGGTGGAGAAGAAGACGGGACAATGCGCCAGGAGACGGTCGTGGTCCTCGGCGCCCGACAGGCTTATCAGGGCGACTTTACGCCTCTGGAAACGCCTCAGGCGGAGCAGAGGATCGGGGAAGAAGTCCTTCAGAATGCGGGTGTCATCGATCTCTCCCAAGCCCTTGATCTGTCAGCGTCAGTCGCGCGCCAGAACAATTTCGGCGGCCTGTGGAACAGCTTTGCGGTCCGTGGATTTGTCGGGGATCAGAACCTGCCCAGCAATTATCTGGTCAACGGTTTCAATGCGGGGCGCGGTTTTGGTGGCCCGCGAGATCTCTCCGGCATCGAGAGCGTGGAAGTTCTCAAAGGGCCTCGCGCCGCACTGTTTGGCCGGGGAGAGCCGGGGGGCACAGTGAACCTTGTCACCAAGCGACCGACATTCGAAACCGGCGGGCAGGTGCGGCTTTCTGCGGGCAGCTTTGACACATGGCGGGCCGACGGAGACTGGACGGCGCCGCTGACGGACAGAGTTGCCGTCCGGCTGGTCGGTTTCCATGAAGATGCCGGCAGCTTCCGGGATACGGTCGAGACACTGAAATATGGGGCCAGCCCCTCTGTCGCCCTTCAACTGACTCCAGCAACGCTGCTGATTTATGAGCTCGAATACAGCCACAAGGAAATCCCCTTCGATCGCGGCGTGGTGGCCATCGACGGTGAGCTTGGGCGCATCCCGGAGAGCCGCTTTCTTGGGGAACCCGGCGACGGCCCACTGGAGTCCGATGTGCTCGGCCATCAGATCGAACTTCAGCATGCCTTCAACGAGGACTGGAACCTGATGCTGGGGGCAACAGTGCGGGATACCACCCTGGAAGGCTTTTCGACCGAGGCGGAACTCACTTCTGCGCGCCAGCTGCTGCTTGTCGACGGCGAGACGCTGACCCGCCAGCGCCGTTACCGGAACTATGATGCCAGGTATTCAGTTGTCCGTGGAGAGATCAGTGGCCGGTTTATGACCGGACCGGTCGAGCACCGCATTCTGGCCGGTGCCGATACCGACCGTTTCGAGAATGACCAGGTGTTCCGCCGCGCCCGCGCGCCCACGCTGGCGACCAATCCGACGCTGGCGCAGT
>JBKBRT010000186.1:0-5996 GCA_046291585.1 Hyphomonas sp.
CCCGCCCCGCGGCGGGGCGCTGAACCCCGCGGCGCCGGTCCCAGTCTGACCAAATCAGACGCAAAAGCCATAAGACAAGCGAAGTCGAAGGATAGAGCGGGCTCGCGCCAGCCCTACTTTCCCCCGCCCGTGCCGCCGGCCTGCGCCGACGCGGTCTGCAGCGGTTCAAAGCGCAGCGTACGCGCCTGAAGCGTCACCCGGCCAATCCGGTCGGTATCGGCCACGATGCGCACCGGCACGTGGCTGCCATTCTCCAGCGGGGCCAGATACATGCGCAGCGGGCCGGAAATACCGGTGAGCGTGTCATTGTTACTGATCTCGTCGGCGTCGTAGCCGGCGATCTTATCCATGGTCACATGGCATTCGATGGCCTTGCCGCTCCAGGCGGGGCTTTTAACATCCGCCGTGCCGGCATTCTTCAGGTGCAGGTAGGTCAGCTGGCGCCCATCAAATACGCGGATCGGCCCGCCACAGGGGTCTTCGCCCTTGGCGCGCGGCTCCAGCGCAAAAGTGATCATCGCCGTCAGCGGGTCATTCGCCAGGATCGCCTGCTTCTGCGTGGCAGGTGGCTCGCCCAGATTGCCGAAACGCGGCGTCGCCGTCATCGTGAAGCCATCCTGGCGCATCGACATCTCAACCCGACGGTTTTTCTTCCCGTCCCGGTTCTGCGAAACATAGCCGGTGGTTTTCAGCGCATCGGCGCGCACATGGCCCGAAGCGGCCAGCTCCATATTGTAATTGACGAAAATGTCGGCGAGCCCGGTCGTGCGCACCTTGGATTTGATCGTGTAGGTATTGGGCTTCATTTCCACGTCAAAGCTCGCCCGGCCGGTGGCGGGGATGATCAGGATCATTGCCCGCGCGTCGAGCTCATAGATCATCCGCATCGGCTCGCCCGCCTTCACATTCGCCAGCAGGCCGCCCTTGGGGGCGGCAGGGGCCGTGTCAGCGGTCGAAAAACCGGCCAGCGCCAGTGTGGCTGCAGCAGCGAGGAGGAGGCGCTTCATGGGGGGTCGTCCTTCTTGGTCGTGCGGGCTCTTCAGCCTGCTGTTCGCGTCTATATAGCCGCCCTGTCCCAACGCCGCCTGAATGAACTTGCCCCAAACATGGCGCATTCTTCAGGTCCCGCCCACTGACATAAAGTGACAGAGCATGACATGGGAGCGCATTTCTCAGTCCTCAAGCCTGATCGTGGCGGTTGACAGGGCGCCCCCGCAGACTGTAGACGCGCGCCTTCAGATCAAAGAACACCTCTTTTTCGGAGCGAGGCCCATGTCCCGCGAATGTGAACTTACAGGCACCAAGCCGATGGTTGGCAATATTGTCAGCCACTCCCAGATCAAGACCAAGCGTCGTTACCTGCCCAACCTTGTGCAGGTAACGCTCCGCTCGGAAGCTCTGGACCAGAATTTCCGCATGCGCATCGCGGCGAAAGCCCTGCGCACGGTGGACAAGCTCGGCGGCCTCGATGCCTTCCTCGCCAAGGCGAAAGAAGACGGCCTGTCCGACAAGGCCCTCAAGATCAAGCGCGATATCGCGAAGAAAGCGGTCGCCTGAGGCGCTGCCCCTTCGGCGACCCCGCTGACGAAACAAAACGCCGGGCCTCATAAGGGGCCCGGCGTTTTCTTTTGTTTGGTGCCCAGCGTTGAAATCCCTTCCTGCTCAAATTTTTCTTAGGGTTTCGCGTCTATCTATCAGGGAAGATACTTCTTTCTTTCCGGGAGCCAAACGTGAAACACCTTTTACTGGCCGCTGCGCTCCTCGGATTGGGCGCCTGTGCAAACCACCAGCCTACCAAAGAGGGCGTCATGGGTTTGCCGGGTTTCATGAGCAAAACTCAAACTATCGAACGCCAGCGCCCTGCGCTGCCCGTCACGCATTATATCCGCTGGGACAGCAGCGACCGGCTGATGCACGGCCTCGAGCTTGATTACATCAGCGGCATGTCGCAGCGCGACTATCTCTTCGAAGAACCCAATCAGGGGCTCTTCCGCCCGATGCTTGACGGCGCCCTGCAAGCCTCCGGGCTTGAAGCAAAAACTGCGGCCGGGGCGCGCTACGCCCTTCAGATTGAGTTCCATGAGCTGAAATCGGATGCCTTCGGGCGCCATTTTGCCGGAATGACGAGCGCGACTTATCGGGTTGTCGACCGGCGCACCGGCCAGCCCATTTATGAGAATTTCATCCGCTCGAACTTCCTCGCTGAGTATCCGGGTCTGAATGAGGACGATGCCAGCTTCGCCTATAATGTGTCCGCCCCTGGCGTGATTGCCTCCACGGCGGCTTTCGGCGCCTTCACCCTGTATGAGGGCGGTCTGGTCGAAGTGTGGAACAATAACCGCAAGCTTCAGAACTTCTTTGGCGGAAGCTCCGTCGATGAGCTCTCACAGGCGGAATGGAACGATGTCTATCAAGGTTATGTCTGGACTGCTGGCGTGTCCGCCATTTCCGGTCCAGCGCTCGTTCTGCTCGGCCAGCTGAACCCCCTGAACTACGTGGCGCTTCAGACAGATCCGGCGAACTACCTGCCGCTCGGATGGTCTAATCTGGATGAAAAACAGAAAGCGGCTGCCGCGACCCGCCATGGCAACCTCTCGACTGTGGGCGAAGGTTCACGCAACGCGCGCACTCGCGCCCAGCAGCTTAACACGCACCTGCTGGCGCAGAGCCTCACCTATTTCCTCCTTGATCTCGCCGAGTCCGAAGACGTCCGTCTCACGCAGCTCGTATCCTGCAAAGACAGCGATCATACGGCAGAAGAACTGGTCCGCGCTGTGCGGATGAAGACGAAGATCATCACCGATGATTGCCGTCAGTATCAGGTCAAGGACCAGCGCCGCGGCGTGCCGATCACGGCTTATCGCTGATCTTTATTAGCCGCAAAATTCACGCCGGGCCTCTTCGCGGGTCCGGCGTTTTTTTGTCCCGAAGTGTCCCAAACTGTCCTGGTTTGTCCGGAAGTGTCCGGCATTTGGCGCGCTATGTCCCTGATTTGACGCGCCATGGCGCGGTTTGCCCCGGGCCGGGGGCTGGCGCCGCTTCCGGAACCGGTTCATGAATTGACGCAACTCCAGGGAAGGGGAACCCCATGCGCTTCATCGCCCTCGCCGCGCTTGCCACCATCACGCTCGCTGCCTGCGCAGACCCTGCGACCGCACCCGAAGTGCCCGGAGGCAAGATCCGCATCTTCACCGGCGGCACGATCTATACCGGCCTGGAAGACCCCGCCACGGTGGACGCGGTGGTCGTCGGCCCCGATGGCCGCATCCTGGGCACCACCCCGCCGCTCTCGAAAGACTGGAGCGAGGAAGAGGTTGAAACCATTGACCTTTCCGGCGCCGTCCTCTTCCCCGGCTTTACCGATGCCCACGCCCACCTTCAGGGCATTGGCGAGCGGGAGATGATCCTGAACCTGGAAGGCACGGCTTCCATCGATGAACTCGTGACCCGGATTGAAGCCGAACTGCAGGGCAAGCCCTCGGGCGAAACCCTGTTCGGGCGCGGCTGGATCGAAACCGGCTGGCCGGAAGGGCGCATGCCCTCGGCCGCCGATCTCGATGCGGTGAGCCCGGATCATCCGGTTATCCTCGTCCGTTCTGACGGACACGCGCTCGTTGCCAATACCGCCGCGCTGAAAGCCGCCGGAATCTACGACATCGCCGCCGATCCTCCGGGCGGCTTCACCGAGCGGGACGAGAATTTCAAGGCCACAGGCATCGTCATCGACGAAGCCATGTATCCGGTGATGGCCCTGATCGAGCAGCCAACCTCCGGCCACATCCAGCAGGCGCTGGAAATCGGCGCCAGGACCTACGCTTCGCGCGGCTGGTCCGGCGTACACAATATGAGCGCCGCGCGCGACCATGCCCGGCTGCTGAAAGAACTCGATGATAGCGGCCGCCTGCCGCTGCGCGTCTACAATGCCTTTGATCCCAACGGTTCGGAAATCGCTGAAGGCCGCGACTATGAGACCGCCAGGATCACCAATCGCGCGGTGAAGCTCTATATCGACGGCGCGCTCGGCAGCCGGGGCGCCCTGCTGATCGAGCCCTATACCGACCGCCCCGAAACCAGGGGCCTGGAAATTCTCGACGTCTACGGCCTGCACAATGAGATGATGGATGCCGAGAAGACCGGCGTGCAGCTCTCGATCCACGCCATCGGCGATCTCGCCAACCGTCACATTCTCGAGAAGTTCGAGGAATTGGGCTATGGCGCCGATCTGCGCTGGCGCATCGAACATGCCCAGATGCTCCACCCCGATGACATCGACCGTCTCGCCACCAGCGGGCTCATCCCCTCCATGCAGCCCAGCCATGCCATCGGCGACCTGCATTTCGCCCCGGCCCGCGTGGGCATCGACCGGCTGCGCGGCGCCTATGCCTGGGCAAGCCTCCTGAAGGCCGGCGCCCTCATTGCCGGCGGCTCGGACGCGCCGGTGGAGGTGGGATCGCCCACCATCGAGTTCTACGCCGCTGTCGCCCGCAAGGACCTCTCAGGCTTTTCCGGCGAGGGCTGGCATCCTGAAGAGGCTGTCACCCGCCAGCAGGCGCTGAAGCTTTTCACCACGGGCCCGGCCTTCGCCAGCTTCCAGGAAAATGACCTCGGCACCATCGAAACCGGGAAAATCGCCGATTTCACTGTGTTTGACCGCGATCTCATGACGATTCCCGAGGCTGAGATCCTTGAAGCCAAACCGGTGATGACCGTCGTGGCCGGCGAAATCGTCTTCGACGGGCGCTAGGCACCGCGCCCCTCTCCGCATTGTGAAAGCTGCCGGGCTGGACCTTGCCGGCCAGCCCCATACCTTTGGTCCATGTCCCGCGCAGAAGCTTCCGCGCGTCCGGAAGAAAGGTTTTCCATGCGTACTCTCCTCCTCGCGGCGGCTGCCGCCTGCCTGGCTGCCTGCAGCAACGCCGCCCTCCCTCAGGCGGCCAGCGCTGCGCCCGCCGACCATGAAGCCGTCGCCGTGTTCGCGGGGGGCTGTTTCTGGTGCATCGAGGCCGAGCTGGAAGCCGTCCCCGGCGTGCGCACGGTCGTCTCCGGTTATACCGGCGGCACCACGCCAGACCCCACCTATCAGCGCATGGGCGATCATGCCGAAGCGGTCGAAGTGATCTACGATCCGGCCGAAGTCACTTACGACCAGCTGCTGGAAGTCTTCTGGTCCAACATCGACCCGACCGATGAAGGCGGCCAGTTCTATGACCGGGGCAGCCAGTATCGCACCGCCATATATGTGCTGGACGACGCTCAGGCCGCCGCCGCCCGCGCCTCGCTGGAGGCCAACGCCAAACGCCTCAGCCAGCCCATCGCCACGGCGGTTCTGCCCGCCAGCGAGTTTTACCCCGCCGAAGAGTATCATCAGGACTATTACCTGAAAGAGCCCGAGCGCTACGAAGCCTACAAGAAAGGCAGTCGCCGCGAGGAGACGCTCCGGGACGTCTGGCAGACGCAGTAGGGCAGGGCCCACCCCCGCCGCTCACATACTTTACGTTGCGTCGCACTAGGCGCGGGGCCATCCCGTGCTAGAACCCAGAGTCTCACTTAATTTCTCCCGCTGGCGAGCCTCCATTCCATGACCGTTATGTCCGACACCAATGCCCTCGAAGGCATGAAGCCGACCGAAAAAGTGAACGTCAAAAAGGTTTTCGGCCTCGAAACCCCGATGGTCGTTCACGGCTTCAAGACGCGTACCGAATACGTGCCCGAGATCGACCCGGCCTACCGCTTTGATCCCCAGACCACGCTCGCCATCCTCGCCGGCTTCGAGCACAACCGCCGCGTCATGGTCCAGGGCTATCACGGCACGGGCAAATCCACCCATATCGAGCAGGTCGCCGCCCGTCTCAACTGGCCGATGATCCGGGTCAATCTCGACAGCCATGTCAGCCGGATCGACATGGTCGGCAAGGACGCCATCGTCCTGAAGGAAGGCGTCCAGGTCACCGAATTCCGCGAAGGCATTCTCCCCTGGGCCCTGCAGCGCCCCGTCG
>JBKBRT010000009.1:0-32879 GCA_046291585.1 Hyphomonas sp.
TGACGGCGAGCGTGGCAATCTTCGAACGGCTCTGGAACATGTCCAGCGAGAATATGACAGCACGGGCAGAAGTGCTGGCATCCGATTATGGCTTTAGGGAAGCTGTTGCCACAGAAGACTATCCCACCATTGCGTCGGCCATCGCCAATGTTAGCGCGCGAGCCGAGGGCCTAAACGCCATTGTTGCCTTTCCCGATGGGCATTACATCTCTCCTGATGGGAGTGAAGGCACCCTGCCCGACGACATGCTTGAAGCCATGTTCGCCGATGAAAAAGCGAGCGGGGTGGTGACACATGAAGGGGGCAATTACCAGTCGGTCGCTGTGCCCATCGAGGCACCCATTCTGGTCGGTTGGGCCGTGTTCTGGTCTGATCTCGACGCTGCCCGCATGCGGGCGTTCGAGGAACTCTCTCCCATCCCCGTAAATGCAGAGATTCGACCGTCTGCGGATTGGGATGGACAGGACGGCAAGATACATAAGACGCAGGGTTGGATCGGTGCCTCGCGGCACATTCAGAATTTCGGCGGAGGCGAACAGAAGAGCCTAGTCATAACCTATCCGATGCAGGCGGCGATGGCGCCTTACCGGCCGATGATGTGGGCAATCATCGGATTCAGTATTTTCGGCGCCGGGCTCCTGATTATTTCCGGAGGACTGGTCGCCCGGTCGCTCACCCAGCCTATTGCTGCGCTTGACGAGGCTGTTCACGCGCTCGCTGCCGGACATCGCCAGCCCGTCCCGGTTTCCGGGGAAGATGAATTCGCGCGCTTGGCCGGCAGCTTCAATACAATGCTGCATGACCTGGAAGCGCGGGAAGCAGCCATCCTTACCCTCTCACGCGAGGATATGGAAACCGGCCTCTCAAACCGCCGCGCGATGAGCGACGATATAGACGCCCGCGGCGGAGAAGCTTTTGTACGGATCGGTGTTATCCGTGTATTGCGATTCAGAAAGGTCCGGGCATCGATTGGCCACGCCGCCGCTGCGCAGGCCATGACCATCTTGGCCGAGCGCATTCAGGACTTCACCGGCGCGATGACCTACCGCGTCAATGGCGCCGACCTGGGCCTGATCCTCGCGCCTGACAGCGCCTTTGCGAGCCAACAGGCACTTGCCCAGATCGTCACCGTCTGCTCTCAGCCTGTGATAATTGGCGATGCGTCAGTCGATCTAATGCTCTGCGGTGGTCTCGCCATACCAGACGCCGCCGAGGCACGTCCGCTGGGCTTGATCGATCAGGCCGTCATCGCTGCGGATATGGCCGAGGCAAATCAGCAGTCTTCGGCCGCGTTTGATCTCACCACCTATGGCAATCCATCCAGTACACTGTCCCTGATGAGCGAAATGCTCAAGGCGACCCGCGATGGCGGTCTGTCGCTGCACTATCAACCGAAATTCAGTCTCCGGAAGAACGGCATCTGTGGGTTTGAAGCGCTGATCCGCTGGGACCATCCGCAGCGGGGCCGGATATTTCCCGACACCTTCATTCCGCTGGCGGAAGAAACAGGTCACATCCGGCAGCTGACCGAGTGGGTTGTGACCCAGGCGATCGAAGATCAGCGGGCCATGCTTCGGAACGGCTATGATTTTCCCGTCTCGGTCAATATTTCCGGCCGGCAGTTGAATGAGGACAGCTTTGCGCTCTGGGCAATCGGCAAGGTCCGAAGCTCCTCGGCCAGACTATGCTTCGAGATCACGGAAACGGCTGTGATCACCGACCCGGACAAAGCCTTGCGCCTCATCAACCTCTTCCGCGCGGCAGGTATCTCCATTTCAATTGATGACTATGGAGCCGGTCTCTCATCGTTGTCCTATCTGAAGCAAATTCCCGCGCATGAACTGAAGATCGACAAATCCTTCATCCTGACGCTGGAGAATGGAAAGTCAGATCAGCTGATGATCCAGTCGACCATCGATCTGGCCCACGCCATGGGCATGTCGGTGGTCGCCGAAGGGGTCGAGAATGAACGCGTCGTTGAGTTTCTGAGAACAATGGGCGCCGATGCCGTCCAAGGTTATCATATCTCCCGGCCGTTGACTTTGGACGCGGCGCTGGAGTTCCTGCGTGCAAACGATCCGCGCCAAAATATCGCCTGATACGCGAAATCGCCCGCGCTTTGACCATAGAAAAATGATCTGCATAAATTCTGACGCTCTCAGGCCCAGCCAGCATGCCCAATGTTGTGTTTTTGAAAAATCTGGCTAATCTATGGTCATGAGCGAAGAACTGTCGATATTTGATATCAAGATCCTTGAGCAACTCCAGAAGGATTGTTCGGTGTCCACCGTTGAGCTGGCCGACATTGTCGGCCTCTCCCAATCTCCGTGCTGGCGCCGGCTGCAGCGGCTGAAGGATGAAGGCTATATTCGCCAGCAGGTCGCGATCCTCGACCGGGAAAAGCTTGGCTATGGCCTCCACATTTTCGCTTATGTGAAGGTGGCGCGCCTCTCGGAGAAAGATCGGGAAATTTTCCTGCGCAAAGTGCAGAATACGCCGGAAATTCTCGAATGCTATTCGATCTTTGGCGAGATGGATCTGATGATGAAGATCCTCGCCAAATCCATGAAGTGGTATCAGGAATTCCTGATGGATTTCCTTCTGAACCTGCCGGGCGTGGAGAATGTCAATTCGACGGCAACGCTAGGTGAGCTGAAATCGACGACAGCCATACCGGTTCGCGGCAATATTGCGCTTTAGTGTCCGGCGAAGACCGGATTACGGACTGTCCGTATAGGCAATACATTCTACCTCAACCGATGCGCCAAGCGCAAGCCCATTCGCGCCAAATGCACTACGCGCGGGCATACGGCCCTTTGTGAAATAGGTCGCATAGACCTCATTGAAAGCGGGCCAGTTGCTCATATCATCGAGCATGACCGTGCATTTGAATATCTGCTCCATGCCGGCCCCTGACGAAGCGGCCACGCGGCGAACTGACTCCATCACCTCCACCGCATGATCACGAAAATCATCTGAAGGACCGCCGGCCGCGCCGCCGATCTGGCCGGAGAGATAGATGACATTGCCCACCCGCACAGCGCCCGAAAAAGGCAGGATTTCGGCCTTGATCGGCAACCCCTCACCGATCATCGGAAAATGCTGCACGAAGGAAGGCGGTGGTAAAGCGCCCTCCGGGACCAGCGCCGAGCCAGCAGGCTCTCCTTCCGGTTCCGGCGCGCCGCGCAGTAGCGCGGGCGGCGCGGAAAACGGCTTTACACTGAGGGCTTCATAAATCTCGGAAGGGAAATAGACATCCCCGTCCCGCACGACCATGCGCGGCGTACGAATGGCATTGATGTCCTGAAGCGGGTTTCCGGCCAGCAGCACAAAATCAGCCAGCTTGCCGGGCTCGATGGCGCCGAGCGTGTCGGAATACCCCATATACTCGATTGGGTTCCAGGCTGCGATACGCAATGCATCGGCCTCGGAAATGCCCGCCAAAGTATAAATTTCGATTTCCCGATGGACGGTGAAGCCGGTGCCATCATCGGTACCCGGTAGGATTATGATCCCGGCCTGATGCAGCATCTTCAGGGTTTCCAGAACCCGCCGGAAGCCTTCCTGATAGGCTTCATCCTCAGCAGTATCAGCCAACGACACAAAGCTGCGGCGGCGATATCGCTGATAGCCGATCGGCATATGCTCAAGATAGGCCGCGTCGCCCTCTGCAACTGTGCCCGCCCGGCTCAGCATCAGGCGCTCCAGGATGACAGCGGTGGGGTCGATTGCGGTTTCGTTCTCCTGCATCCGCCGTACCGTAGCCCGGACTTTTTCCGAGTTCAGATCCAGCGTTGCGCCGCGCGCCATGCCTGTAAGGCGGAGCGGCGTGCGCGTATCCTCGGTGATATCCAGAAGCCAGCCGAGCATCAGCTGGTTGATATGGGTCACCTCATCAAATCCGGCATCAATCATGGCGTCGGCATTGGTGAAGGCAGGAATATGGCCGATCATGCGCATATCGTGGGAATGGGCGCGCTCGGCAACCGCTGGCATCCAGGCGGGGTTCATCGAGTTGTAGGATTTGACATACCCATATCCCTGCTCCGCATACCAATCGACGGCGTCGAGGGCTTCTGCTTCGGACGCAGCAATGATGCCATGCCGGGCTGAAAAGGGGCTGCGCCCCTCAACGAAGCCAGCCGGTGTAATACGCGGCCCCGCTACCTTGTCCGATGCCATGCGCTCAAGAAGGTTTACCAGAAAGGAATTTTCGTTGCCCATGTCGCGCGTCGAGGTGACCCCGGCCGCCAGATAGTAAAGACCCGAATTGGCCGACGCATGCGAGTGCATATCGGCAAGCCCCGGCATCAGCACGCCCTCTTCGCCATCGAACACAGCACCGCTGCCTTCAGGCAAGGCGCCCTGCTCATAAGGCGCAACTGCAGTAATTTTCTTACCCGCAACCGTTACCACCGATGGCTCACTCAAGCTGCCATCGCGCACATCCAGCACACGGACGTTTACTATTGAGTACGGCGCTTCGAAGCGGTGCAGAAGGCGTTGGGCAAGCTCTTCAGTACGGGCGTCGTTCAGATCTCGAGCCAGGTGCAGCAAGGGCTCGACGCTCTCTTCATACCCCGAGCGGATGACTGCGGAGGATTCGGAAAATGTCGCAAAGAGCGCGCCGTCACCATCAAGCGCGAGAAGACTGGGGGTCATATCGATTCCTGAGAGCCGGTAGACTGAAACCATCCTGGCGCCCTCTCCACTGGTCACTTGGGTTTCACGGACCGCTTCCAGCATAATCTCGCCTCCCGGCAGAACCGGCATCCGCTGGTCTGCATCGTTGAGCAAGGCGCGCGCATAGACATAATCTGCCCAGGGACTTCCGTCATTGACGGCGTAGAGCGCCGGCGCCGAGAGAATCTGGCGCCCGGTGTCGGCCTGGCTCAACCAACGCGCAACCCCGTCTGTGATCGCAAAGGATTCCTGAACCTCTGCTCCCATCAGCGAGGTTCCTTCGATCAGCCAGCTGACGGGTATGCCAGCTTCATCAAGGGTAAGTTCTTCCTTGTGCTTTGGGCCGCGTCCATTGCTGTCCACATAATAGTCGATCAGCGCAAACTGCCCGGTTTCCTGAACCTTCAGATGACCAACAGACTCGCCGTTCTGGATAATCGTATAGTCAAACTGGCTTGTCTGCCCGAGCGCCGCGGGAAACGCGGAAACAATGAGAGACGCGGCAAGTGCTGCGACGAAGCGAAGGGTCATTCTGCAGACTCCAGAGAAGGGGTGGGCGCCGCCGCAACGGCCGTTTCGATGAAGGTAAAAAGCTTATCTGCGATATCGGCTTTCAACACCTCTTCGTCATAAGGGGAATGGCCGCCCGGCAGAGCGGCAAGCTCGACACGGTCTTGCGGGAGACCATTATGGGTCAGCGCATACTGCGTTCCGAGGAGTGTCGTGGCGAGGTCACGATAGCCGGCAAATACCAGTAAATTGGCCCGTGTGTTCTCTTTCATGTACCGCGAGAGGACCGGCGCGGAGCTGGCATAGAAATTCGGCGTCTTTATGGAGGGGCGCCAGTCCCAGGCAAAATTGGCGTCAAGATTGAGCGAGCGGTATTCCTGCCCCCTCTGAAGCCCCGTCACTTCGGACAGATAATTTGCAATTTCTGCAGAGAGGATGATGTTTGAACGTCCGAGCCCCAAGGATGGATCATTGGCGGCTGCCGGCCGATGGGAATTGATGTCCGGAGAGGGCTTCTGAGAGGTAACACCGGTATTCAGCCGGCTGACGAGCAGGCCATCATCAGCAAGAAGATTTTCGAGGAAGAACTGGATATCGACGCGCAGGTTTGCCGCCAGGACGTCCGGCGCAGAAAGGCCCGTCATAGCGGCGAACTCTGAGGCAACTGCCGCTTTCTCTTCGGCCTCGATCCTGTCGCCTTTCTGCAATGCCAGCAGGTAATCGCTCTCGGCATAGGCCCGCGCTATCTTCCAGCTTTCAGCTTCGCTGCCGGCCTCTATGCCGGAGCGCCCGAACCGCCAGGCTGTTGCCGCCATTGTTGGTAACGCAAACACATGGCCAAGATCGGTTTGCCCCGCCGCGCTGTCGAGCGCTGGCGACACCATTATCAGGCCGCGCACATCAAAATCGCCCAACTTTGCTGTAAGATTGGCAAGGCGCGCGCCGCCATAGCTCTGCCCTGCCAGAAGAACAGGCGCATCTTTGCGGCCGTTCGCCTCCAACCAGCTGCGGATATAGCGGTTTATTGCGTCGACATCGCCCTCCACACCAAGATAACGCGCCTGCCCAACCTCCGAATTGGCTCGGCTCAAGCCGGTATCCACAGGATCAATGAAGACAAGATCCGCCGCTCTCAGAACGGTATACGGATTATCCGGAAAAGCTCCGTCCTTGTTCCGTGTTTTTGGTCCGGTCGAGAAATGCAGGGGAGATGAAGAGGCCCCCGGCCCGCCATTGAACAGGAACATCACCGGCCGCGTTGCGGGGTCGCATCCACACTCCATCAGGTAAGCGGTGCCGGAAATTGTCGCGCTGGCTTCTCTGAGTTCCGGGTCTAGTTGCAACTCACTCCACGTAACGAAATAGGTGAGCGGCGTATCTCCGAACCGGTCCCGCACAGCCTGGGCCGGGCCGTCGGAAAACACCGTCCATGCAGATGCCGTGTCGGGGATCGGATCAGCCGACGACGCACATCCGGAGAGCAGAGCCGCAGCCACGGTGGCGGAAAACAGAGCATGTAGACGAGACATTACGCGCATCCCTTAACCTCGCCGCTTAACGGAAAAAATCCTATGCCTATCGTCCCCGCTGAGATAGCCCGGTAGGCACATTCATGCATATTCCCGCTCAGGAATGCATGATCCATTCGCTGACAATTGCTATATTGAGAAGAAGGATTAGAGAGGGCCCCGATGGCCCAGGCGGAGAATTGGATGTCAGAGATTACCCGTCGAAGCTGGCTGGCCCTTGGCGCCGCAACGCTTGCCGGCGGCGCCGCCTGTCGCAGCACCGCGGAAGCAAGCCCCGGCGCAACGCCTGCGCGGGCCGCGACGACGCTACCTGACCGCTCCAGCTTCCATCTCGGCACGTCGATCTATCTCAATGCCGGCTCCCAGCACCCCATAAGCCAGCCGGCGCGCGCGTCGGTTGACGCCTATCTCGACAATCGCTCTACCCATCCCCCCGGCGGGGACTATGAGCTTGGCAGCAGCCGCGTACTCGAAAAATTTGCGCGCCTCGTAAATGCTGATGTCGACGAGATCACCTTCGTCCAGAGCACGACAACCGGAGAGCAGATGATCGTCCGCTCCCTGATGCTTCCCTCCGACGGGGCCCGCATCGTGACCGACACGCTTCATTTCTTTGGGTCAGTGCCGCTCTATATGGAGTTGGGGAACGCTGGCTGTGATGTCGCCTGGGTTGCCCACCGGGAGGGCCGCATCTCGCTGGAAGACATGGACCGGGCGATTACGCCGGGTACGCGCCTTGTCGCGCTCTCGCTTGTCTCCACGATTAACGGTTTCCAGCATGATCTGAAAGCGATCTGCGACCTTGCCCATTCACGGGGCGCGCTGGTCTATGCAGATATTATCCATGCTGCCGGCTGCGTGCCGGTTGACCTGCACGCCAGCGGAGTCGATTTTGCCGCCTGCGCCAGCTATAAGTGGTTGATGGGGGATTTTGGCCTCGGCTTCCTCTACGTTCGACGCGGCGCGCGCGAGGCGCTGACGCGGACTCAATACGGATATTATGGCGTCAATCGGTTCACCAGCCATGTCTATCCATTCGATCCTCCGGGTGAGGAGGTTGCCAGCTACGACTTTGAAGACAGCGCCACGGGCCTATTTGCGCTGGGAACCTATTCGCACACGACCATTGCACTCCTGAACGCGTCACTGGATTACATTGCCGATCTCAGCGTCGAGTCCATCCAGCGTCATGCGGTCAGCCTGACCACACGCCTCAAGGAAGGCCTGCTGACCCAGGGATATGACCTGCTGACACCGGAAGAAAGCCTGACGCCGCTCGTTGCCTGCGCTTATCAGGACGCCCGTACGCGCCTTGGTCCGAAGCTAAAGGCGGCCGGTATCACAACCACTGTCTCGGCACACCGTTTCCGGCCCACCGTTTCAGTTTTCAACACAATGGACGATATCGAGCGGTTCCTGGCCGCCATCGGAACGGCCTGAAGCGCTACTTTTCCAGGAAACGCCGCAGGTCACTGGAAAAGGCTTCGGACGTGCCACCCAGATACAGCATGTGCCCGGACTCGTAATCCGTGAACGTCACACGGTCCTGCGGGAGGCCCGCGGCCGCAATCGACGCGCGCGCGTCGGCTGGTGTGGTCACAAGGTCATAATAGCCCGACGCCACCAGCAACCGCAAATCTGGATTGCGGCGCATCGCCCAGGCGAGATCGGTCGCATAGCTTTGGCCTTCGGAGACGCCCCTGCGCGTCCAGTTCCATCCAAACAGAAGTTCCCGCCAGCGGATGGAAGCATAGGGGCGTCCCAACTGGACACCAAGATCATTGCGCAGCATCTGATGGAATGTCGCTATGAAGCCGGGCACATAGCGCGTCATCGCAGGATCATCCGCCACCGGATCTCCCCCGCTATTGTCCAGCGGCAGCGTATACCGGCTGTCATACATGCCGATTTCAAGACCGCGTCCCTGCAATGCCATTTTCGCATAACTGCGCTCATCAATATGGAGATCATCTCCGATATCGCTCTCAGACAGGCCCGTCATGCGGCTGAGCTCTGTGAGCAGTTGCGCGCGGGACGCAGGCGCGAGCGTGCCGGCAAGATGCTGGCGCAGCGCGGGTTCATACGTCTCGCGCGCAAAGGTTTCGACTGTCTTGTAGACTTCGGTGATGCCACCCGGCGGCACGTCAATCAGTCCGTGATAGGCCGATGTCACAGCGATCCCCGGTAAAGCGCGTGCCTGCTTGGCCGCGAGAGTCCCCGCCGGCACCTCGGCGCCACTGTCCTGACGCGCTTCCAGTGTGGTTCCCAGGAGGATGATCCCGTCGAGCGTAATCCCGCGCATCAGACCGGTATAGATCGGCCCGCCCATCAGCGCGCGCGGCAAAACCGATGCGCGAATGGACCCATAGCTTTCACCGAGCACGTATTTGGGCGCATTCCACCGGCCATATTCGCTGAGCCAGAGCTCGATAAACTGGGCGATCGACTCAGCGTCTTCATCGACGCCCCAGAATATCTTGGGATCTGTGCCATTCAGAGGAACGCTGAATCCGGTGCCGACCGGATCGATGAATACCAGATCCGCGACATCCAGTATGCTGTTGGGATTGTCTTCCAGACCAAAGGGCGGAACATTCGACGGGTTTACGTCTGCGTCTAGAACAACTCGGCGCGGACCAATCGCGCCCATATGAATCCAGATTGATGCTGACCCCGGCCCGCCATTGAACACGAAGACCACCGGACGGTTCGGGTCCTGTATATCCGTACGCAGATAGGTGAAGGAAAAGATGCTGGCTGTAGGCTCGCCATTCGTATCCCGCAGCCAGGTATCCCCGGCTATGGCGGTGTAGGACACCCGCTCACCGTTTGCGGTGAAGCTGTGTTCTGTCACGCGTCGATACGGGGCCAGCTCAGAGGCGACCAAATCAGCCGCTGAAGCGGACGCAACGATTTGCACAGGCGCTTCCGCTGGGGGAAGCGTCTGTGTGCCTGTTTGCGCGCACGCACTGAGGGCCCCCATCGCTATAGCAGCCCATCCACAGGAAAAAAGCCTGACCCGCATCATCTCGCACTCTCGCGGCAGATCGTCTGGTAAACATGATAGCCCGCAGCGATATCCTGCACGATATGCCCCAGAGATTTATAGATCGTGATGTCGTCAGGCCCCGTTCGTCCGTTGACTTTCCCGGACACCACTTCACCGATTTCACCAAGCAGATGGCTTTCTGCCACTTCGCCGGTCGCAATGGCATGACGAAGTTCTGAGCCCTGCGCCAGCACGGAGGCACGCGAATCCGCGTAAAAGCGCGCCGCCGCCACAAGTGTATCATCAACCTCCCGCGGCCCATCAAAGCTTGAGCCGACGACATTCAGATGCGCGCCCGGGCTCACCATGGCAGCCGTCATAATGGGATCAGCTGCGCCCGTAACCGTGCAGATCACATCCGCGCCAGCGACGGCATCCGCGACGCTGGCGAAACCTGCGCACAATATACCTGTCTGTTGGCGAACCTTATGCACCAGAACATCGGTGTGTTCGGGGTTCCGGCCCCAGATCCGGATCTCAGAAAACGGGCGCACGACCGGCAATGCGCAGGCATGGTGCCAGGCTTGCTCACCCGTCCCAAGGATCGTCAGCACACGGGCATCGGGCCGCGCCAGAACATCCGTCGCCATTGCGCTGGCGCTGGCAGTGCGGATTGCCGTGATCATCCCCGCTTCCAGCTGGCAGAGCGGCGCGCCGGTTTCAGGATCAAATATTACGACAGCGCCCTGATGGGAGGGCGGTCCGCCCTCGGCTCGGTGCGGACTGACCGACACCAGTTTCGAGCCAAAGGGGCCGCCTGGCCCAAGGGTTCCACCCATGATGCCAAACATCCGCCCCTCTTCCAGTGGCAGGATCTGACGCAGCATCTGGCGCGTATCTCCCGCCGAGAGGCGCGCCATGGCGTCTCGCATCACCTCGATGCAACGGGCGTAGCTCAGTGTCGCCTGAATCTCTTCTGCGCCGATGAAGATCACTCGTCCGCGCCCGCGTCCGGCCAGCGGCGAATCCAGCTGCGAATATCTTCACCGAATGCGTGCGCGGAAGCATCCACCGAATACGCCATATGGCCGCCGATGTATTTGGAACTCCGGACACGTCCTGACGGCCAGTCAGACTGATCGATCAGATAGTCCGCCGCGCCCACTGTCGTCATCGTGTCGTGATACCCGGTTCCGACAAAAACACGAAAACCGGGATAGGTATTGAACGCCGCATCTAGGCGCTCGGCATAGGCAAAGTGTCCGAAGGGCGACGCTGCGCCCCAATCCCAACTGTCAAAGCCGGGGCCGGCACTGAACGTCTCTTTGTAGTCCTTCAATGGCAGCTCGCCAAAAGTTTCGGAAGCATAGGCTGCAAAGAGCTTGGAATACGCTTGCTGCAGAATGCCGGAAGGATCACTGGGACCATCCGCCAGCGGACCTGTGTAGCGCCCATCACTCCGTCCAAGGATTAACCCTTTTTCTTTCAACAGTTCATCACGGAACTGTTCTTTTGAAATGCGCAGGCGATTCTTAATGTAATACGTTGCAGAGATGCCGGTAAAGGCTTCCAGTTTTGCGGCGATACGCGCCAACTCCTCGGGCGTGATCCGGTGTCCCTTGAACAGCGCGCCGAGATACTCCTCCTCACCGAAGGCCTGGGCCTGTCCGACGAAATCTTCGAAACTGCGCCCCGCTTTGTTGACCGCGCCCACATCCCACGCGATCGCTGCCAGCGTCGGCAGCGAGGCGATATAGCTGAGGATATTCTGTTTGCGCTGAGAATATTCAACGATATTGACCGCCTGCCCCATCAGGAACACGCCTTCAAGGTTCAGCCTGCCTGATTCAGCAATTTGCCCGGCGGCTTCGGCCGCGCGATGGGTACCGTAGCTTTCGCCCAGAATGAAAACCGGAGCGCCTGCTCGGTCATGTTTCTCAAGCCAGGCCTCGACGAAGGTGACAAACTGCGCCGCGTCGGTCCGCACAGAGAAGAACTTCGAGGCGTCCCCGCCATCAGCCACACGGCTGAAGCCGGTGGAGGCCGGATCAAAGAATACAAGGTCTGCAGCGTCCAGCGGTGAATGCGGATTGGCGACCAGGCGATATTCTTCCAGCGGTGCACTGAGATCATCCGGCGCGAAGACACGCTGGGGTCCCAGGGCCCCGATGTGCAGCCAGAGGGAGGCAGAAATCGGTCCGCCATTGAAGATAAAAAGCACCGGGCGCTCGCTGGCGGGCGCGTCAGTGTCGGCAATGTAGGAAATCGTGAAAAGATCAGCCCCCGGCGAGTCGCCCTGAGGAGCAATCGTTACCTGCTCGAGAGCCGCCGTGTAGACCACGCGCTCGCCGCCAAAAACGCCTTCTGCGCGAACAGAGCGGCCATTGGCGATCTGCGAGAGGGCAACCTCTGAAGACGCCACACCGGCAGCGGCAGGAGGCGGGGGAGCAGGCTGCGCGCTGACGCAGCCTGCCAGAAGAGTTCCCGCCGAGAGACAACAAAGAAAGCGCCTGAAGATAGTGTTCATCTGGGCTGGCGCCTCCTCTGATGTGGGTCTCTCGGTAAAGTGGCTGCGGGTTAGAAGCTGTAGTTTACGCCCGCGAAGTAACGGCGGCCGAGAATATCCCCATGCGTAAACGTCGGATAGGAAGGACCATCATCGAAGATGTTGGTCACGCCCGCCCGGAGCGTCAAGCCTTCACGGACCTCATACAGCGCCGAAAGCGAATGGACATAGTTCGCGTCAATCTCAGGGTTCGGATTGTTCTCGATGGTCGCGTCCGGCGCGGCCAGAACGTCATCGAGATAATCCATCTGATAGCTGAGGCGGAGCGGACCATTGGCGTAAGCCGCGTTGAAGCGGGCCGTCCAATCGGGCCGTTGAACCGTGTTGTCTGAACGAATGAACGTCGTTCCCGTCACCGACGTGGTCAGCTCGGCCATGTGGGTTGCCTCAAAGCCGAGGGTCACGTTTCCGGTGGCGCCGTTGAAGAGGTCATTCACGTCAAAGCCGTAGTTCACATAATAGACTTCGCCGCGGAATTTGATTTCACCGGCATTGAAGGTCGTCGTGCGTCCCGTCGCGGTCGTTGCCGCCGGGTTGGATCCATCAGCTGTCTGCAGACGTGTGAATGCCGAACAGATCGCCGCTGGTTGAGGCGTGCTGTCATAGCAGGTTGCCATGAAGTCAGCAGTGGTGAACGCCGAAAGGCCATCGGTCAGATCAATCTCGATACGGTCAATCGACACGGTGAGACCCGGCACCACAAGATTGTCGAACACAACACCGAAGGTGGTGGTTTCTGAAACTTCGTTGGCCAGATCCGGGTTGCCACCTGTCAGAACGCTGGTCACCTGGAAGTTCTCGGCCGGGTTCTGGAAGCTCGCCAAGCTGCCATATTGCGGGTTCGCTGCCCATTCTGCTTCGCAATTTGCGCGCCGGACGGATGGGTTCGGTCCTGAATTGATCCGGTCAGCATCGCACGGGTCAAACCCGCCATTGGCAATGATCGTGTTCTGCGGGGCGAACAGTTGCTCCAGCGTGGGTGCACGGAAGTTCCGGCTGCGGGTTACACGGAAGGTCAGGCCATTGGTGACTTCCCAGCGCGACCCTGCGCTCCAGACCGACTCTTCACCCGCGATCGAGTTGTCCACGAAACGATACGTGCCGCTCAAGTCGAGGGCCTGCACACCCGGCAGCGTCAGGTCACCACCGAAGATCGGCACGAGAACCTCAGCCGAATACTCGTTGGTGTTGTATTTCCCCGAGCTTTCCGTCTGCTGAGCGCCGGTTCCGACGAGCCCGCGCTGGTTTGCCAGGAACGGCGTAAAGGTCGCTTCCTCGCGGCGGTGCTCATAGGCGAGAACAACATCGACCGGACCTGCAGGCAGGCTGAAGAGTTGCGTCCCGATGGTCGCCAGCAGGTCAATCTGCTCATTGGCAAATTCATTGCCGCTCAGCACCGAGACATAGCGGGAAGCTGCCTCGCTGATATTGCCGGCGCCGAAGGGGTTGAGCGGCGCGCAGGACAGATCGTCATTGGCCGGGTTTGCGTCCGCATTGATCGCGCAGACGATCTCGCCTGCCCCGTTGCGAACTGCGTTGACGGCCTGATTGAACTTCACGAAATCTGCTTCCCAGCGGCTCTGCTCGCCGCGGACATCTGCAAAGCTCGCCGAAGCGGTCCAGTAGAAATTACGGTCAGCTGCCTGGAAGTCTCCCTCAAAGCCACCGAGCGCGCGCCAGGTTGTGGTCTCGTTTTCCTGAACATTGCTCGGGAACAGATCATCGTAGAAATGACGCGACAGCCACAGACCGCCACCGCTTGCGAAGGCAGGGCTGGCGGCGCTCAGCGAGTTGATCGCCGATTGGGTGAGAAACGGGTTGGCATTGGTGAAGCGAATAGCGCCCAGCGACAGGCTCGTCTGATTGAGAACCGAACGCGCATAGCCCTGCGGCAAGCTTTCACCCGTCGTCTGCGCATAAAGCAGCTCTGCATTGAAGCGCAGATTGGCCGAAATATCGTAATTGAGCAGCAGGTTGCCCGTATAGCGCTCGACACCGGTGCGCAGGCCAGCCAGGTCGCTGTAGCGCGTCCCGTCGCCGCCCTCGGCAAACGGAATACCCAGGATGGTGCCCGGGTTGTAAGCGATGACAGACCCATCGGGCGCAAACTGCGACGGCGCGCCGCCCACCTGGGTCAGGAAGTTCGGCGGTGGCGCAGGCGCGTTGAAGATCACGCCATTGCCGTTGAAGTTCCAGAAATAGGCCGGGATGATTTCGCTCAGCGACGGAATACCGTCATTCGGACCCGTGTCCGCCGGATTGCCTTGCGTGATGCGTGAGCGGCTGGATTCCGGGAAATCGCTGAACCGCAGCAGAGGCGTCGAGGATGCTTCAAGGTTCACCGCGATATTGCCGCGGTCATTATCGAAATTCTGGCCTGCCGTTATCCGGCCGGTGAAATTCTCGTAATTGCCCAGCTCGTTGTTGCCATATTGCAGGTCAAACTCGAGCCCCTCAAAATCGTCCTTGAGGATGTAGTTCACAACCCCGGCGATGGCGTCTGAACCGTACACCGCTGCGCCGCCGGCCTGAACAACCTCAATCCGGCTGATGAGACCCGTGGGAATGATGTTGGCGTCAACCTGAGCATCGCCAAGGCCGCTCGAGGTCGTTGCAAAGCGGCGGCCATTGACCAGCGTCAGTGTGCGCCCGGTTCCCAGGCCGAAAAGTTCAGGATATTGCTGGCCCGAACCCGACGCCGAGCCGTCCCCTGCCGCCTGATTCAATTGCGGGCGCAGTGAGGTGATTTCGTTGAGGGCGTCGCCGGCGCTGATCAGGCCGCGGTCTTCAAATGCGCCTTCGCCAAAGGTGACAACCGGCGCCGGCGTGGAGGCCACATCACGGCGGATACGCGATCCTGTAATGACAACCGTTTCCAGGGTCGCGGTTTCGTCCTCGGTGACCGGCACCGTCGCCGCAATGTCGTCCTGCTCCTGCGCTACAGCAATCGGCGCAATCAGGGCTGACGCTATGGCTGCCAGAGCACACGTATTCAACAGGCTCTTCACGATCACATTTCTCTCCATCACTGTTCTCCGACCTCGCCCCGAGCTCGGCAGCCAGGCCCCCTCATGGTGCTGACTGCTGTTCGGCTTTGGTTAGATGTCACGCTAGGAAATAGATGACGGTTTTTTTATACTATTTGCGACACCCCCACCCCGGCTTCGGCAACAATTATTCTCCAGCGACCTGCTGAAGAATATTTCTGCCGGGGCGGTTAATGCGCGGCCGGGACGCTCCGCATTCGGAGGTTGACCAGATAGTAAACGACACCGAGCGCCGCCCAGCCTCCCAGCAGCAGATAGGGCCGCCAGTCCGCAGAAATTCCCAGCAAGATGATCAAGAATCCCAAAATGATCCCCGCGCCGGCAAGCGCATAAACCATGTTCGCCGGAAGGCTGAACGATGCTGCCGCGCGCAGTTCCGGCTCACGGCGACAGAGCCCAATCGCCGAAAGGCAGGTCGCGGCATACTTCAGGATCGTTGGAATGTTGACGGCGAGGAACAGAAAAACAAGGTTCTGCGGCATGAACAGGCCGAGGCAACATAGTCCGAAGGCAAGGAAAATGGCGTTCTGCGGCACGCCGCGCGCTTCGTTCGTTCGGCCCAGGAAGGAGGGCAGCATGCCGGCACGGGACATCGCATAAAGAAACCGGGTCATAATAACGAAGGTGGCATTGATCGAGCTGCCGATGGCAACGAAGGCACAAACGAGAATGAGGATGCGGCCACCATCGCCCAGCGACACCATCGCGGCGTCCAGCAGCGGCGCAGATGACGCGCCCAGGGCGTCCGCCCCGAGGATCCCGATGGCAACGAACGCCACGCCAAAATAGATTGCCGCCGTCAGCGCTACCGAAATGCCTATTCCCAGCGGAATATTGCGGCGTGGATTGCGCACTTCGCCACCAACTTCGGTCGCGCTTTCGATCCCGAGAAACAGAGAGATGAGAAGCGGGATGGCCGCCAGGATGCCGAGGATACCCTTGTCGGCAAAGGGCTGGAAATTGATGGGCTCGATATGCCCGGTGCCGCCAAACACGAATACCGCGCAGGTGGCGAGCAGGATCACCAGCATGATCGCCTGGCTGCGCGCGACAAACGACACACCCGCAAGATTGATCAGAAAGACGGCAGCAAATATCCCAAACATCACAAGCTTCGATGGCAAGGTGATGATGGACGACATGTAGGAAACCAGCACCATCGTCAGCACGATCAACGCCGCCGTACTGCCGGCGATCCGCATCCAGCTGATGATGAAACCGGCAAAGGGGTGCACAAATCGCCGGGGCCACTCAAACGAGGCGCCTGTCGCGGGGGCAGCTGCGCCCATGAAAGAATAGATCAGCGCAAAGACAACCATCGGAACGATGGCAATCACCATCGACACCAACATCGCGGGCCCCGCCACCGCAGCAGCGGGCGCCAGAATAGAAAAGATCGATACGCCGACCGCCGTGCCCAGCCCCAGCGACACGACACCGAACAGGCCGATATTTCGCTTCAGATTGTCGGCGGCAGGCGGGGCATCAGTCATCAAAATTCCTCAGGCCGTGTGGCGCTTCTGGCCGCTCGCACGATACTCTGCAAGCCCGCGCGCCAGACGGCCCAATCCCTCGCCGAGCCGCTCTGGCGGCAGGCCATATCCAATCCTCAGATATCCGGGCGCACCAAAGCACTCGCCCGGCACCACCACCACACCATGATTGGCCGACAACCATTGAGACAGGCTGCGCGTGTCTTCCACGCCTACAAGCTGGGGGAAACAGGTGCATCCCTGCAGAAGCGTGCCCGGCTGCATCAACCCGTCTGAGACCATCTCGCTCAGCGCCGCTGCCGCAATCGGACGCGAGACACTCATCATATCATCGCGCCACCGGTCGAACATGTCGGCTTTCGCCAGCACTTCGGCCGACACGCAATGGGAAAGGCGCGACACATTGAAATCAGCGCGCTCGGAATAGTCCCGCAATCGCCGCAACAGGCGGCGCCCGGCAATGATCCATCCACACCGCAGCGTGCTCAGCCCGAAAATCTTCGTCAGGCTGCTCAGGCGCAGCACATTGTCATATTCGGCCGGATGAAGCCCAGGACCCGCGTCGGCGAAATAGTCGCGGTAGACCTCGTCGAGCATCAGAAGGACACCCCGTTCCGCCAGCGCGCGCGCCAGCGTCCCGAGCGTCTCCTCGCTCACATACGCCCCGCTAGGATTGTGCAGATTGGTCAGCACAACCATACGGGTGTCGGCGTGCAGGGCCGCAAGAACGCCTTCAACCGAAATACCAAACCCTGGCGCTTCGCGGCGGAAGAAATCAGCCTCGATCCCGACATCTCGCGCCATGTTGGCAAAAATGTCAAAGCCAGGCGCTTCCACCAGAATCCGATCACCCGGGGAGAGCAGCGCTGTATAGACCATGGAGACCGCGCTCGTGGCGCCCGTCGTGCAGAGAATGGACTCTTCGGGCACCCTATAGCGCGCCGCCAACAGCTCTCCCACATCGGGATTGTTCCGCATAAAGACGCTTTTATACGTATCGGGGAAACCCTCCCGGAACGACGTCCGGATGATATCTCCCAGCATGTCGACGGGCTCAGGCACGGAACTTTCAAAAAGAGGAATGGTGCCCGGCGCGCCAGATCGCATAAAGGTCAGCATGTCCCTCACCCAATGGGCAAAGCTCAGGACATTTTTGTCGGAACTGTCGGATGCATCCACCGGGATATAACCTTTAACCTTGAAATTCTTTATATTTATAGATGATCAGAGGCGCTTCGGATGGTTTCACCTGCGCTCCACAGCAGCAAACTGACAGTCCGCAGCAAAATTGTTTATGCAAAGGCCGCGATGGCGCGCACCGCCAGCGCATAAATTTTCTTCCCCGCGCGACCTGGATCTGGCGCGGGGCTCGTCTTTCGCCTCGTTTGGTTTCAAGACCATCAGTTTGCTGGTGCGACGGCAAAGCAGGCCTCTGGCGCCACGCCGTCTACGCGCTCCCACTGCATTCCCTGAAACGTCTCTCCACCGGCCTCGATCACCGCCGGCACGCCGCGCACACATTGGCCAAACGCATCGGGGGCCGGATAGATGAGCTGCCCGTCAATATGCAGCGCCCGGACATACGCCTCTTCTTCCGCGCCAATCTCCACAGAAACAAAATCGCTCCAGGCCTCGATCGTCAGCTCCACGTCGCCCCGCTGACGCAGCGTGAATACTTCGCGCAGCAGCAGGTCCAGTGTGCGCGCCCCTCCGCTTGCGCTCCGAATCCGGGAATCCAGATCTGCAAAATAAAGCGCGCCGCGCTCATAGGGGGCATGGCGGATGCGGCCATCATTGAAGCCTACCTGCCCGATCTCAACAGCCGACATCTCGCGCGCCGGATTGGTGTAATAGCGCTCGCTCAAGGCGTTGAGCTCCGAGACATATTCTTCCATCGAAAGCTTCCCTGCCCGGAAAGGGACAGTGTACTCGTAATAGGTGGTCAGCCCCTCGGAAAACCAGTTGGTCAGGACATGCTCGCCGCTCAGTCCGCCGACCCACATATGGATCATCTCATGGGCCAGCGTCGAACGCGGAGACTGACCGCCGATTTCTTCCGGCAAAGCCGGCCCGCGCGACAGCATGAACGAGTTGGCTAGCGCTGTTGCCCCGCCATAAGGCTGGGTGTCGAGTTGGCGAAGGAATACGCGATAGTCCGGCGCCGGATCCAGATAGACGAAGAACTCCGCGAAAAAATCATAGAGATCCTTGGCATAGGCCATCTCAGCAGCGACATCGAAAGGGAAATCCCCGAGCCAATAGGCCCGAAAATGGCTCTTTTCCTCCGCTGACGGATATTGCTCTGCCTGCCCCGCAATCAACCACCCCTGCATCAGAGCGGCAGGAGGGCCTTCAACCGTTACCCGCCCCTCCCCGAACGTCGTCACGCCCACGGCTCCCGGGCCGAACTCTTCCAGATCCCAATCCAGAATCGACAGGCGGGACTCCGCATTTACCGGCACGATCATGTATCCCGCACCCGAGCCGCTCACCCCGCCTTTCGACGGGCGAATTCCAAAGGCCGGTCCGGGCGGTCCCCCCTCAGGCTGGACCAGCGCCCGGTAGCTGATGTCGAGAGGGAGTTCGACATCACGGGTTGCTGTCCAGTGCCGGAAGTATGGGAAACCGCCTGGCACAGGATCGTCCTGCTCAAAGGTGAACTCGACCGGACCGGCCGCGTCTGTCACGTGCAAATCCTGGATACGATCCGCGATGCCCATGACATTCACATACACTACCGGCGCGGAGAGCTTCAGGCGGGTTTCGCCCGCCTTCAGCCCGCCATGCAGGCGAGACGTTACTGCAATCGCTTGCACCATCCCGTCCTCGCCCAATTCAGGCCGCAGTGTGAGCTCGTAGAAGGCTTCCGGCGGAATCGCGGCAACCGCTTCAGGCACGGCCTCAACCGGCGTCCCACGGCATCCCGCGATGGCCATCAGTATGCAGAGGAAAAACCCAGCCAAACGAACCGACCGCATGCGGGGAGAGCGCGCGATGGGCGAGGGATGTGCAGGGTTGATCATCGCATCGGCCTTCATACAAGTTCACGTTCAACTGTCTTCACGCGCAGCAGAATAGTCCTTTCGATAATGCGCTCAATTGATACGCCTCTGCATGAATGCCCCGCCACAGGCGCGCTCCCGGGATAGATATTTCGCTGACCTGCCAATGCTCCGATCTATTCGATTAAAGTTCCCCGTCGCCCGCGTTAGTCTGGCGTTGTAAAGCCTTGCAGGAGCCTGCCGCATGAACTTCGCCCGCTCAAAACACGCCGCGCGCCCGGTTTCTGTTGCCGCCATCTCGCTTCTGTTGACCGTTCTTGCGAGCGCCTGCGCCGCCCCGGCGGGCACGCAAACGGCGCCTCGCGGCGAAATTACCCGGCCAGCCGGCATGGAAATTACGCTGATCCCCCGCCGCCCCGGCGGAGAGAAGGTCGAATCCATCGATGTGACCCTGCAAATGCGGGAGCCGGAGCTCGGCGCTGGGGACACCTTACTGTCCATGGCCATCGTCCGCGTTATGGCGCCCGGCGCGCTCAATCGCCCCGAAACGCTGATCGCCGAAGATGCGTCTGGTCCCCTGCCCCTCACCATCGAAGAAGACCCCGTCGATCCCTCTGATTTCCGCCAGGATCGCCGCTGGAAAACTACGCGCGCCACGGACGGGGACGTAACGGTCCGGTACACGATCGAACCGCGCGTCATCACCTCCGCCACACGTCCCGGCCCGCTGATTGACACCCGCACAGAACTGACAGGCTTCTATGGCTCGGGAAACACAATGCTGGCCCTGCCCACCTCCGGCTGGCCGCGCGAAGTAGCCCTGAACTGGGATACATCCGAACTCGTTCCGGGCGCGCGCGCAGCGTCCAGCCTCGGCGAAGGCGATGTCACCGCCACCGTCACCGCACAAAACCTCAACAACAGCTTCTTCTTCGCCGGCCCTCTTCGCAGCCAACCCGATGACGGCGCAGGTGATTTTGCGGTTTACTGGATCACACCCCCGGCCTTTGATCTGGAAGACGCGGCCAGCTGGACCCAGGAAGCCTATACCTATTTCAACAGCTTCTTCGGAGCCAGCGACACCCCGTTCCGCATCTTCATGCGGACCACCGAGCGTTTTCAGGGCGGCGGTGGAGGCGGTTTCAATTCCTTCATTTTCGGCACCGTCGAAGGCGAAGATCGGGACCCGGACGAAGTCCGTGGCCTGCTCGCCCATGAGGCGCTGCACCATTTCGTCGGCGGATACGGCGATGGCGGCGGCGCTGGCGGCCAGCAATGGTATTCTGAAGGTGTCACCAACTATTACACCGTCGTACTGCCCTATCGCGCCGGCCTCACCAGCCTTGAGCACTACATCAACGACTTCAACGGCTTCGCAAAATCCTACTACACCAATCCGCAGTCAAACCTTTCCAATGCCGAAGTCACACGCCTCTTCTTCGCCGACGGCAACGCTCAGATCGTACCCTATAATCGCGGGCCCCTTTATGTTGCCCAGGTGGACGCCCGGATTCGCGCCGCTTCCGGCGGAGAATTGCGCGTGGATGATCTGATCTTTGATTTCATCGACGGCCAGAAAGAAGCCGAAGACGGTGTTGCCCTCTGGCATGATCTTGTCGAGATCTATCTCGGAGACGCCGGAAGCGCGGAATTCCGAGCCATGATGGAGGGCGCTCCGCTTGACCTGCCGGCAGACCTTTTCGGCCCCTGCTTTGTGGCTGAGGAACGCCTGCTGCAGAATTTGGTCATCGGGTTCCGTCCTTATGAGGATGAGGAAGGCCGCACCCGCGCCGGCCCGATCCTGCCCGGCACCGCCGCAGAAGCAGCTGGCATCGCCCGCTACGACATCATCACCAATCCAGATGCCCTCGACGCTGCCAGGGACGCCGCGCCCGGCACACCCCTTACCCTGAACCTCCTGCGCGACACGCAGGCCCTCACCCTGACATATACCCCCTGGACCACGCCCGCCCCCGGCAAACAATGGGTGCGAACCGACGTCCCGGAGGAAGCATGCGAGCTTTGACAGGGTTTGGCCGCGCGGTGAGCCGCCCTCCATCGGTGTGACGAAAGTCTCGCACCGAGATCGCTGGCATCCTCGCTAAACGCGCCGCCCAGGCTAGAAAAGACCTCCCCGGGTCCACAGCTTAACTCTGAACCACTTTTGAATCTCGTCCGGGCCACCCGCCCCGGCGCCCGGCAGGCTGTTCCGCTACACATCTGGCGGACACTCGGCAACTTTCATCAAACCTATTGAACGATCCGCGACACCATAATACAAACGTTTGTGAAATGGGTTGTTCCGAGTTCCAATGCTTTGCCGATTGATCAGGCACGGCAGCAGGTTTCAAAACGACAACGCATGATGAAAGCCGCATCAAGACGGCAAGACACTGCGGCTTAAGTGGAGGAAACTGAATGCCAATTACATGCAGGCCCGGCCTGATCCTCGAGAAGATCAGAGGCTCTCGGATTGCCGGATATTGCGCAGGAAACGTCCGCGCCTCCCGCAGTTCAAGTTCGGTTATTGCAGCTCTCGTTCTCGCTTGCTGCATGTTCGCAGTGTCTTCAAGCGCCGCGCAGGCGCAATCTGCGGGCGCCCCTCAGGCATGCACAGCACTCGACGATGAAGCGCGCGCCTTCCTCGACGCGCTCATTCTGGACATGCTCGATCCCGCCAGCGATTTCAGCCACTTTCAATACCTCTCCCAGCCGGAAATGCAGGACGTGCAGGCATTGGACGCCGAGCGCCGGCGGTCCGATTGGGGAAACCTTTGTCAGTACAGAGATGACAATATTGCCGTGTTGGCCGGCCCTGCCCCGAAGGTCGTTTTCATGGGCGATTCGATTACCGAGTTCTGGAGCACCGGGGATTCCGATCTTTTCAGCGACGGGGTAATCAACAGAGGGATCAGCGGGCAGACGTCATCCCAGATGCTCGTGAGGTTCTGGCAGGATGTCGTCAGCCTCCAGCCCGAGCTGGTTCACATCATGACAGGGACCAATGATCTGGCCGAGAATACCGGCTTTGTCAGCGATGATGCCTATAAAGCAAATATCAAGGCTATGGTGACGCTCGCCAAGAGCCATGACATCGGCGTTATCCTGGCCAGCATACCGCCGGCCGGCTCCTTCGGATGGCGGCCTGAGCTTGAGCCGCCGGCAAGAATTTCCGTGCTGAATCAATGGCTTGAAGACTACGCTGCGGAGACCGGTTCTACGTTTGTCGACTATCACAGCCTGCTGACAGAAGACGGCCGCAGCTTGTCTGAAAACTTCACGCATGATGGCGTTCACCCGCATCGAACGGGATATGCTCAGATGCATGACGCCGCCCGGGCGGCAATTGAAGCAGCGCGCCGATAAGTTGGCCAACAACCGCTCCGCTCACCCAGAGCAGTCCGCCTACCGTCCACAATCGGAGACGCATGATGCACCGCTTTCACTTCCGCCTCGCAAGTCCCGCCCGGTGGTTACCCCGGGCCGCCATAGGGGCGGCGCTGCTGCTGGGAGCCTGTCAGGCCATGCCCACCCCCGCGCCCTCCGAGCCCACCCCCTCGTCCAGTTGGGTCGCAACCTGGGCCAGCAGCCCGTCTGCTCCTCTCGCGAGTGGCGCAGCGCCTCCGGGAATGACGTTCCCGGTTCTTGAAGGCACCGTCCGCCAGGTGATGCGCGTCAGCGCAGGCGGCGAGCAGGTGCGGATCGTTCTGGATGGCGGCCCCAGCGTTTCGCGTCTGCCGATCGGCGCCGCGACAATCGCCCTGGTCAATGACGTCGGACTTGTGGAAAACACCCTGAGAACCCTGACGTTCTCCAGCGCATCGAAAACCCTTTCCGTTGCCGCTGGCGCCCCGATCTGGAGCGACCCGGTGGATCTTTCGGTGCCCGATGGCGGCGTCGTCGCCATCAGCCTTTACCTTCCCGAAGCTGTGCCCGTAGCGCAGGCGGACCCCCAGCTTGTCGTTGAGATGGCCCGGGAGGGGGATCAGACAAGCAGCGATGTGCTGACGAATGCCGAGCGGCTGGTTGCGCGTCCACTCGTGACGGCCATTCACGCCTACAATCCCGAAGTGGACCGCGTGATCGTGGCGTTTGGCGACTCGATCACCGACGGCACTGGCAGTCGCGATCCGCTGATGCGCGGTTGGCCGGACTATCTGGCCGCCCGTATGCGCGCAGAAGGCATGAACAATGTCGCGATCGTCAATCATGGCATTGGCGGCAACCGCCTGCTGCAGAACAGCGTCGGTGAAAGCGCGCTGGCAAGGCTTGACCGGGACGTCCTCGCCATGCCCGGCGTTACGGATGTGATCCTCCTTGAAGGCATCAATGATCTGGGGCTGAGCGGCCTCAGCTTCCCCGGAATGGAAGCGCCGTTTCCAACCCTCACGGCAAGCGACATCATCGGCGCCTACAAGCAGATCATCGCTAGAGGCCACGCCCGCGGTATCCGGGTGATCGGCGCGACCCTGACGCCTGACCTCGGGTCTCCCTTTCCCGGCTACGCCACAGTGGAAAAGGACGTCATCCGCAACGAGATCAATGACTGGATCAGAAACAGCGGCGCTTTTGACGCCGTGATCGATTTCGACGCGGCCGTGCGAGATCCTGAAAACCCGGCTTACCTCGCTGAAGCCTATGATGCGGGCGACAAGATCCACCCCTCCGATGCCGGTTACAGGGCGATGGCAGAGGCAATTGATCTGGACCTTTTCCGATAGCCCCAGATGCGAGACAGGCCCTGCGGAAACTCTGGCGCAAGCCCGAGAAAATCAGTCGGCAGGGCCTGAATGCGCGGGGATTTGATCACAAATCCGCCCTCCAATGATTTACAAACGTTTGCATTTTGCCTACCGTTGCATGAACCGGAGGAACAAAGAAAATGACAGTATCAGACCGGGCTGCGTCGGCAGCTGTCACCAGGCCAGAAGGCGGTTACGGCCTCGTAACAGCGCTGACATACGCCATGTTCTTCATGTTCGCCATGACGACCGATGCCGTTGGGGAAATCATCAATATCGCCAGGGTCGAACTCAGTCTTTCGAATACGCAGGCGAGCCTCTTTCACTGGGCAACGATGATCGGCATCGCGCTCAGCGGCATTCTTCTCGGCTTTCTGGCTGACGCGCTGGGCCGGAAGAAGGCCATTATCCTCGGGCTGACCATCTACGGCGTTTCGTCGGCTGTGTTCTTCGGTTCAAGCTCCTTCTCGTTCTACCTTGCCCTTCTGTTTGCGGGCGGCCTCGCAATCGGGGTCTTCAAGACTGCCATCCTCGCGCTCATCGGGGATATCTCCAATTCCACCGGGGACCATACGCGGCGCATGAACACCTGCGAGGGTTTCTTTGCGATCGGCGCCATTGCGGGGTCCCTGATCGTGGTGACGCTCGACGCGGCCGGCCTGTCCTGGCGCTGGCTCTACCTGCTCGCCGCGGCAATGTGCGTACTGATGATCCTGGCGTCTCTGAAGACGCGCTTTCCAGCACCCGTCCGCCAAGTGGACACGCCCAAGGCAAACATGCTGAACGCCGTCCGATTGATGGGCAACCGGCATGCGATGGGTTTTTCCCTCGCCATTGCGCTGTATGTGGCCTTTGAAGTTGCCATCTTCGTCTGGGCACCAACATTATTTTCCAACTATACCGGAACGCCGCTCGCCATGTCGGTGGCGGCCTATGCTGTGATGATCTTCTTTGTGCTGCGGGCCGTGGGCCGCTTCTTGGCCCTCTGGATTCTTCAGATGTTTGACTGGAAGATCGTGATGGCGGCCTTCACCGCCGCGATTTTCCTATGCTTCCCGCTGAGCACGCTCTTTGGCAGGGATGTTGCGGTGTTTCTGCTGCCGCTTTCCGGGCTTTTCATGTCGATGATCTACCCCACCTTCAATTCGAAGGGGATCAGCTGTCTTCCCAAAGCCAAGCATGGCGCTGCCGCGGGTCTCATCCTGTTCTTCACCGCCGTTTCCGCAGCCTTCGCGCCCCTTCTCATGGGGTATGTCAGTGATGTTCCGGGCGATGGCGACATGGCGGTCGGGTTTCATCTGGCGACCGTTTTTGCGGGCCTGCTGTTTGTTTTGGCGGTCTACAATCTCATCGCCGACCCTGCCGGCAACGCCCTGGCTGACGCCGACTCGCGCGAATACTGAGTAATAGAATGACACCTCAAAAATCCGCTCCCGTCCCTGCGCCGTCGCAAGCATTGTTTGAAAACGGGATCGTCCATCCTGACCTCTGGCTTTGGGATTCCTGGACCGCAGAGCTTGACGGGAAAGTACATCTCTACTGTCTTGCTCTGAGCCGCAGGAATTCCGAAGGCGGCGCAATAGCACCGGCAGACAGAAATGATTATCCGTTCCACATCCGCCACTTCACGTCCGCCGATGGCGGCGATAGCTGGCAGGATCAAGGCGCGTATCTGACGCCGCATGAAACCGCCGATGGCGCCTTTGAACGGAATGTCTGGAGCGGCTGTATGGTCGCCAGGGCCGAGCAAGACTGGCTTTGCGGATTTACCGGTATACGCGCCGGGAAAGAAAACCAGCCGTTTCTGCAAACGATCTGTATAGGGCAATCCACGAGCGGTTATCGCCTTGATAGCCTTCCGCAGACAGCGCTTTCCTGCCCCGTTCGGGACTATGATCAGATCCTGGCGGCAGGCTATTATCTTCCTGCGAAGGAATTGCTCGGAAACAAGGACGGCGAAGAAGGCGGCCCTATCCTGGCCTGGCGCGATCCCTTCATTGTTCAGGAAAGCTCCGGCAAACTTGAAGTGTTCTGGTCAGCCAAAGTCTCTCCCTTCAGGGGCGCTGTTGCACACGCCACGGTCACGGAAACCTGTGACAGCTTCCAGATAGAAACGCTTCATCCGCCGATCGAGCTGCCCGACGCAAACTCATTCACACAGGCAGAGGTGCCCAAGCTGCACTATCATCAGAAGAGCGCCACCTGGTTCCTGATGATTTCGGCCTGTGACCGGATCAATGAAGAGCAGCCCGCCGATGAAGTGACAAAAGTTCTCCGGCTCTACAAATCCTCCGCGCTCCGGGGCCCCTGGACGAGCGCCTTTGACGGCGGGGAGTCGCAGGTTCCGATCAGCGAGCACCTTTTCGGAGCAAGCATCCTCACAACGGGGCTGAGCGCGGAGCATCTAACCATTATTGCGCCCTACACTGAGTATACAGACGCAAAAAAACAGCTGACCTTTTCGCCAAACGTTACCATCAATCTTCGCCGCGCTGTCGCAGAGCCCCTCGCCAGCCCGCGGCGGGATGCCTACTGACGGGCGCTGCGCTCAGGCAGTGTCGCGCACGATCAATTCAGTTCTGGTGAAGCAGGACGCAACCTTTTCACCTTCCAGCTTTGCCAACAACAATTCCACCAGCATACGGCCGCCTTCGGCAATATTTTGGGAAATGGTCGTAAGCGGCGGTGTCATCATCGAAGACTGCCCGATATTGTCATAGCCGACAACGCGCACGTCCTCAGGAATACTCAGCCCTTCGGCAACCAGCGCATGCAGCGCCGAATTGGCCAGAAGGTCCGAACTGGCAAAGATGCCATCAATCTTGTTCCCGGCCCGGAGAAACTCCAGGACCTGACTATAGGTCGTCCGCCCACCGAAGTTCATCCGCAGCAGATACGAGGGGTCATGCTCAACGCCCGCCTCGCGATGGGCTTTGAGAAAGCCCTCATAGCGGAGCTTGACTTCAGGCAGACCAGGATCGCCGAGAAACAGTATCCTTTTTGAGCCGCGCTCGAACAGGTGTGAGGTTGCAATATACCCGCCCTTGGCATTGTCACTGCCAACGGTGGTGTACTTTGCGCCCTTCATCCGAGCGCCCCACACAATGAAATTTGAATGAATTGCCGCCAGCTCATTCAGCTGCGCGGCGCGCGCGGCCTGCCCGATTACAATGATGCCGTCTGCCCGTCCGGTATTCAGAAGCCGCCGTTCCGCAGCCTGGCTTGCCTCGCGCGGCACTGTCACGATCAGGTCATAGCCAAGTTCGGCAGCGGCCTGGGATACCCCGCCGACCATTTCCAGAAAGAACGGGTCAGACATCGTCTGATCCGTTTCCGGATTGAGGGGAATCACCATGCCCAGGGTCCGGGTCGATTTGCGCCGAAGACTGCTGGCCGGCGCATTCACAACGTAGCCGACTTCGCTGGCGATGCGCTGAATTCTCTTTCGGGTACTCTCCTTCACCACGGGGCTGTCATTGAGCGCGCGCGAAACGGTCGAGATATCGACCCGCGCAATCTTTGCCAGCTCAATCATGGTTATTTTCTTGTTCATGTCGGGTTCCCGCCAGACTGAGATATGCAATGAACTTGCCAATCTGCGCGCCACCAGAAGGCCCGGATGAAGAAAGACAGCGACTTACCTGCCCTTCATACCCGGCACCGGAATTCCGGCATCAGTTCAACCGGGAATTTAGGCTTGATCCGTCCCCCGGCCAAGGGTGCAAAACTCAGATAAACGCGGCCAACATACTGAAAATTCGAGAAAGTGATCCCAGGAACCACAAATACAAACGTTTGCAACTGTGCCTCAGCCGTTGTAAGAATTTGATGGAAAATTCGGACCGGAAATCTTGCAGCCGTGATGCCCAATTGGACAGGAAGCAGGCGCCTGCTGAACACCCGGATAACCAGGCCGGAAAACGGCCAGAGCGGAGGAACCATGAAGCCCCACCTCACCCGGCGGCAGTTCGGCATCGCTGGCTTCAGCTCAGCGGCAGCTTTGACCCTCGGCGCGCCCGGCTGCGTTTCTCTTCAGCCATCCCACCAGAACCCGTCCGGGACCGCATCCCCAAATCCGCTGGACTATGTCGACCCGGAGCTGCGGGAATTTGCATCCCGATTTCTGGAGAATGGACCGCCACCGTCATACTCGAAAGAAACCCTGAACGTCGCGCGCAGCTTTGGCGAAGCCTATGCGCCGGCCCGCCTGCCGGACGTGTCCGTTTCAGAAGTGCTTGCGCCGCTTCCCGGGAGTGATCCGGATGTCAGACTTTTCGTCATCAATGCCCACCCTGGCACGTCTCGCCCGGCCATCCTTCACGCCCATGGCGGGGGGTATTTCCTCGGGAAGGCTGCCTGGGAGGTGGGATACCTTCAGGCGATGGCGCGCGAACTCGACTGTGTAATCGTCAGCGTGGACTACCGGCTCGCTCCGGAAACATCCTATCGAGGATCGGTTGAGGACAATTATGCCGGCCTGCTCTGGCTTAACAAAAACGCAGACTCTCTCGGCGTTGATCGGAACACCATTGCTCTGCTTGGGGAAAGCGCTGGCGGGGGCCATGCCGCCCTCCTCGCTATAGCCGCGCGCGACCGCGGAGAGGTTCCCGTCGCGTTTCAGGCCCTGATCTATCCCATGCTGGACGACAGGACGGGCAGCACGCGGCCGCTGCCGCCTTTCATCGGCGCCATCGGTTGGGATGCCGCCTCCAACCGCTTCGGCTGGGAGGCATTTCTCGGGCAGCCGCCAGGTGGCGCGAACGTGCCGGCCGCCGGCGTGCCCGCTCGGCTTCACAATCTGTCCGGACTTCCACCCACATTCATCGGCGTCGGCGGCGTTGATCTGTTTGTCAGCGAAGGCATTGAATATGCGCGCCGACTGACAGAAGCAGGCGTCCAAACCGAGCTGCTGGTTGTGCCCGGCGCGTTCCACGGCTTTGACCGGATAGCGGCTTCGACCAATCCGGCAAAACGCTTTACAAAGGCAAAGATGGATGCCCTGCGCCGGGCATTCGGACAGCCTTCAGATATTTGAGCCGTGCCATCCCCTTCTTTCTCTCAGATACACAGGATACTGATCATCTCATGTTCCAGGATCTCAATTTCCAAGCCATCACAAGACAGTCCGTCTTGCTTTCAGTCCTTGCCCTCTCTGTCGCACTGATTGCAGCCTGCGCCCACTCCGCGCCGCCCGCCCATCTCGGGTCAGACGTTGGCGTTGAAGCGGACGGAACCGTACATGTGCCGGCGATGTCCGTTCCCGTTTCGGAATTTCTGAGCCCCGAAGGAAAGGCCTATCTCATCGACCACCTTCTGACGATGCAGAACCCGGAACTGCTCAAGGAAGTTGAAGGCATTGGCGGCCCGGCTTTTCTGAAGGCCTACATCGACCGTCAGCGTGAGTTGTTCCCGGTCAATAGGGAAGAGACCGAAATAGCGGGAATCCCCGTCTATGATTACACGCCGGCGGCAGGGATTGCGCCCCAGAACCAGAACCGGGTTCTGATCAATCTTCATGGCGGCGGCTTCATCACCTGCTGGCCTGCCTGCGCCGAGGTGGAATCCATGCCCCTGTCGGCTCTGGGTGGCTTTCGGGTTGTAGCTGTCGATTACCGTCAGGCTCCGGAGCATAAGTTTCCAGCCGCCAGCGAAGACGTGGCAAAGGTCTATTCTGAGCTCCTCAAGACTTATCCGGCAGAAAATATCGGCATCTTCGGCTGCTCGGCCGGCGGCATGCTCACCGGCATGTCGCTCGCCTGGTTTCAGAAACACGGTCTGCCCACACCCGGCGCCGCTGGAATTTATTGCGCCGGTTCAGCCGCGCCTGTCCGCGGCTTTGGCGGGGATGCCAATTACACCGCAACAGCCATAGGCGAGGCCCGCTTCATGGCCCCGCCCACTGAAACCCCAACCGACGGCCCGAAGCGGTCGATGATGCCCTACCTTTCGGAAGCCGACCCCTACGACCCGCTCGTAGCGCCCGCAGAATCAGATGACGTGTTGTCGGCCTTTCCTCCAACACAGATCATTACAGGCACCCGCAGCTTTGAGCTCAGCTCCGCAGTCTACACACACAGCCGTCTGGCTAAGCTTGAGGTAAAAGCCGACCTGCACGTCTGGGAGGGCATGTTCCACGGTTTCTACAGCAATCCTGACGTTCCAGAATCGCGAGCCGCCTACAAAGTGATGATTGATTTCTTCGATACCCACCTCGGACAATAATCAGTCTCCTGATTTTACCACTACACCAGGATCGTTTGAATTCATGACTGAGAATCTTCGCGTTGCCGGAATAGAGCTTGGGGGAACAAAATCCATAGCCCTGCTTGCCGAGGGCAAGAACATCCTCCATCAGGTGACAGTCCCGACGACCACGCCTGACGAAACCCTTTCTCGCCTGCGCACCCAGCTCCAGCTATGGCATACGGAACAGCCTTTTTCCGCTCTCGGCATTGCCTCCTTCGGGCCGATCCAGCTGAACAAGGACGCCCCGGACTTCGGCACAATCCTCAAAACCCCCAAGCCAAACTGGACAGACGCGCCGGTCGCCATCTATCTGGCGTCGTCGTTCACATCCCCCTGGGCCATCGACACCGATGTGAACGGGGCGGCGCTGGCCGAGCACAGGTGGGGCGCCGGCATCGGCTGCGACAGTCTCTGTTACATAACCATCGGGACCGGTCTTGGGGGCGGCGTTGTTGTAAACGGAAAGGCTGTACACGGATTGCTCCATCCGGAAATTGGCCATATCCGTGTCCGGCGCTCTGCCGGAGATACATTTCCAGGCGCGTGCCCCTTTCACGGAGACTGTATCGAGGGCCTCGTTTCCGGCCCTGCCCTGGCAGCCCGTTTTGGCAGACCCACCAGCGAAGTGCCCCACACCCACCCTGCCTGGCAATCCGTTGCCGACGACATCGCAGAGTTGGCCTGCACGATCCTTCTGACGACGTCGGCTCAGCGCATCCTGTTTGGCGGGGGGGTCAGCAGTTCCCGGCTGTTTCTGCTGCCCATGGTCCGGCAACGCGTATTCGATCGCCTCGGCGGGTATCTGCCCCTGCCGGACGTGGACACAATTGCCGGGATCATTGCCCCGCCCGCGCTTGGCGATCTGGCGGGCCCGCTGGGCGCGGTCGCTGTCGCCCATCTCGCCGCCGGGAAATGACGCGCGCCGCTTTCACTGAACGCAAATAAAAAAAGGCCGGGCGGACCTCCGTGAGGGTTCCGCCCGGCCGCATTTCGTCAGATCAGAGACTGTCCAGAATCTCAGTTTGTCGGTTGACCCGTCTTTTCAATGAGATCGAGCAGGCCTTCCACAATCGAGGTCTCTGCGCAGCCCGGCTTGAAGCGCGACGAGACGACCTCGAACGTATACTGTCCGTAGGCGGTATCATTGGGGATATACCCTGCCCGCGACATCCCATTCGTCAGCGTCGCCACAACCGAATTCTTCAAAGGTGATTCGCGCTTGAACCGCTGCGCGATCAACGTGAACAGTTCTGCGTCGATGCCGCCGATCACGGTATCACCGATCCTCAGAAGACTGAGCTTCATGGCCACGGGATCTGCATCCTCATACTCGCCGGCATAGCCTGCACGCCCCTTGTCGAGACGGTTTCGCCCAGAGCAGGTGATCATGGCCTGCGCGCCGGCAAGCGCGGCGTCTGTGACGGGCCGCCCGAGCCCCTGACGCAAAACATGCAGAACTTCTTCTCCCAGCATCTGCCCAAGCGTCGCGTTCATTTGCTTTTGTTGTTCCATGAGCAGCGCCACTCGGGGATTGTTCCGGTCCATCCCCTGCCCGCCTGGCGGCATGGCATTGCTGACATCTTCGCCTCTGGCAGCAAAATCCTGGATCCGTATCTCGCGCAGATCATACGTCTGCTGAAAAAAGATCGGGTTCTGATCGCCTGCAGCGCCATAGGAAAACAGAGCGACCGCCTCCTGACCGAGCGACGCTTCGATATATCCCGACGCCGCGCCGGGAATGTCGCCGCTGATCATGTCCAGATTCCCGGTCACGACCGGATGGACGGCATAATTGTAGTAAACCGCGATCGGCTCGCCCGACACTGCTTGCAGGCTCATGACCGCAACCGTCTTGTCCGACGGCCCGTCATAATTCGGGCCCTCCCACGAGCGGCCGGTGTCAGGATCAATGATATTGCGATTGACGTTGATGCCGGAAACGCCTGTGCCGAATGCCATCCGGGCAGGCTGAAGCGCCGCAACAGACTCTGTCAGCGCCTGATAGAGCTGTTCTTCATATCCGAGGCTCCAGCCAAAAGGCACGCTGTGCGTATGGGTGGCGGTCATGATAA